>NZ_BAAACH010000037.1:0-344494 GCF_039521405.1 Clostridium sartagoforme
TCTATGCTCATCTGCCCATGCTAAATCTGCTGATTGTTCCACAAACTTATCAGCTCCTACCTTACATACGGGACATTGTGCTGGTGCCATATCCCCTTCATGAACGTATCCACATACTGTACAAACAAATTTTTTCATAATTTAAATTCCTCCTAATTTCCACATTATTTTATTATGAATTTATTTTCAATAATTTACTTTTTAAATTATTTTAAATCCTCTTGATGTTTATTATTATATAATAATAATTATCCGTTGTAAATATTAAAAATTATTTTTTTTATTTTTTTAAAAAAACTTTTTATAATTATTATTTTAATTATAAATCATCTAATATATTGATAATTTATCATTAATACAGTTTTCAATAGAAGAACTCCTCACAGGAAAAATCCAATGAGGAGTTCTTAGTATATAATAATTCCAATTTATTTTTACTATTAATTTAAATTCTATTTTATTCCCAATGCTGCTTCAACATCAGAAATAATAGTATCTATAGCCATTATTCCACTTCCACCAACATACCAAGCTTGTGGATTAACATATACTATGTGCCCATCTTTATAAGCCTTTGTTGTCTTTATTAATTCATTTTCCACAGCTTCTTTCACAGATGCTTGAGTTCCAGTTATTGCACCTCTATCTAAAACAAATAAGTAATCTGGATTCTTTTCTTTTAAATATTCGAATGAAATATTTTGTCCATGATTTGAAGCCTCTATTTGTGTATCAGCTGGAGTAAATCCAAACTTACTATAAACCATATCATATCTTGAACCTGTACCATATACAGATAATGAACCTTCATTGAACATTGTCATTAAAGCTGTTGAATTATTTTCTTTAACTTTAGCGCTTACTGCTTCTAATCTCTTATTTATGTTTCCTAATTCAGTTGTAACGCCTTCTTCTTTAGCAAATACTTTTCCTAATACTTTAGCATTGTTCTCTGCTGAAGCAAATATGTCACTGTTAGCTGTACCTAAGTATAATACTGGAGCAATTTTCTTTAAGTCTTCATAATAAGACTCTTGTCTTCCCTCTATTATAATTAAGTCTGGTGCAACTTCATTGATTTTTTCTAAATCAAATTCTTTTAATGAACCTAAATCTACATATTTATCATCTTTATATTTATCTAAGTATGCTGGAAGAGAACCTTTTGGTAATGCCACTGGTTCAACCTCTAACTTAGTCATTATATCTAATGAACCATAGTCTAAAACTACAACATTTTTAGGATTAACAGGTACTTCTACTTCGCCCTTTTGATCTGTAACAACTACTGTTTTCTTTTCTTCTTTTGCTGAATCTTTAGTTGATTTATCTCCTGAAGTACAACCTACTACTCCTACTAATAATAACATAACCATACTTAATATGGCTGCAAGTCTCTTTTTCATTACATTTACCTCCGTTTTTTGTTTTATATAAATTTTATTTTATACTGTAATTTTTTAGAAATATATACATATCTTTTGATTATTTACTTCTCTAATATTGAAATTCATATCATAAAGACAACTTAAACTATCTTCTGTTATCATTTCTTCTGTTATAGTATGATTTACTAATTTTCCATCCTTTAATGCTACTATTGTATCTGAATAACAGGATGCAAAATTTATATCATGAATAACTATTATTATAGTTTTTCCTAAATCATTAACCATTTCTCTTAAAAGCTTCATCATTTCAGCTGAATGCTTCATATCTAAATTATTTAGTGGTTCATCTAAAAGTATATAGTCTGTATCTTGAGCAATTATCATTGCAATATACGCTCTTTGTCTTTGCCCACCACTTAATTCATCAAGATACTTATCTTGAATATCTATAAGTTTCATATAATTTAAAGCTCCATCAACAAGCCTTTCATCATCTTCTTTTAATTTGCCTTCACAATACGGGAATCTTCCGAATGAAACAAGTTCTCTAATTGTCAGTCTTATATTTAAATTATTACTTTGCTTTAATATTGATAATTTTTTTGATAACTCTTTAGAGTCCCACGCTTTTATTTCTTTACCATCTATAATAACTTCTCCTGAATCAGAATCCATAAGTCTTGATATTATAGACAAAATAGTACTTTTACCTGCACCATTTGGTCCTATAAAGGAAGTTATTTTTCCTTCCTCTATTTTAAAAGAAACATCTTCTAGAACTTTTTTATTTCCATAACTCTTGTTAATATTTCTTACTTCTATCATAGCTTACTCTCCCTTAATAATAGATTTATAAAATAAATTCCACCAATAAAATTTATTATTATACTTATAGTCGTATTGAAATTAAATACTCTCTCAACAAAGAATTGACCACCAACTAAAGCTATTATACTTATAAGTGTTCCAACTATAAGAAGAACTGAATGTTTGTAAGTTTTAGTTATCTCATAAGTTAAATTAACAACTATTATTCCTAAAAATGTTATTGGACCAACTAATGCTGTTGATAGTGAAACTAGTATAGCAACAAATACTAATATCTTTTTGCTAAATTTATCATAATCAATACCTAAGTTTATAGCTTGCTCTCTACCTAACGACATTACATCTAGCTTATTAAAATCTTTATATAAAGTAATTGCCATTATTACTAATATCACAACTGAAATAAATATTATTTTTGTATTTACTAAACTAAATGAAGCAAATAGTTTCGTTTGAAGTGCATCAAATTCATTCGGATCGATTAATACCTGCATAAAAGATGATAAACTTCTAAATAATGTCCCAACAACAGTTCCTACTAGCAATAAAAAGAATATATTATTTCTTCCACTTTTAAGAACTACTTTAAATAATATCATTGCTAAAATTACCATTAAGGTGCCTGAAGCTAAAAAGTTTACTGTTTTATTAACCATGAATACCGATGTAGATCCAAATACAAAAATTACTACAGTTTGTACTAAATTATATAAAGCATCTAAGCCTATAATACTTGGCGTTATAATTCTATTATTGGTTATTGTTTGAAATAATAACGATGCTACTGAAATAGTTCCTCCAGCTATTAAAATACCTAATACCTTTGGAATTCTAAGAGATAGATTAAATCTATAATTTCTTGCATTTAACCCCCACACTACAAATAATGTTAAAAAGGTTATTGCAATTATTGACATTATAATTATTTGTTTTTTGTTATTTTTCATTATTTATTCCTCCTAAATATTAAATAAAGGAATATTACAGCTCCAATAACTCCTACAGTTAAATCTATAGGTACTTCATATGGTGCAATTATTAATCTACTTATAATGTCACAAGCTAATACAAAACTTCCTCCTAGTAAAGCAACAATCGGCATATTAGTTTTAAGATTGTCCCCTTTCCATATAGAAACTATATTGGGTATTATCAATCCTACAAAAGGTATACTACCTACTGTTATTACAACTAATGATGAAATTAAAGCAACTATTATAACTCCAATATTAGTAACTCTTTTATAATTTAGTCCAAGACTTACTGACATCTCTTCTCCCATACCTGCTAAGGTAAATTTATGTACGTAGGAAAAAGCTATTATCATCAATGGTATGCTTAAATATAATATTTCATAGTTCCCTTTTAATACCGTTGAAAAATTTCCTTGTAAAAAAGCTCCAATACTTTGTGTTAAGTTATACTTATAAGCAAAGAAATCTGTTATTGAGCCTATTACATTCCCCAGCATAATACCAACAAGTGGAATAAAAATTACATTCTTTATCTTTATCTTCTTTAATATAGTCATAAACATAAAAGTTCCTACTACCGAAAATATAAAAGACAAGATCATCTTTTGAAATATATTAGCAGATGAAAATATTATTATAGAAAATAAAACTCCAAGCTTAGCTGAATCAACTGTTGCTGCTGTTGTTGGTGAAATAAATTTATTATTACTAATTTGTTGCATTATTACACCGCTTATACTCATACCCACGCCTGCAACTAATATACTAATCAAACGAGGTAATCTACTTATCATAAGAACCTCTATTTCTTCAGTCCCCATGTTAATTATATTTATATCCGATACTCCAATAAATATAGATACTACCGATAGAATAAATGTAATAATCAATAATGATTTTTTAGTCATCTTCTCACTCCCATCATTTGATAATATATATCAATTGATTTTTATTATAGTTGATATAGATTATCATTGTCAATATACTTTTGGATAATTTATCTATACTTTTATAAATTACGTAACATTTCTTATATTTAAGTGAAGAGGATATTATTATTAAATAAAGAAATGTAAACATTTCTTTACCTATAGGAGAAGCTTTTTACAATATAAAATGCGGCATGAGTTATATTTAATATAAATCTCATACCGCATAACTTTTCCTATTATCTATTTATAAAGATTACGTTTAGAAAAAATTTATTCAAATTAATTTATTGGTATATCATTTTTGTTCTTTATTTTATCAATTAGTTTATATGGTAATAATAAAATATTATCTAGGTGCTTGTCCTCTATTTTTTTAGCTATGGCAATTACAACTTCTGCTAATACTATTGCTGCTATTCCATCTAAAATAAAATGCTGCTTTATAAATAATGTTGATAGAATTATCAGTACACCTACTAATTGTGTATAGTAAAACCATGCCTTGTTTTCATTTTTCATTGTATATCTCATAACTATATAGGTATTTAATACATGTATAGATGGAAAACAATTAAATGGTCTGTCATTTTCATAAATAATATTAACCAATTTATTTGATATGCTACTATTTATTATTGTTGGCCTTACTATCTCAACAGGAAATAAATAATAAACTAAATAACATACGCACATACCTATATATACTGTAAATAAAGCTCTTATATATTTTCTACGATCTTTTAATAAAATAAATATTAGTCCTATAAAAATATAAATATACCAATATATATAAGGGAAAATAAACATTGAGATAAATGGTATCTGTTTATCTAATGTTAAGCTAAAATCTTTTCCATTTTTTGCAATTGAGCCAGCTATAACATAGTTTATATTCATTAATGGAAATAATGCAAACCATATTAAATCTAGCCATTTCAATTCATTTAAATTATACTTTAATATAATTTTTTTAGATAATTCCTTCATTTTCTACCCCTCCCCATTAGTTTACTGCCTTAATATAAAATATGTTATTAAATTTAATTTTATCTCTTACTTCCTATTTTACAATAATTAACTTATATTGTGCATTTTATAAAGTAATATTAAGAATTTTATAAGATTTCAAGCCAAAATAAAAAACTCCATTGGAGTTTCTTTAGTTAACTTATTTTTATTAAGTTATATTTTTAATATTTCTTCTACTTTTTTCATGTCTATATTACTTTGTAATATTTTAGAAAGCTCATCAAATTGCTTCATTTTATATTGCTTATAACTTAATTTATCTTGATCTATATCTTCAATTTTATTTACTTTTAATAAATATTTTATAAATATATTAACAAATTTGCTATCATCAAATATTCCATGAATATAAGTTCCGAAAACTGTAGACTCCTCATTTGTAGTACCTGCTATTTCACCATTATTTAATTTAATAAATGGAATTGCATTTTCATCCAAATTACTAATTCCATTATGAATTTCATAACCAACTACTTTTATATCATTAAATTCTGGAATTTTATTGGAAATTATTTTTCCTTTCGACTGTTTCGTTATTTTATCCCTATTAAATATTGTTTTTATATTTAAAAATCCAAACCCATTTTCAAATGTTTCTTTTCCTTCTATCCCAAGCTTATCCTCGATAAGATTTCCTAACATCTGATAACCACCACATATTCCAAAAATTAATGTTCCCTTGTTTTTCAAATTTACTATTTCGTTAAAAATACCATTTTTCTTTATTTCTCTTAAATCCTCTATAGTATTTTTACTTCCTGGTATAATCAATAAATGGGGATTACCTATATCTCTTCTATTATCTACATATCGTATCGATACTCCATTTAATCTTGCTAAAGCATTGAAATCCGTAAAATTTGACATGTATGGAAGTTTGATAACTACTATATCAAGTTTTTTTATATCCCTATTGTTTAACCTTTCTGTTACGCTATCTTCATCTTCTATATCTAATTGAAAATATGGCATAACCCCTAGTACTGGTATTTTTATAATATCTTCTAATTGCCTCATGGCTGGCTTAAATAAATCTATTTTCCCTCTAAATTTATTTATAATTACACCTTTAACACGCCTTCTATCTTCTTCATCTAAAAGCATTATAGTTCCTACCACTGATGCAAATACTCCACCTCTATCTATATCAGCAACTAATATTACAGGTGAATCACTATCTCTAGCCATTGACATATTCGCAATATCGCTATCCTTTAAGTTTATCTCCGCACAACTTCCAGATCCTTCAAGTACAATTACGTCATATTCTTTAGAAATCTTATAAAAGGTTTCTTTAACTATTTCTTTTAATTCCTTATTTAATTCCTTATATTTATATGATTCAATATTACATTTTACTTTCCCATTAACTATAACCTGAGTCGTCATATTTCCACTTGGTTTTAAAAGTACTGGATTCATCCATGCCTCTGGCTCTATTTCACAAGCTTCTGCTTGAACAACTTGTGCCCTTCCCATTTCTAAACCATCTTTTGTTACATATGAGTTTAATGAAATATTTAAAGCTTTAAAAGGAGCAACTTTTAAAGCTTTATTTTTAAAATACTTACAAAATGCTGCTGCTAATGTACTTTTTCCAACTGATGAAGCTGTACCCAATAACATTACACTTTTACTCATTAATAACACCTGCTATATCTAAAAAACCATGAGTTTCATTTGTAATTATTCCATTTTCTTTAAATCTTATTGGATATTTAAATAATGGTCCATCAAACACAAAGGTATGATACTCTCCATTTTCGCCACATGCATCTGAACCTGTTTTTATTATATCCTTAACTACTTTATGAGTTAATTCTTTTCCTAGAAAGTCAGTTGATAATACATCTAATCTAACATTTTTAATAACGGTTTTAAAACCAGTATCTATGAACTCATAAGTTAATTTTTCCCTATCTTCAAGCCACAATGGGAATATTGCTTCCATTTCAACTTCATTACATCTATCTGTACACCATGTTCTATGTGCATCTAAATCTATATCGCCAAATACACAACCTTCTGCTCCTAATTCATTTTTAGCTTTATATAGTGCTTTTTTAAAAGCCTCTGCATATTCCTCGCCCTCACAGTTCACTAGTAAAAGAGGAATATCAAGTGATTTTGACACCTCATTTAATAAATCATTTGGTACTCCATGAAACCATGACCTTAAAACTTTTTTATCTACTGTAATGAGTAAGGCAACTGGCTTATTACCTTTTCTTATCATTCTATACAAGGATAATGTACTATCTTTTCCACAACTATATGACATAACAAATTTTTTCTTCATTATAAACTCCTCCCTTTATCTCCATTTTTCCAAGGTTCTTACCATAAAAGATTTTATATCTATTCCGTAAACTTCTTCTAAATCATTGTTATTTAAAACTTCCTTTGTATTTCCATGACCTTTTATAATTCCATCATTTAACATTAAAACTCTATCTCCAAAATTTTGAACTAAGTTTAAATCATGTAATACAGCTACAACAATTTTATTTTTTTCTTTAGCCCAATTTTTAAGATAATCTAATATTTCAATTTGATATCTTAAGTCCAAGTGATTTGTTGGCTCATCTAAAAGTATAACTTCTGGATCTTGTGCAAAAGCTCTTGCTAAAAATACTCTTTGAAGTTGCCCTCCTGATAATTCACTTATAAGTTTATTTTTTATATCTAATATTCCAACCATTTTTAAGCTTTCATTTATAATTAATTCATCTTTTTTAGTTAATCTAGAAAAAATTCTTTTTAAATGAGAATATCTTCCTAATGAAACTGTTTCATAAATTGTATATGGAAATTGTATATTAGAGCTTTGTGTCATTAACGCAATCTTAGTTGCAAGATCTTTTCGTTTTAACGTATTTATATTTTTCCCATCTAATTTGATTTCCCCATGAAAATCAATAAGACTAGATATAGCTTTTAATAAAGTACTTTTGCCACATCCATTAGGGCCAACTATACATAAGTTTTCACCTCTATTTATGCTAAAACTAACTTGCTTTACAATATCTATTCCGTCATAACCACAACAAACATTTTTGACTTCTAACATATTAAAATCACCTACTTTGATTTTTTAAAATATAAATAAGCAAAAAATGGAGCACCTATTATTGCTGTTACTGCACCCACTGGAAGCTCTGATGGAACTATTATAGTTCTTGCAATTAAATCAGTAATTACCATAAGACAGCCACCAAATACAACTGACATAGGAATAACACATGAATGCTTTGATCCAAATATTTTTCTTACTATATGCGGAGCAATTAAATCAACAAAACCTATAGTCCCACTTATTGAAACTGCTGCTCCTGTTAATATTGCTACGAACAAGAAAAGATACTTTTTAACCCTCTCTGCTTCAACGCCAATAGATTTAGCTTGTTCCTCTCCAAAGGTTAATACATCCATTTCTTTTGCAAATATCATTACTCCAATTATTCCTATTATAAAAAAAGGGAATCCCGCTTTAATATAGCTCCATCCTCTCATAGAAAATGATCCCATTTGCCACATAGTTATAGCTTCTATTTTACTAGTAAATAAAGCTGTTATTGTTGTTAATGCTGCATTAAAAAATAAAGAAAAAACCATTCCTGACAATATTATTGTGCTATTAGACAATTCCTTATCTACCTTACTTGCAAATACTAATACTATTATCATTGTTAATAAACTACTTATAAAGCCTACTAGAGGTAATGAAAAGTTTCCAAGGAATGGGATAGATATTCCCGAAACTATTAAAAGACCTACTCCTAAAGATGCTCCTGATGATACTCCTAAAGTATAGGGGGATGCTAATGGATTTTTTAAAACTGATTGCACTACAGCTCCACTTGCTGCAAGAGCTCCTCCAACAGTAAATGCTAATAATACCCTTGGCAGTCTAATACTCCAAATTATTGAAACATCCTTTACTTCAATACCTTCTAATAATCTTACATTAAATAATTTGTGAAATATTATTGAAATAATATCCATAATACTAATATTGGAACTTCCAATGGAAGTTCCAATACAGATTATTAAAATAACTAGTGGTATTGATAATATCATCAATACTTTATTTTTATTATATTTATTTATATTCATTTGGATAAATAGCCTTTGCCATTTCTTTTAAAGCCTTAATTATATTTTGTGATGGTCTTGATGATGAGTTACCATCTATACTATAAACTTGGCCTTCCTTTATGGCTGTTATACTACCCCATCCATCACGGCTTTTTATATCATCAACTGCCTTTACTCCATTTATATCTGGCATACTAGTTAATATAACATCTGGATTAGCAGATATAATAGCTTCTGCAGATGGTGATATCCATGATTTTTCATTTGAAAATATGTTTTCTGCTCCAACTATTTCAATCATTTCATTTAAGAAAGTCTCTTTACCAAAACTACTTAACATAGAACCAGAACCTATCTCAAAATAAACTTTCTTTTTATTTGTTATCTTATCTCCAATAGCCTTTATAGACTCAACTTCTTTTTTCATATTATCAATAATTTCTTTGCTTTTTTTATCTGCTTTTGTTATTTGTGCTATAAATTCTATATCTCCATATATCCCATCAATGCTATAGCTACTTGGTATATATACAACTGTTATTCCTGCATCCTTTACCAATTGAAATGGATCATTATCTCCAACCTTATTATGTCCTGATGCAATAATTATATCTGGTTGTAATGATATTATAGTTTCTGCATCTGGATTTCTAAAATCTATTTTAGGTAGATCTTTATTTATTCCTTCTACATCTGCTGAATATTTATCCACTGCAACTAGTTTATCTGCAAGTCCTAAATCAACTAATACCTCTGTATTTGATGGTGCAGTTGATATAATTTTTTCTACTTTCTTTGGTAGAGTGAATTCATTTCCCTCTCTGTCTGTCATAGTTTTTGTAGTTTCTGCACAACCAGCAAATATTGCTAATGAAAATAACATTGCAAAAACTAACGAAAGAATTTTACTTCCCTTTTTCATAATACTTTCCTCCTAATTTCTTATTAGGGCTTATTTTATAGAATGATACTTAATTAATCTTTCTATAAAATAAAAAGACATACTAAGAGTATGCCTAAAATACATATTTCATAATTTAAAATTATTAAATAATAGAAAATAGCTTGTATTATCTATTAAAAATAATTTAAAACTATAATAGTATTTTTACTATCTCACCCTCAGAAGATAATAATCTTTATATAAAAGGCAGGTCTCCCGGCTTTACTTCATCCTACTTTCTAACCTTCCCGCATTTTTTTGCAGTGGTATTAATAGATTTCGTCCATTTCACGGTTACTGGGGTAGCTTAGGAATGATACCTAATTCCCTATTAAGCTTAAAAAGCACCCTAAATATTTAATATAGTATAAATTCAAATAGAATTATATTATTAATGATATAATATGTCAATTAAAATATATGCTGTAATTTATAATATAACCTTTTATTATGCTATAAAATAGACCTATAAAATTAAAGATTAAATACATTAATTCATTATTTTTTTTAATGAATTAATAAGTTTTTCATTTTCTTTTCTAGTTCTTACTGCAATTCTATAATAATTATTATTTAATCCATTATAATTACTACAACTTCTTATAATAATACTTTCTTTTAACATAATTCTCTTTAAATCTATTTCTTTTAATGTTTTAAACATTATAAAATTTACATTTGGTTCGAAAACTTTTATATTTTTTATCTTTATTAGTTCTTGGAATAAGAAGTTTTTTTCACTTTGTACATAATCTATAGTATTTTTTATATATTCTTCTTCTAATAAAGCTGCAATTGAAGCTTTTTCTGCCATTATGTTAATATTCCACGGAACACATGCTTTATCTATTTCTTCTAGTAAATCTTTATTCTTAGAGATGCCATATCCCATCCTAATTCCTGGTATAGCAAAAAACTTGGTCATAGATTTTATAATAAATATATTTCTATACTTATTTAATAAAGATACTGCAGTATAATCATCATTGTCTTCTACAAAATCTAAAAATGATTCATCTACTACAATTATAGAATTAAATTTTAAGGCTCTTTCTGCAATTCTTTCTATCAAATCTTTATTGGTTAAATTTCCTGTTGGGTTGTTAGGATTACATATAAATATAATATCTATATCATTATTTATATACTTTAATATATCTTCACTTATATTCCAATTATTACTTTCTCTTAAATAATAGTATTCTATATTTCCATTTATGCTTAAAACTGCTTCTTCATACTCTCCAAAAGTTGGAGCTGGAATAAGCACCTTTTTAGGTTTTAAAGCTCTAACTAAATTAAATATAACCTCTGCCGCTCCATTGCCTAAGGTTAAGTTATTAATATCTATAATCTCAAATTTACTTATTGCTAGCTTTAAATCATAATAGGTTATATCTGGATATCTTTCAATATTATCTAATCCATCTATAATTGCCTTCTTTATATTTTTATGTACTCCCATCGGATTTATATTAGCTGAAAAATCTATTAAATTATCTTTATTTAAGTTATATTTTCTTGATAATTCATCTAAATTTCCACCATGAACTACTTTACTCATATTAAAATCTCCCTACTAAAGATAAAAGCATTGCAATTAAATAACTTAAAAAAGAAACTAAATATAAAATATTATTAGTTTTATCTACATCTTGAACTTCTATCTTCTTTATTTCATCACCTATGGTTGGCTTTTCTACTAGCTTGCCAAAGTAGTAATTAGCACCTCCTAATTTTAATCCTAAAGCTCCAGCTACTGCTGATTCTGGATGTGCACTATTTGGACTACTATGGTTATACCTATCCCTCTTATATATCTTATAAGCATTCTTATAATCCATTTTTAAAATAAAAGCTGCTATAACTATCAAATATCCTGTAATTCTAGCTGGTATATAATTAAATATATCATCAAGCTTTGCTGGGAAATAACCAAATTCATAGTATTTATCATTTTTATATCCAAACATAGAATCCATAGTATTTACTGCTTTATAAACTAAAGCAAAAGGTGCCCCAAATAATCCAGCATAAAGAATTGGAGCTACAACTCCATCAGAAATATTCTCAGCAATAGTTTCAACTACAGCTCTTAAAATTCCCTCTTCATTTAAGTTTTTAGTGTCTCTTCCAACAATATATGATAATCTATGTCTTGCTTCTTCAATATCATTATCCTTTAAGGCTTTTACTACCTTTAAAGCTTCAACCTTTAATGACTTTGTTGCTATACAAAAATATACAATAATTCCACTTATAATTACTCCAAGCCCATAATTTAAATTATAGCTAAGTCTTAAAATTAAATTACTAACTACAAAAACAATTAAAACAACAGTTATCCACGTTGATAATCCTGCCATCTTAAGAGACTTACTTAGTTTTTTTCTAAAATAACCTTCTATACCTTTACACAAATTACCTATTAATCTTATTGGATGAATTGGATTTTGTGGATCTCCTATTATTAGGTCTAATAAATAACCTAAAGTCAATTCCTTCATATGTTTATATCTCCTAAATTTACTAATTACATCTATATATCATTTTATATTTCAATAACATTTAATATTTTAAATTCTGAATTTAATACTTCTACTTCGATATTATATCCTCTTCCATAGCTTGGCTGCCATTCATAAAAATTCTTACTATTATCATAGAACTCTTCTAATATTGTCCCTATAGTTCCTCCATGTGAAACTAATAAAACTGAATTTATTTTTTTATTATTTATATTATTAATAAAGTCTATAAACTCATTTCTTATTCTTTTTTTATAATTATTCTTACTTTCGCCATTAGGACATTCTATTTCTCCAGATTTATCTGTTATCCAATCAATATATCTTTTGTCTTGCTTTAAATCATCATAGGATTTCATTTCGAAATCTCCAAAGTCATATTCAAAAAAACCCTTTAACTCTTTAAACTCGTTACTTTCATATAGGGCTTCAAAGGTTTCATTGGCTCTTTTAGCACCACTAGTATAATATTCTTCACATATTGGATACTCAATACTTTTCTTTAGAAATTTTAGTTCTTCTAATCCTTTATCACTTAAGGATAAATCTGTTTTACCACAGTATAATTTCTTTTCATTAGCCATAGTCTTTCCATGACGTATTAAATAAATATTTATGTTACTCATCATCTTTAATCACCATTGGTATTCCACAAAAAACTCTATATATGGCCTTAGAATTACTACTTATGTACTGAAGGCATCTTCCTGTATTTTCTCTCCAAAATCTATCTTCTTTTTTTAATGGAACTATTCCCTGGGAAATATCATCACATACTATTATCTTATCCTTAAATAATTCTGAATTACTTACAATATAATCCATGGCATCAATTTTCTCTAAAGAAAGTTTATAAGTAAACTTATGAAAATTATTAATTACCTTCTTTGAAAAATCTATTCTTAAATCTTTTGAATCATCATCAATTGCAAAAATATCTTCATCTTCTATATTAAATTTTTTCTTTACAAAACTAAGCTTTCCATTATAAGCTCCACCAAAAACTAATATCAAAATTATCCCCCCTTACTATATAATTGCTAAGAATAGTATTCCTACAACTTCTGCAATTACTAGTCCATATCCAGCACTATCTCCTGACATTCCTCCAAGTTCTTTAGTGCTTTTATTTACTGATACTATAGCAGAAATTATCATAAATACAGGCACTAATATAGCTTTTAAATTAAATATTAAAACAAAAGAAGTACAAGATATTAATAAAATTAAATATAAAATTATTATATCTAATTTCCCAGTATCTTTTTTAAAGTAAGAACCTAAAGAACTTTCTTTCATAGATTCTTTTTTTATTAGCATCAGTGCCATTAAAGCTCTTGATATTATAGGTATAATTATAATTCCAATGACATTCACCTTATTTTCTACTAAAGTATAAATTGCTGCAAAATCAATAATAAATAAAATAGCTAAAGAAATAACTGCAAAGGCTCCTGTATTAGGGTCCTTAAGTATTCTTATCTTTTCTTTTTGATCTCTTCTAGATAGTAATGCATCAGATACATCCATAAATCCATCTAAATGTAGCATGCCTGTAATAATAAAAGGTGCTACCATAGTAATTGCAGAAATTAAAATTGTAGAAAGATTAGAATAATCTGCAATTCTATATATAAAATAATTAATAAATCCAACTATTAGCCCAACTAAAGGATAAAGCTTCATCATGTGTCTAACACTTTCATCCTTCCAAACTTTATATGGCATTGGCAGTATTGTAAACATACTTAAAGCCATTATAAAACCGTTAATTAAATTCTTCATCTTAACTTCATTATTTCCTTTCTACCCTTATGTATAATTTCATTATTAAAGGAATACTCAATAACAATATCAGCAATACTTGCTAAATTTATATTAAGTTTCCCCATTTCCCTTCTAAAGCTTTCAGTATAATTATCATAAATAATTCCATCACTAAATAAATAATCAGTGACTATTATTAAGTTTTCTATCTTTTCACTTATAAGCCTTATTTCTTTAATTATCTTATCACTTACATTTATAATAAAACTTCCATTATCAAACATTTCATTAGTAACTAGGGATGTAATACTATCTAATAAAATTGTATCTTTTTTAGATAGATTATCTACTATGTCTTTTAAGTCCTTATCTTTTTCAATAGTTATAAAGCCCCATCCTTTTCTTTCTAATAAATGATTTTCTATTCTCTTCATATCCTCTAAATCAGAAGCCTTCATAGTTGCAAGATAATATAACGCTCCCTCTTTATTTTCAATTAACTTAGAATACTTTTGAGCTGCTATTGATTTTCCACTTTTAGAACCACCAACTAATAAAATTATCATTTTAACCCAGCCTTTTCTAATCTTTATTAACAATATAATTTTTCTTATCTTTAATCTTATCCAAATAGCTTGGATCTATTTCTGCCTCTTCAAAGGTAGCCATATTATTCATCATAGCACAAGCATAATTAATTACTGAAAAAGCAATTGGACATCCACTGCCTTCCCCTAGTCTCATATCTAAATTTAGCATTGGCTCAAGTCCCATATTATTTATAGCAATGTTATATCCTATTTCCTTTGACATATGAGATGGAATTAAATAATCTTTAACACTATCACATAATTTAGTTGCTACTAAGGCTGCAACTACTGATATAAAGCCATCTATTACAACAGGAAGCTTATAATAAGCTGCTCCTAAGTAAACACCTACCATTCCTGCTAAATCAAAGCCTCCAACCTTTGCAATTACATCTATTGGATCTTCTATATTAGGACTATTTATTTCTATTGCTCTTTTTATTACCTTCTTCTTATTTATAAAGGCTTCATCTGTAAGGCCAGCCCCCTTACCAACAACATCATCTATTTTACATTGAACTAAGGAAGCTAATACTGCACTACTAGTAGTAGTATTTCCTATTCCCATTTCTCCAACCCCTAAGATGTCATATCCCTTTTCCTTAACATCTCGTACTAAGTCAATTCCAATATAAATAGCCTTTAAAGCTTCTTCATAGCTCATGGCAGGTCCCTTAGCTATATTATTTGTCCCTTTTCTTATCTTCTTATTAAGTGCTCCTGGAATCTCTCCCTCACAATTAACTCCAATATCTACAACAATCAAATCTGTATTATTCTCTTTTGCCAAAACTGCAACTCCAGTAAGGCCCTTAGAAAAATTTATTGTTTGTGCTAATGTAACATATTGTGGAGATGATGCTACGCCTTCCTCTACTACACCATTATCTGATGAAAAAATCATTATACATTTTTTATCTATTCTATTTTTTATATTTCCTGTTATTCCTGCAAGCTTGATTGAAATATCTTCAAGTTTTCCTAAACTCCCTAATGGTTTTGCTAAAAAATCAACTCTTTTTTTGGCCTCTTCTTTAGCTTTATGGTTTGTTTCTTTTATATTCCTTATTACATTATTTACTTCTTCTATATAACTCATGCCCTTACCTCTTATTCTACTTCTTTTTGTTATAATATAGTACATGCATAATAAAAGTCAATAAAGTATATTTTTATAAACAACAAAAAATCCACAGCTTAATATAATTAATCCGTGAATTATTATTTAAAATTTACTTTTATAAACTTTATTATTGATACTTTTCAAATATTATTTCTGAAGGACTTGGCCAGATATTTCTTTTATTTACAAGTTTTATTTTTATATTTTTAACCTTTACTCCATTTAAAAATATTTCTATAAAATCTTTATCTTTCCCTATATATGATCCAAATAATATTAATCTTTCTATATCCTTTTGATAATCTAATATTTCATAAATTTCATAATAAATAAGTTCTCTATTAAATGATGAATATTTTATCTTATTAATTTTCACATAATCATTAAACTTATATATAAATTCTCTTGAAAAATGTCCATTACTATCTTCTAAATATATTTCCTTCTTCTCTAAGTCCGAATTCATGCAATTATCTTTATACTTATTAGTTATTGATAAAAATCTTTTTACGCTCTCTTTGGAAATTTTAAAGAATTCATTATAATTAAAAAACCCTTCATACAACACTGTAGTGGATAGAATATCATCTATACTAATACAATCCATATAAGCCTCCTTTAATTTTTATAAAGCCCCAATAAAATCCCTAAATTATTACAAAATACCCTATACTTATATTTTTATACTTTTTATTATAATTTTAAAGTCCTATTTTCATCAAAAATAGTCATAAAAAAATAGGACTAAAGTCCTAGATTTTATTTTTTTATTTAATTTTATAAAATTTATCATTAACTAAATCATTTCAATCAATTCTTCTACTTCACTTTTCTCTATTATTCTCCAATGACCTACTTCTATATCCTCAGATGTTATATTAATAATTCGTATCCTTTCTAGCTTAATAACATTATATCCAAAAGCCTTAGTCATCCGCCTAATTTGTCTATTTAAACCTTGAGTTAAAATAATACTAAATATATTTTTATCTATTCTATTTAATTTACATGGCCTAGTTATTGTTCCCAATATCTCAACTCCACTAGACATTCTTTCAATAAACTCATCATCAAAGCCTCTATCTACTGTAACAATATATTCTTTTTCATGATAACTATCTGAAAATAATATTTTATTTGCTAATTCACCATCATTTGTCATTAAAATCAGTCCTTGGGAGTCTTTATCTAATCTTCCAACAGGAAAAATATAATCCTTGTAATTTAAAAAATCAATTATATTATTTTCGATATCATTTGCTGAAGTACAAACTACGCCTGGTGGCTTATTTAATGCTATATATACCTTTTCTTTCGGATTTACTCTTTCTCCATCTAATAATATATCATCGCTCTCCTCTACCCATTGACCTTGTTCACATAACCTTCCGTTAACAATTATCCTTTTATCTTCAATCCACCTATTTACTTCTTTTCTTGAACAATATCCATAATTACTTAGTAATTTATTTATCCTCACGATGCAAATTATCCTTTCTATTTCTGATTTTTATATTATATACTTAATAGTTCACATTTCACAAGAGACAGTTCTCTATTACCTATTATAAGCAGGAAACAGGGAACAAGTAACAGGTGTCAGGTACCAGGTGTTAGGAGTAGCAGGTATCAGATTTCTGGAAACAAGTTTCATACTACTCCTTTTACCTGAAAAAATAGCTATGAATTGTGACTGTGAACTGAAATAAAATTGTATTTTTGTATTTCAGTCCAAATATATTTTCTTCGTACTATTTGTAATTGTTGTCATAAATGAACTGTGTTAAATTCATCTTAAGAAACTTCTTAAGGAGGATACTATGAAGAAGAAGAAAAAAGTAATTTATTTATCAATATCCATAATTTTAGCTTTATTTGCTATAATAATTTCTTTTAATTATTTTAAACAAAAAAACAAGGATTTGGAAAACAAAGCTTTCTCATGGGATAATGTTAGTCTTTATTTTGTGATGACTGATAGATTTTATGATGGCAATAAATCTAATAATAATTCCTATGGAAGGGTTGGGGTCGATTCTAAAGGATCTACTGTTGGAACTTTTCATGGTGGAGATATTAAGGGGTTAACTAAAAAACTAAAAGAAGGTTATTTTAGTGATTTAGGAATTAATGCAATTTGGATTACATCACCTGTAGAACAAATACATGGTTTTATATCTGGAGACTCTAATGGTTCCTTTGCTCATTATGGTTATCATGGGTACTATGCTTTGGATTGGACTTCAATAGATAAGAATATGGGGACTGTCCAAGAAATGAGAGAATTTGTTGACTTAGCTCATTCAAATGGAATAAGGGTTGTATTAGATGTAGTAATGAATCATACTGGATTTTCTACCTTAAAAGATATGTCTGATTATGATTTTTCTCCAACAAAAAATGATACAGTTGATATTTCTAATTGGATTCCTAGTGAAACTGAAAATTTTGATACTTATAATAAAACTATAGTAGACTATTCTGGCCATAAGGAAGAATGGGCTAAGTGGTGGGGCCCTGATTGGATAAGAGCTGGATTACCTGGATATACTCCTGGTGGTACAAATGATATCAACATGAATCTTTCTGGATTACCAGATATAAAAACAGAATCCATAAATCCTGTAGATATTCCGCCAATACTTAAAACAAAATGGAAAAAAGACTCTATAGAAAAGAATAATAAATGGATAATTCCTTCCGCTGAAAAATATAGAGAAAATTTAGATATAGCTCCTTCAGAGTATATAATAAAGTGGTTATCAGCTTGGGTAGAAGAGTTTGGAATTGATGGCTTTAGATGTGATACTGCAAAACATATAGATATGTATAGATGGCAAGAATTAAAAGAAGAATCAAATAAAGCTTTAAAAACTTGGAGAGAAAATAATCCAAACAAGCCTGGTGCTAAATGGATTGATGACTTTTGGATGACAGGTGAAGTTTTTGGACAAGGAATTGAAAAAAATGAATACTACGCTAATGGCTTTGACTCTATAATAAACTTTAAGTTTCCAAAAGGTGATAGCCTAGATTCTCTTGAAGAAATTTATTCTGAATATGATGATAAAATAAATTCTGATCCTTCATTTAATATTTTAAGTTATATATCCTCACATGATACTGGATTAACTAGAGGTAATATGATAAATTTAGGTACAAAACTTATATTATCTCCAGGAGGCATAGAAATTTATTATGGTGATGAATCTAACCGTAAAGCTTCAACTAATACTATAACTACTGCTAAAGATCAACCTTCAAGATCTGATATGAATTGGGACACCTTAGATCAAACAGTTTTATCTCACTGGCAAAAGCTTGGACAATTTAGATCTAACCATATTTCAATAGGAGCTGGTACTCATAAAAAATTACAAGACTCTCCTTATATATTTAGTAGAACTTATACTAAGAATACTATTAATGATAAAGTTATAATTGCTACTAACCTTTCTGGTGAAACAACTATAAATGTATCATCTATATGGGAGAATTCTACATCTATAAGAGATTTTTATACTGGAAAGAAGTACACTGTTAAGGATAATAAAATTACTGTTAACGCGGATATTAATGGTGTTGTATTACTGGAAAAAGTGGATAAGTGATATTAGGGAACAAGGATTAGGTAACAGATGTCAGGTGGCAGGGATGAGAGAACAATTATTAATATTTAAACTTAATAATATTACTTTAAAGCTATAATATGTATTAAACTATATATTTTGAAATTTATGTGTTTATTTAATTAAAATTTGTATAAAAAGTGGACATATGTAAATTGACTTATTTTGTCACTTCATTCCAAGTCAACGCTAGCTTACATATGTCCATTGAAAAACTAAAAGAAAAAATTATAGACCTACAACTTCTTTTATTGCTTCTACTACTCCATTATCATTATTGCTTTTTGCAATAAACCTTGATACCCTTTTTAAATCATCATGGGCATTTTCCATAGCAAAGCTATAGTAGGCACTTCCCATCATTTCTAAATCATTAAGATAATCTCCAAATACCATTGTTTCTTTGTGATTTATATTTAACATGTCCTGAATTTTATTTATAGCAACTCCTTTATTAACTCCTTTAGCTGTTATATCAAGCCAAATTTCTCCTGAAACAGTAACTTGAAGCTTGTCTTTATATTCATTATAGTATTTGTCACTATTAAATTCAGAGCCCGAAAAATCGCATATAGTTACTTTAAGTATATCATCCTCAACCTTGGTCAAATCTTCAATTATTTCATATCTTTCATAATACTTCTTTGTTTCCTTTACTAATCTTTCTTCTCTACTTTCTATATAAGCTGATTTTTTACCACATACTATTACATATGAATTTTCTATAGTTCTACCGATCTTTATAAGCTCAACTGCTACATCTTTATCTAATGAATTTACTATAATTTCTTCACCCTTATATACTACAAAGGTTCCATTTTCAGCTATAAACATCATATTATCTTTTACTTTATCAAATCTCTTAAGTAAATTGTAATACTGTCTTCCACTTGCAGCTGCAAATATTATATCTTTCTCAATAAGCTTATGAAAAATATCAAAAAATTCCTTATTTATTTCATTTTTTTCGTTTAATAAAGTTCCATCCATATCTGATGCTATAAATTTTATCATCTGATTTATCACTCCTATTTTAATATATCACTTTTACATTATGCTTTGCTAAGCCGTCAATTATATCTTCTTCTGGTCTTTTATCTGTAATTATATAATCAATGTCATCCAATTCACAGAATTTATATGATCCATCACTATAAAATTTTTCATTAATAGTAATTAGATACTTCTTCTTACTCATCTTTATAATTGCTTCCTTTGTACTTACTTCATCTAAATTAAAATTACTAACAAAATTATCTTCTATATTAATTCCACCTACACCAATAAAAGCTTTATCTATTTTAAATTTTTTAATTTCTTCTACAGTAAAAGCCCCCATAGTTCCGCCTATTTTTTTATTATAAATTCCACCTAACTGTATTATATCAATATTTGGCATTGAATCAAATTCCATAGCTATTCTATTCATATTTGTTATCAATGTTATATTTTTTTTAAATCCAGTCATCATAGTTGCAATAGTATAGTTAGTGCTTGAAATATCCATAAATATAACATCATTTTCTTGTATTTCATCCATAACTAATTTTGCTATTTTTTCTTTTTCTTCAATATTACTTATAATCCTTGAAGTAGTATTATCATTATGAATTATTTTTCTCTCTAGAATTGCTCCCCCATATGTTCTTTTTATGTTGCCTTCTTTTTCTAACTTGCTTAGATCCTTACGAATCATATCTTCAGAAACCTTAAATTTTTCACTTAGTTCTTTTACCCTTACCTTACCATCTTTTTTAATCATTTCTAATATATCTTCTAATCTTTCTTCCATAAACAATTGAATCACCGCCTCTTTATTGTTTGTTATTGTTTATTATTATTTTATATCATTTATTATTATTTTTCAATATTAAATAACTAAAAACATTAGACAATAATCTTTCTAAAAGAATAGGAACTGTATAATTACTTATTTTAATAAAGCATTATACAGTTCCTAAATATTAATTTTTAATTATTATAGTTAATAAAGCTAAACTCTTCACTTTCATCATCATTATTTTTTTTCTTAATTAATAAAAGTGATATTACAATTCCTATGATTCCAAATATCATAAAACCTATAAAAGTACCTGTTACCATAATAGATTCCGATAAAAACATAGGTAGTATCGTTGCTATAGTATTATTAACCATATGCATTATTATTGCTGGCCATAATGATTTTGTTTTATATGTCACATATCCAAAAATCAATCCTAACAATGTTGCATAAGAGCCTTGAATTAAGTTTCCATGAAATAAACCGAATAATACCGCTTGTATGATTATTGTCCAAGTGATAGATATATTTTTATTTAACGTTTTATATATTACACCTCTAAATAAGAACTCTTCTGCAAATGGAGCAACTATTCCTACTGTTATTATTGAAATAATTATACTTCCTTCCGCTAGTGGTGAAAGTATTTGATTCATGACATCGAAATATTTTGTAAGCAATCCTGCTTCTTCTATTAAACTTAATACTCCAGAATTAAATAGCCATACACATACTCCAAGAACTCCTGCAATAATAAGATTTATATTTTTTGTTTTAACTATTTGTAGTTCTTTTTTAGTACTTTTCTTTCTTACTTTATAAATCAGTAAAAATGTAAGTACTGTTATTATAGATGAAGCCAAAAGTATATAGTTTGTTAAACCTAGGATACTATTAGTCATGTCTTCTATATTAGGACCATTTGCGGTGATTTCATTTATATTATTAATTGTGTAAATAACTCCTATAGTACCTCCTACCACTACTGAAACTATTACTTGAATCAAAAACGCTAATAATAAATATCCTGCAGCCCCAAAAAAACTTTTAAATTTTCCCTTCATTTCTCCCCCTACCTTCTAGTATTATTTTTCATTAAATTTTATTAATTCTAATTATATACCATACTGTAATATTTATCCATATATTTATAAAAAATCAGCCTTTTACATAAAAAACTCTATTTTACCATACTTTCTCTTTATTTTTTCTCTCCCTTAGTTTAAAATTAAAAGTAAAACTAAGATACTATTTATTTCAGTTCACAGTTTCTGATTATAATCGGTGGAATGGAACAAGTAACAAGGAACAGAGAATTTAATTTTACAGAGTAAAAAATCTTTAATTTTCGTTTTCACTACTAAATTTAAATTTATAACCTGTTACCTACTACCTGTTACTTTATTCAAAAAACTGTTAACTGTGCACCAGGAAATTGCTTTGCGATTTAAGACTAGTCATAAATATATAAAAATATGATTTAAAAGTAAAAAATAGTATATAACTAATATATAAGGTAATAAAAAGATAAATTTGTACAGGAGAGGTATGCATATGTCAAATGAAATTAACTCATCTAACTTTATAAGAAATATAATAATTGAAGACTTAGAAAGTAAAAAACATAATGAGATTATAACTCGTTTTCCACCTGAACCAAATGGATATTTACATATTGGTCATGCTAAGTCAATAGTTTTAAATTCAGGTCTTGCAAAAGAATTTAATGGAAAATTCAATTTAAGATTTGATGATACGAATCCAACTAAAGAAGATACCGAATATGTTGACTCTATTAAAGAAGATGTTAAGTGGCTTGGTGGTAATTGGGATAATATTTATTTTGCTTCAAACTACTTTGATATAATGTATGATAAGGCAAAACTTCTAATAAAAAAAGGATTAGCTTATGTTTGTGATTTAACACCAGAAGAAATAAGACAATATAGAGGAACTTTAACTGAACCTGGCAAAGAAAGTCCTTATAGAAATAGATCAGTTGAAGAAAATCTTGATTTATTAGAAAGAATGAAAAAAGGTGAATTTAAGGATGGAGAAAAAGTATTAAGAGCTAAAATAGATATGACATCTCCTAACATAAATATGAGAGATCCTATTATATATAGAATCGCACATGCTGTTCATCACAACACTGGTGATAATTGGTGCATATATCCTATGTATGATTTTGCTCATCCACTTGAAGATGCAATAGAAGGAATAACTCACTCAATTTGTACTTTGGAATTTGAAGATCATAGACCTCTTTATGATTGGTTTGTAAGAGAATGTGAAATGGAAAGCACTCCAAGACAAATAGAGTTTGCTAGACTTAACATGACTAATACTGTTATGAGTAAAAGAAAGCTTAAACAACTAGTAGACGAAAATATAGTTGATGGTTGGGATGATCCAAGAATGCCTACAGTGTCTGGTTTAAGAAGGAAGGGCTATACTCCTGAAGCCATTAGAAACTTCTGCACGGCAATTGGAGTTTCTAAAGCAAATTCTCTTGTAGATTCTCAAATGCTTGAGTATTTTATAAGAGAAGATTTACAACCTAAGGCTAATGCTGCTATGGCAATCTTAAGACCATTGAAGGTTGTTATAACTAACTATCCAGAATGTCAAAGTGAAATGCTACCAGTTCCAAACAATGCAAAAAATGAAGCAGCTGGTACAAGAGAAGTTCCATTCTCAAGAGAAATCTATGTAGAGCAAGAAGACTTTATGGAAGTACCCGTTAAAAAGTACTTTAGACTATTTCCAGGTAATGAAGTAAGATTAATTGGTGCTTACTTCATTAAGTGTAACGATGTAATAAAAGATGAAAATGGTAATGTTATAGAGTTACATTGTACTTATGATCCTGAAACTAAGAGTGGCTCTGGATTTACTGGAAGAAAAGTTAAAGGAACTATCCACTGGGTAGATGCAAAAACTGCAAAGCCTGCTGAATTTAGACTTTATGAACCATTAATATTAGATGATGCTCCTGAAAATGAAGGTAAGCATTTCTTAGAACAAATAAATCCTAACTCATTAGAAGTTTTAGAGGGATATATTGAAAATACTACTGCTAATATAGCTAAACCACAAGATAAATTTCAATTGGTACGAAATGGTTTCTTCAATGTAGATCCTAAATACACTACTGATGATAAGCTTGTATTTAACAGAATAGTTTCACTTAAGAGCTCATTCAAAATTAATAATTAAATAATTAAAGAATGAAAGAATTATAAAATTTTAGAGAGCTGCTGTTGTAGCTCTCTTTTTTATAGTTTCTATTTTAAACCAATGTTGGTAATATATAGTATAAAAATTATAAATAAACTTATCCACTTTTAATTCGTAATAGTTTAATAATTATATAAAAATATATATTTATAATATAATCCCAGGAGATATAAATATGATATCTCCCATAAAAATTAATAATTTTCAATCATGAAATTTTTCCACTCTTCAATAAATTCTTCTTCTGACAAATTTAAAATTTCATTTATATTTTTTACTCCAACATTATCTATTATTTCTAATAATTTATCATTCCCATACTTACTAATAACGAAATCAACTATAGCTCTATATGCTTGATATCCCCATTCATCAGTTACAGAACTTGAATTCTTTAATATTTTACTTAAGTCTGGAAGATTATTTGTTAATGCTGCCACTCTTAAAGCATTATTAGTTCTATAATATATATTATTATCAAAATATGTATTATAATATGCTATTCCCTCAGATAACCATTCATAAGCTGCATTATCCATAGAAACATTTCTAGCAGATGTTAACTTGTGAATTAATTCATGCCTAAATGTCTCCTTGATATCAGAACCATTCTGAATTTCTACTATATATATTCCTACTCCATTTGCTGCACCTAAAGGTTCTAAGCTTTTATATGATCCAAAATCTATAGCTGATGTTAAGTCACTAGATGTTTTATAAATCATAACATCTATTTTACTATCTATATCTACACCCATATTTTTTTCAAAGTCATCATATATTGAATTAATATATTTATTTAAATCTTTAATTTTCTTTATATTATCTTTAGTATAACTATAGTAAGTAAAGTTCTTTCCCTTTAAAACCTTATAAAGTTCTTTTTCTTTATCATAAGGTTTATAAAAATTAATAAATAAAATAACTCCAATTATAATAAAACTTAATAACAACCCTATTTTTAATTTTAAACTTTTCATATAACCTCCTATATATCATAAACCTATATATTTAATTTTTTGATATCAATTAAATTTTACAAAAATATATAAAAATTGATAAACTTTTTTATTAACTTTTAATTAATAATAATACAATTGCGTATTAATCTATGTTTTAATTATACATTATTATGGAATTATATTCCATAATAATGTAAATAATATGACCTTTTGGAAAATAATAATAATTATCAAGTAGAGCGTTTCTATAAAGCTCTAAAATAGAAGTTATATTATAAAACTTTATACCAATCGGTCAAATTTTATATTGAAATATTTCTTTTTTGGTTATAAAATATTCTATGTATTTTATATACATAATCATTAAACTTAAGATATACGGAGGTACTTATGAATAATTTTATAACTATATTAATATTAACAATTGTTGGTGGTCTTATTGGATGGATAACTAATATATTAGCTATAAAACTTATGTTTAGGCCTATTAACCCTATTAAGATTCCTATCTTAAATATTGAAATATTAGGCTTAATTCCTAAAAGGAAAAATGAAATTGCTTCTAATATTGGTGAAGTTATTTCTAATGAATTACTTTCAATAGATGATATATTAAATCAAGCATTGAATACTAACTCTAATGGAGAAAGCTTTAATTCACATATAACAAATAAAGTGAAAAGTATAATAAATGAAAAGCTTAATATTATTCCTATGCCATTTAGAATGATAGCTACACCTTATATAGATGAAATTTTAAATAAAGAAGTTCCTGATGCAATTAATGAAATTAGCATTGATTTATTAAATAAAGCTAAAGAAAATGTTAATATTCAAGAAATCATTGAAGAAAAAATTAATCAATTGGACTTAGAAAAATTAGAGGATATCATAATCAAGGTTGCCAAAAAAGAGCTTAAGCATATTGAAATTTTAGGTCTTATATTAGGTGCTATTATTGGAGTACTTCAAGGAATTTTAGTTATTTTCCTTTAAGAAAAATATATTATTATTATTTACACTTAACTAATAATATCTTATATATATTTTTATCTATATTGAATTGTATAATATAGTCATTTAAAATAGTAATTAATATGTTCTTATGTTAGATTGAGGTGATTTTTATATTAGAAGCTTACTTTTTAGAAAATAGTATTAGAGACTTTAATGATATGTATCTTTGCTATTGTGGCTTAGAAAAGTGTGTGCCTTTACATTCCTTTGGTCCTGCTGTTAGACCTAATTATTTATTACATTATGTACTAAAAGGAAAAGGTTATTATTATGTGGATAATAATAAATTTACAGTTAATAAAAATGAAGGTTTTTTAATAAGCCCTAATATCGTTACTTTTTACCAAGCTGATCAGGAAAACCCTTGGACTTATTTGTGGATAGGAATTGATGGTAACAAGGTTGAAGCTTACTTAAAATCAGTAGGTCTAGATAAAAACAATGTAATTTTTAAATCTAGTGAAAATGATGAACTTAAAGAATATGTTATGGAAATGCTAAAGCACCATAGAAGTACCCCTGCTGATTCTTTTAAAATAGAAGGGCTTTTATATCTGTTTTTTTCCAAATTAGCAGAAGATAATAAAAGTATATTGCTTGAAGATAATAAAAGTATATTGCTTAATGATAAAAATCATTCTTATAATACATATATAAATAATGCAGTAGAGTTTATTCAAAACAATTATCATTCACAAATTAAGGTAACTGATCTTGCTGACTATGTATGCTTAAATAGAAGTTATTTAACATCTATTTTTCAAAAACATTTAAATATGTCTCCCCAAAAGTTTTTAATGGAGTTTAGAATAACTAAAGCTTCAGAACTTTTATATAATACAGATTTACCCATTGGTAATATTGCTTTTTCCTGTGGATATAATGATCCACTAGCCTTTTCAAAAGCCTTTAAAAAGGTAAAAGGAGTTAGTCCAAAAGAGTATAGATTAAATAAAGGTATTTCTGCAAATAAGCTTTTATTAAGAACATAATTAAATATTTATTATATAAAAGAGAGAAACTCATTTTATCTGATTTTCTCTCTTTTTAAATTTCTTTTATATTTAGCTTATTTTACTTAATGTCCAAATTTTAGCTTGGTAATCATTAAATAATTCTCCAATTTCAAGTCCTATATACATAAGTTCATCTCCGCCAAATACTTCTCCAGTTTCATTAACTTTATATAATGAATTTTCCTCTAGTGCTTTAAGCTTTAATCTCCTTGGAAGTACATTTGCTTCTCCATACTTTTTTACATAACTAACTACAACTTTATTTTTATCTTTGGATAAATTCATCCATGCTACTTCATTACTATTAAATGAACTCTTTAGCCTATATAAATCCCCATATTGAACAATAGCTCTTATATTTTTATAAAACTCAACTTGAGCTTTCACTTCTTCTTTTTCTTCATTACTCATTTTTGTTATATCTAATTCGTAACCAAAGCTACCAGCCATAGCTACTACCCCTCTTGTATTAAGTGGAGTTATTCTTCCCACCTGATGGTTTGGAACTGCTGAAACATGACTTCCCATAGAACTAGGTGGATAAACTAATGATGTGCCTTCTTGAATCTTTAATCTTTCAATAGCATCAGTATCATCACTTGTCCAAGCTTGTGACATATAATACAACATTCCGCCATCAAATCTTCCACCTCCACCAGAGCAGCTTTCATATAAAATATTAGGAAAATCTGAAGTTATATTTTCTAATATTCTATATAATCCTAACATATATCTATGCACAACTTCTTTTTGCTTTTTAGCTGGCCATGAAGGAGATCCTATTTCACTCATATTTCTATTCATATCCCATTTAACATAAGATATTGGTGCTGATTTTAATATATTTGTAAGCATTTTTATTACTGCATCACAAACCTCTTTTCTAGACAAATCTAATATAAGCTGATTTCTTGCTTGTGAGCGTGTTCTTCCCTCAATATGAATACACCAATCTGGATGTTCCTCATACAATTTACTATTAGGTGAAATCATTTCTGGCTCAAACCATAAACCAAACTTCATTCCCATTTCATTTATTTCTGATGCTAATAAATTTAATCCACCTTTTATTTTCTCTTCGTTAACAAACCAATCTCCAAGTGAAGACTCATCACTATTTCTTTTTCCAAACCATCCATCATCTAATACAAATAATTCTATTCCAAGTTTACTGGACTCCTTTGCTAGCTCTTTAATTTTTTCATTATTAAAATCAAAATATGTTGCTTCCCAATTATTTATAAGTATTGGTCTTTCCTTATCTTTATATATTCCTCTAGCTAATCTTTCTCTATATAAATCATGATATATATGAGACATTCCAGTTAGTCCATTAGGTGAATATACTAATACGGCTTCAGGGGTTTGAAACTCTTCTCTTGCTTCCAAATTCCAAGTAAAATCAAAGGGATTTATACCAATTTGTGCTCTTGAATTATTATGCATATCAACTTCAACATTTGCTAAAAAGTTTCCACTATAAATTAAATTGAATCCATAAACATCTCCATAATCTTCATTAGCATTGTGGCTAACTAATGCCATAAATGGATTTTGAGCATGGCTGCTTGCCCCTCTTCTACTTTCTACACATTGTCCTCCAGACCTTAATGGGGTTCTTATTATATGCCGCTCTCTTGCCCATGCTCCTGATAAATGTATAAAATCAAATTCACTGTTATTAAAGTCAACATTAGCACTTAAAACTCTTAATATATCAACTTCTTCATCGCTATCATTTATTATTTTACAAGATCTTGCTATTGTATTATATTCTTCAAAAATAGTATAGGATAATATTACTCTAAGCCTTGCCAGCTCATCCTTTAAGGTTATTTCTAGAGTTTCTGCTTCATTATCATTTTCTACATAGGTTGCTGGTAGTCCATTAAGTTTTTTCTTCCCTTTAAATATTTTATGACTATCATATCTAAAATCTGTTACAGTTGTTCCATTTGGCAACTTTATTTGAATTGCCGGTGATCGTAAATCTGGATTTCCATAGGTTGGGTATTCCTGTGGTATTGCTTCTAAATGTAAAGTATCTATATTATCTAAGTCAGCTAAAAAACTTCCACACTGTCTTTTTTTAATTATATAATCTATTTTATTTGAATTAATTTTTCTTCCCCAATATAAATGAACTATATGTCCAGTTTCTAAAACTCTTAATACATAGCTTATATTTTTTGATTCAATATTAAATAGTTTATTTTCTTTATTAAATCTAATTCCCATATTATCCTCCATCATAAATATATTTTTATACCTTTAATACTTAAGAATATTATAATTTGTGATGGATTTTATTAACATGACTATTTGTTATAACTTTATGTCCTAATGTTATTTTTATTAAAGTTATTCTATTTAATATAAGAAAAGAGCTGTTTACCACAGCTCCTTTTTACTATTCTAACTTAAACAATAATTCTTCTTCTAGAACTCTTTCTGTATCCTTAAATCCAAAACTTTCATAAAGTTTTCTTGCTATATTATTCTTTGGATCAAAGGAAATATATATCTCCTTACAATCCTCAAGCTTCTTCATTTCTTCAATTATTTTACTTAAAGCAAGTTTTCCATATCCCTTACCTTGATATCTATGATCTATCATAAACCTACATATTTCATAAAAGGAATATTCATAGCAATATCCATACATTGTAAAGCCAATCATTAAATCATCATCATATATCGCTTTCACAATCCAGCCCTTTTGAACCTTTGATTGTGCAATGGAAAAAGCATTTGAAGCAACGAATTCTTCAAAAACATAGTGCTTACCATCTTTATTAGTAGTTAATAGGGTACATTCCACTAAATTATTCTCATCAATATCTTTTAAATATATACTCATTTTATCTCTTCCCCTTCATAGAACTTTTAATCCTATGTCTTTCTTGGCTCTTAGCTTTTGATAAATTATAGGCTTCTTCTCTTTTAAGCTTTTTATATCTTTCTAATCTATCTATTTCTAATTCACCATTTTCAACGGCTTCTCTTATTGCACATTTAGGTTCATTCTTATGAGTACAATCTGAAAACTTACATTGCTTTTCTAACTCTTCAATATTACTAAAGGATTTATCAACATCAGCAGAAATTAATCCAAGCTCCCTCATTCCAGGAGTATCAATTATTACTCCACCATCCTCCAATAAAAATAACTCTCTATGGGTGGTTGTATGTCTTCCTTTATCATTTTCACTAATTGAGTTAGTTTTTAAAACCTCTTCATTCAATAGCTTATTAATTAGTGTAGATTTACCTACTCCAGACGAACCAATAAAGGCTATTGTTGTTCCAGATTTAATATATTCCTTAACTTTTTCATATCCATTTCCATTTAAACTTGAAGTTACTAGTATATCTATTCCTATAGCAACTTCTTTAACTTCTCTTAGTCTTTCATCTATATCTTCATATAAATCCGACTTAGTTAATACTATAACTGGTATTGCCATGCTATCCCAAGCCACAGCTATATATCTTTCAAGTCTATTAATATTAAAATCATTATTTAATGCCATGCAGATAAATATATAATCAATATTTGCTGCAACAATTTGCACATCATATCTATTGCCAGCTATCTTTCTTGAAAAACAACTTTTTCTAGTTAACACTTTATGAATTATAGCATCACCATTTTTATTATCTGTTCTGTCTAATAATACCCAATCCCCCACTACAGGATAATCTAAAGTACTATTTGAAGAATATGATAATTTACCAGATACCCTTGCAAGCACTTCTCCCTCTTCAGTAACAATTCTATAAATATCCTTATATTGTACTGAAACTCTTCCTAAATAAAAGTTTTCATTATAACTACTTGCTTCTTTAATGTATCCTTCATTTAATCCTAATTCTAGTAAGTTTTTATTATTCATTCTTCCTCCCGAAATTTAAACATATTGGGAAGGATATTTATTGCTATACTGTAGTCACCTTCCCATTACCAACAATATAGTTTTTATTGATTCTTACTAAATCCATCATAAAACATCACATCCTTTCAGATAATTAATGGTTAATTTTGTAATTACCATCATATTTATTATATATTAATATTCATTTTTTTACACTATTATTTTAATTTATAAGCACTTTATTCGTTAGGTATAACTTCCCCCTTTTCATCTAACAAATATATTGCAAAAACTATCTCAATTTTCAAAGGATCTTCCTCCACACTTTCACCATTATAAACAATTCTTATTTTGTCACTCTTCTCTAGCTCGGGTAGCTTATCAGTAGATATTGTATTTTTATTTACAATAATACTATTTGCATTAATAATATCTTTGTCTGAATTAACATTTTCATTGTCTATTGGTACAACTTTAATACCTTCTTCTGTTACATCATCAACAACTGCATTCATATAATTTTCTGTTTTACCACTTTCTACTTTACACTTTACACATCCTATCATTAATAGACCTAAACTAAAAGTAATAATTAAAAGTATTACTTTTTTTGGAATATCTCTATATTCTTTCATACTCTACTCCCCCACTTAACATAAGCATTACCCCTTATAACTAAAAACATTATTAAAGCCTAATAAACTAAGTATCCCTTACAAATTTATATTATTCCTACTAATATAAATATACAATTATAATTTATGTCTTATGCAAAATATGCTATAGTGATAGAATTTAAATAAAACCTTATTATTTTCATTTAATTATATATTCCAATTAATATATAATATAAATATACATTAATTCACAATTATATTATAAGTATTATTATTTTTTAGTTGGTACTCTAATTAGTTGGGGTGATGTCTATAAAGATAATGAAAAAAGAAAATTAATGAATAGCATTATTAAAAACTACTATATAAACAGTAATTTATTAATATCATAAGTTGGGGGTAAGATATGAAAAGTAAAAAATCAACAATAATAATATTAGTTTTAATTATAACTAATATTATTACAGTATGTTATTCAATGCTATATCAAAATAATATAATTAAATCATTAACAACTGATTTAACTATCACACAAAATGAACTATCTCAAAATAGAAGTTTAGTTGAAAAAGAAAAATATATCTATGAACTAAGAAACGTACTTGATTCTAATTTTTATTTAATTTTAAATTCAGCTATTAAAGGTGATTATATTAGTATCAAAGATAATTTAGCAGATGATGTTACAATTGAAAATGGTCATATAAAGGGTTTAAACTTTGATTTTACTATTCCTCAAGAAAATATGTCCTTGAGACAAAGAATGTATGATTTAGTGTCTGATACTGAATTTAGAAGTATATATGAAATATACGATTCAGGATACTCAAATGAACCAAAATATGATGCTAGGCTATACACGCTTAATGTAAAGTTTTCTCAAGTTGATGGGAATTGGAAATTAAACTTTATTAGCATTGATGAATAAGATTTTATTACAATATTACTCAATTAAAAATAATAAATAAAGGATACCATTAAAGGTATCCTAAACTATTATATCTAGCAAATTTTATATCATAATTATTAAAACTACTTTCAGTAGTTTTTACATTAATTATGCATTATCAATTATGCATTCTGCATTGTGCTACAGCACTTCTATCTTTTTATTTGCCAGTAACATCTTTTTGGTGAATAAATCTTTTCTTCTTTTTTAAGTTTATCCATTACCTTGGATACTTCTTTTTTATCTATTCCTGTTCCTTCTGCAACTGCAGTAGCATTTAATGGTTTATCATTTTTAGTAAAGAAATCTAAAACTACATCATAATTTTCCATATTATACATCTCCTTTTCATATTTATATAACTTTAAGTTACTATTATTTTACATAATATTTACTATAAATTTCAACTATTAATTAAAAATATTTATTATATAATTTAAATTAATGATTTTACATAGAACTATAGCTAAATATAATATAGGCATAATAATTAATATAGTTTAAAATTTCATTATGTATTTTTTATTATATACAAAGATTTGCAAGATAAGTAATATTTATTAGCATCAATACTATTTGTATATTTATAACTATTTTTTTAATTCTGCTAGTATATCATTAAATGATTTTAACGAATTCATATCTGAAATTATAGTTTTATTTTCTATTGCTTTCTTTAAAATCATTGAAGCTTTAGTATCTCCTACAAGGATTGCTCCTATTATTTTATCATCTTTAAAGAATAGTCTTTTGTAGACTTTTCCATCCTTCTCATCCTCTACTATTGTTTTATCGAAACTTTCTTCTATATTCCCCACTGAAAATAGTGAAGTATTAAAAGCGTTCATCATTGTAACTGGTGTTAAGATAGAATAACTTGCTTCTTTACCTGCAATGTTATATCCTGCAACCTTTCCTTCTTCAGATGCTACATTCCAAAGTCCACCTATTTGCCCTGATAATTCTGCAACATCCCCTGCTGCATAAATATTTTCTACATTAGTTTGCATTTTATTATTAACTATGATTCCTCTAGCTACATTTACTTCTGTATTTTCTAAAATCTTCGTATTAGCTCTTATTCCAACAGAATAAACTATCATATCACACTTAATTCTAGTTCCATTATTTAAAATAATGCTCTCTGCTTTACCTTCTCCAATTATCTTTTCTACCTTGGAGTTTAAAAGAACTTTTATATTAAATTTTTCTATTAAATTCTGTAAGATTTCAGAAGCTCTCTTATCTAGTTGACGTGGCATTAATCTTTCTAAAGCTTCAACTACAATAACTTCTTTATCTTGTTGACTAAAAGCCCATGCACCTTCTAATCCCTGAATTCCTCCGCCTATATTTAATATGATTTTTTTATCTATTACACTATCCTTAATAGCCTTTACATCTTCAAGTTCCCTTATTGTAAAAATATTTCCCTTGTTTATTCCATCTATTGGAGGCTTAAAATTACTAGCTCCTGTTACTATTAATAATTTATCATACCCAAAGCAAATGCCATCATTTAAATTAATTTTATTATTCATAGTGTCAATAGAAAGTACTTCTTTATCAAAATATAATTTCACATTATTTAAATCATACCATTCCTTTTTTTGAAGTAATATTTTCTCTTCCTCAAGATTATCAAAAAGACCTTTGGTCAATTTAATTCTATAGTAAGGATAATATTTTTCATTTTGAAATATGTGTATGTTTATTTCTTTATCAACTTCTCTAATTGATTTTACTGCACTTACAGCTGCAACTCCACCACCAATTATAACTACATTTTTGCTCAATTAATTCACCACCAATTATATTATTAAATAATTATTTTTAACTAAAATATAAACATTAATACAAAGTTTTCTTTTTAGCTTTTTAACTACGAATTTATTATAAAATTTTTGTTTTAACTTTTTAATTCTAGTCCTATTATAAATCTATATTAATAATATTGATGTGATTCAAGTCACAAATTGATAACTATTATCAATTTGTATTCTTAGTTAATTTAGTTTGATGATCATAAGAATTAAATATTATAATATAACAAAATAAGAGCCATCAATGGGACAGCTCTTATTTATATTATCATTTTATAAGCTCAAAAATGCTTCAAATCTTTCTCTTGTCTTTTCTTCTCCTATTATTTGCATAATAGTATATAGATCAGGAGTATTACTTCTATGAGATAATGCAGCTCTTACAGCTCCTGCTACATCTGAGATCATTCCTTTGTATCGATCTGGATTTGCTTTGTATTCTTTTCTGTTAGCACAGTATCCTAATTCTAATCCTATTTCTTTTAAATCTTCAAACCAAGCTTCTTGACTTCCTGCATTAAAGTTAAATTTATCTTTATAAACTTTTATTATTTCTTTTGCTGCATCTAAAGTTAAGTTCTTTGGAAGTTCAACATTTTCTGCAGTTTCTTTATTGAATAATTTGTCAAAGAAATAATCTACTTTTCCTCTTACTTCATCCCATTTAGCAAAGTCTTTTCTTGGCTTTGGACCTTCTTTATCTATATTGAAGATTTCCTTAGACATTTCTTCATTTGCAGTTACTAAATCATACATTTCTTTATCAAATTCTTTAGCCCAAGCTATATAATTATTGTAAACTGCATCAGCCTTCATCTTACAAATAACTTCTTTACTTACATCATTTAATTTAACTATATCAAATAATGCACCTGATTTACTCATCTTATCTAAAGCTATTTCAAATTCATGATAATCTACAGTAGAATTTTCAGCTCTCCAATCTTCAAAAGTTGAATTTATTATATTTAATAAATATTCAATAACTGATTGAACAGGATATCCAACTTCTTTATAATATGAAACTGCAGCTTCTGCATCTTTTCTCTTAGATAATTTTCTCTTAGAACCATTATCATTTTTCATTATTGTTGGAATATGAGCATAATTTGGTCTTTCTAAACCTAACACATCAAATAATTGTACATGTATTGGTAATGAAGATAACCATTCTTCTCCTCTTATAACATGGGTAGTTCTCATTAATGCATCATCTATAGCATGAGCAAAGTGATATGTTGGAAGTCCATCTCCCTTTATTATAACTATATCTTGATTATTTTCTGGGAAGCTTATATCTCCTTTAATTAAGTCATGGAATTCTACTCTATTTTCTATATTTCCAGGTGACTTAAATCTAATTATATACGCATCTCCATTATTTATTTTTCTTATTGCTTCTTCTTCTGTTAGATTTCTATCCTTAGCATATTCTCCATAATACCCTGGAGTTATTTTAGCAGCTGTTTGTTTTTCTCTAAGCTCTGCTAATTCTTCTGGTGTATCAAAAGCTGGATAAGCTAATCCCTTTTTAATTAAATCCTTAGCAAAGGCTCTGTATATATCTGCTCTTTGACTTTGTCTATATGGAGCATATTCTCCCTTAGAAGTATCATCTCCAGTCATTCCTTCGTTAAAATCCATACCAAAGTTATGCATAGTTTGAATCGTATCTTCTATAGCACCTGCAACTTCTCTTTTTTGGTCAGTATCTTCTATTCTTAAATAAAAAACTCCGCCTGTTTGACTTGCTAATCTTTCATTTATTAATGCTGCAAAAACTCCTCCAATATGTTGAAATCCAGTTGGTGATGGTGCATATCTAGTTACAACTGCACCTTCTTTTAAATTTCTTTTTGGATATTTTGCAATATAATCTTCTGGTGTTTTATCAATATTAGGGAATATTAATTCTGATAACTTTTCAAAACTCATCTTTATCTATCCTTTCCTTTAGTTATAAAATTTTATAAAAATAAAAAGCCCTTCATCCTATAAATATTAGGACGAAAGACAAAATTCCGCGTTACCACCTAAATTGGTTAATAAAAATCAACCCACTCATTCTCTTTAAGGGGAGAACCCACAAACCTACTTGCAAAATTTTTAATATGCTGTTTCAGTTTATAGCTCTAGAGCTTCCTTCAATAGTATCAAATTTTAAGCTTCCACCACTACTTAAATCTCTGTAATATGACTATCTATCTACTTTTCTCTTTCATAGCTTATTATTATACTTTACCATAAACATTATAACTATACCTTTAACATTTGTAAATAATTTTATACCTTTTAGTTAGCTTCAATAGCCTTTTTAATCTAAATTACTTTTATAAATCATCTCTAATTCATCCTTCGGCATTAAAGCATGAACTAAATATCCCATTATTATTACTCCAGGTATATCAATTAAAAGCCTTGCTAATGTAAATTTATATCCTAGTGAAGAAATTTCAAACATTAAAGTAGATATTTTAGTTACACACCAAGCATTCATAAAAATTATTATATTGCTAAATCTAACTCCTTTTTTTAGAAGAACCTTTGTAAATGGAAAAGCTGCATACATAGGTCCTGCAGCTATTGATCCTATCAATATTGCAAGAGAAATTCCTTTTATACCTGAATCATCTCCCATGTACTTCATCATGGCTTCTCTTGGAATCCAAACATCTATAAGTCCAAGTATTATCATTATTGGAGGAACTACAGAAATCATTTGTTTAAAGCTAGAAAATGCAATATTAAATGATCGTAACCCTATATCATCATTAAATACAGTTATCATTATAGTTATTAACAATGCTGTAATAAAGAATATATACCTTTTTGCTAATTTCTTAATCATATAATTTTCACCACCAATCCAACAAAAAATGCTACTATAATAGAAAAAATAAAAGCTACTAAATTTCTATAAATAGCTGCTTTTTTTCCTATATATTTTACTTCAAGAGGTATAGTTACTATCCCTATTAAAGTAAGTGTTGAAATAAGTGCTGCAACTTGCGCTATTCCGGCTCCATTTTTAAGTAGCATATCTCCTGTAGAAAATGCTACAAATGTAGGCATCATAGCAATGCTTCCTAAAATTGCTGATAATAATACACCAAGTATATTGGAGTTGCTTCCTATTATCTTCGATATAATTTCAGGATTTAATATACTAAGGGTTAAACCAACAATTAATATTATTCCTAAAAATTGAGGTAATATATTTTCTATAGCTTTCACCCCAGTTAATAACGCTTTTTTAGTTTTTCTTCTATCCCTTTTATAAGATATTAAAAATAATAAAAAAGCTATTAGATAAAGAATTATACTACTCATGATACTCACTTCTAAAAATTATTCTTATCATTAATATATAATAAATAAATATCTATGTGATTAAGAAATTAGTATAGTTTTATAAACTTACTCATTCTCTAATTAGTTATATACAATTAATTAAACTATTAAAATGGAAATAATATAACTTTTTTTATATTATAATATTGTATTTGTCAATTAATAATTATATTATGGGTATAATTATTAATAAAGTGATTAAAAAATAAAATTGGAGACTTATAACTATGAAAAAATTTATATTAATTGTTCTTTTTGTATCTTTATCAGTACTTTCTGGTTTTTTAGTAAATAAGCTTTTAAATGGTAAGACTATTATTACAGACAAAAATAATATCAGTGATAATACTGATTCTAATAGCAATGACAACAATGATAATACTAGTAATAATAATGATATTTCTGAAAATAACAACAATAGCAGCAATCAAAATAATAATCAGACTAATAATAACCACTTAATATCAAATAAGGAAAAGGCCTCTAAGATTTTAGCTAATATGTCTTTAGATGAAAAGGTTGGCCAAATGTTTTTTGTTAGATGTAGAAAAAATACTGCACTTGAAGATTTACAATTATATAAAGTTGGTGGATTTATTTTATTTGATGATAATGTAAAAAATGAAACAAAAGATTCTTTATCTACTACATTAAAATCTTATCAAGATAATTCTAAAATAAAACTACTTATAGGTATTGATGAAGAAGGTGGAATTGTTAATAGATTAAGTCGATACACTACTTTTAGAGGTGTTCCTTTTTACTCTCCTCAAGATTTATATAATGAGGGAGGATATCCTTTAATAATTAGCGATACAAAAGAAAAAGCTACACTTTTAAAAAGCTTAGGCATAAATGTTAACTTGGCTCCTGTTTGTGACGTATCTACTAATTCATATGATTATATTTATCCTAGAGCCTTTGGGAAAAATGCAATAGAAACATCTAAATATATAAAAACAGTTGTTACTACAATGAAAGAAAATAATATAGGTTCTACATTAAAGCATTTTCCTGGGTATGGTAATAACTTAGACACTCATACTGGTATATCTATTGATGAAAGGAGTTACGAAATCTTTAAAACTTCTGACTTTCTTCCATTTGAGGCAGGGATAAAAGCAGGTGCTGATAGTATACTTGTTTCTCATAATATAGTAAAATCTATGGATGAAAATCTACCAGCTTCACTTTCTTCTAATGTTCATAATATAATTAGGAATGAATTAAACTATGATAAAGTCATAATGACTGACGATTTGCAAATGGATGCTATTAAAGAGTATATCGGAGATTATAATTCTGCCGTATTAGCTATAAATGCTGGAAATGACTTATTAATAGCTTCTGATTTTGATGTTCAAATTCCAGTTGTACTACAAGCAATACAAAACGGAGAAATAAATGAAGAACGTATTAATGAATCCGTACTAAGAGTTCTTTTATGGAAAATTGATTTAGGACTACTTTAAAATAAATTGCGAAGCAATTTATATAGTTCACAGCGCACAATTCACAGTTCACAGTTTTGGGAATAAAATAAAAACAACTGTGCACTGTGCCTTGTGAATTGTGAACTGAAAAATGCTTCACATTTTATTACTATTTTTATCTAATTATTTTGTTATTAAAATAATTGTATTCGTACCAGTTTTTAGTAGTAACTTTTTTATTAAACCATCTAAAATAATACTGACTTTCTATTATGCCTTTTTCATATCCTTCTTTTACTGCATTTTGAGCATCTAAAGATAGTGTAGATAAATATCCATCATCTATTTCGTATTTTGTACTAATTGTTTCTAGATTTTGTTTAGCTATATAATTATCTATATTAAAATAATTTAAACCTACATATATAACTAACCCTGCAATTACTATTGGCTTGAATAAATATTTATTTTTCCATATAAATATAAGCAATGTAATTAAACAAATACATAAAAATACAGTAAATACTTGAACTAGAATTCTTAGTCTTGTATATCCAAATTCTTTTATATATAAATTCATTTTATATATAGCTGAAGCTCCCATATTTATAGTTAATACTGTTATTAAGCTATATAAAACATTTAAAATATTTTTACTTTTAATGCTATTAACTGCTGTCTTGAAATTCATTGCTGTTATTATTGATATATTTACTACCACTAAAGTTACTAATTGAAAGAATCCACTTCTTGCATAATGTGCAAAATCAAATCCAATTGGCAATTCTTTATTTAAATATAAATATGATACTTGTATCTTAGTAAAAGTTAAATATAAAGCTATTAGAGAAACCAATATTGTTATTATAGTTGTTGAATTAAATGATTTATTGATCTTTCCATTTCCAACCTTTTTTATTTTAGTTGAATTAAGAGTATAATATAATCCAAACACTAAAAACATAATTATTATTGCTATTAAAAATTTTAATATAAAATCATATATATTTTCGATATTCAGAAAATTCCATATATTTTTCAAATAATAATTAAAAACTTCATCAGCACCTGCAAGTAAAATTCCTGTAAATATAAGTAATGGTACTGATATTACTAAACCTATTATTATAGATTTCATATTTTTATTTTCTTTTACATCATTTTTCTTAGATACTTCTTTAACTACTAATGGGAGCTTACTTGTATTTTCTATTGATTGACCTATAATTATTTCTAAAAAAGCCGCTCCAAAATTTAGTAACTTAAAGGGGATATTATTATATGTTAATAATAAAAATCCAGAAAATAATGTTATGGGAATAATTAAGATATTCATGGCTCTAAATAATTCATTTGTAAAGATTCCATAACTGCATGATAGAATAACACTTATTACTAAAAAGAAATATCCCAATATACTATTAGTTTTTATATCTACCGAAAATATAAATATTACTATCATTAAAAGAGTTAATATTGGTACTGAAACTCCTAAATATCCAAAGATAAATCTTGAAAATAATATCCCAATTAATAAAGACAAGATAATAAGTATTATAGCCTTATTATTCTCCATTTTAGTCTTTTCAAAATCTATTAATTGGCTTTTTACTTTATACTTACTTTTCATATTTACAGACTCTCTTAAAGATACGATTGCTGGAGATTTATAATTCTCTATTTCGCATTGAGTTATTATATATCTAAATAATTCATTTTCAAATCTATTTAAATTATTTGCCCACATGCAATCTTCAAAAACTAAATTTTCATCAATTATTTTTATATCTAGATTGGTAGCATCCATAAAAATTAGACTGATATTATAATCTTCTATAGCTACTTTTTTATTATATTTAACACTAGGTAAATTTTCCGATTCAAAATTCTGTTGTTTCCATCTATTTATACATTCCTCTTCTGTTTCCTCATTTTTCATAGTTATTATTGGTAGACGATTTTTTGAACGTTTCAATAAAAGAAGTTTTTTATCTTTCATTAAAACTAAAGCAACTGCATTAATCATATATACCTCCATTAATAATTTATAATGTCAAAACACATTCATCAGTCATTTATAAATTCTAAAATATCCCCTGGTTGACAATTGAGTTCTCTACAAATAGCTTCTAAAGTAGAAAACCTAATTGCCTTCGCTTTGTTGTTTTTTAATATAGATAAATTGGCATTAGTTATTCCAACCTTTTCTGCTAGTTCATTTAATGAAATTTTTCGCTTTGCCATCATGACATCTAAATTTACGATTATTCCCATGCTTTTCTCCTTTGTCATACTGTTAAATCATTTTCTTCTTTAAAGGTAACTGCCTTATCAAAAACCTTTGATAATATAAAGATAAAGGCTGATGCAAATAAAAATATAAATACTTCCATATCAGTATGGATTCCCATATTATCAACATATATAAATTTAAATTCTTTAAAATTAGAATTTATAAATAAATTAATTAAATAACATAAAGCTATAATTAATGATGATATTGATATTTTCTTGAAAGCTATAGCATTTGATCTAACAAAAGGATCGCCTAATATTAATGTTTTTATTATACCTCTAAGCTGGAATACTATATAAAATAAACTGCTTATTCCCACAACTAGTAATAGTACAACTACCCCCTCATTCGTAATAAAATCTACTATATTTCTTTTATAAAATGTAGTATAAAATACTCCAATTGTAAGAATTACTCCAAATACAATGCTAATATTTAAAATTGCTGCCAGTATCTTAGATAAAAACTTTTCATCTTTTAAATTCATAATTTTTCTTTAGTAAGTGAATATATAAAATGTATTCCACCTACCAAAACTCACCTCTTTTCCTTCTATTTTATTAACCTCATACTGTTAAATCATTTTCTGACTTTATATCTATAGCTTCTTGTAAAAGTCTTTGAAGAACAGCAGAGAATACTGTAATTATCATTGAAGCAAATATAGGAACCATTCCAATTATTATAAGCCCTGGTGCATCATCTTTATCTGCTAAAAGATAAACAAAAGGCATTATTGCTACATATAAGATACTTATTGTTACTGCGCAGTATTTTATATTGTTTAAAGCTTTTATGGAAATTAGTGAGAAAGCTTTGTTTTTATCAATATAAATTAAAAGTCTAAAAGCCATGTATAATGCAATGTAAAATGGTATTGTTGATGCATATATACCTATTAAAATAGGATATAATATATATGAATAATTAGAATCTACTGGATTATTTCCTAACCAATACATCCCAAACATACCTAAAGCGATAATAGGAATTCCAATAATAGTAATGGCTAATTTTAAAAATAGTGTTGTTCCTCTTTTCATAAAAACCTCCTCATTTTTTCTAAAAATCATATAATCCTTTGAAAGTATGAAATTGGTAATGCTACTTGTAATAATTAATATATATTTATTCCCATTATCGATAGTAATATATAATTACGTTTCTCTTTTGTAATTTTCATAGCTTTTACCTAACTTTCTGAATCTATTATAGATTACTACTTAATTAATTGTTTTTCAAGTCTTTTTTATTGAAAAACAATATATTTTTATTTGTTATTAATATAATTTTATTATTTATCATGAAACAAAAGTTGTTCCAACCCTAATGTTGAAACAACCCCATTAAAAGCATAAAATAAAAATTGTTAATTATTTTGCTTGCAAAATCCACACCTGTTATCTGTTCCCTCTTCCCTGTTACCTGCCTCTGTTCCCTTTGACCTCATTCTTGTTCCTTGTTATCTAAATAAAAAACTACACTGTACTTTGTGAATATACTGGAAAGTCTCTATCTTACTATCTTCTTCACTAAAGATCCTGTTCCTATTCCCATCATTAATACACCGATTATCATTTCTATATTGCTAAGCATATATGATATTGGTGCTGGTTGAGCTTCATTCATTCCTACTGCTGCAAACATTCCAACACTTAAATTTAAACTTTCATTATAATCCTTTAAGAATTTTCTTATTATAAATCCATCATTTGTCCAGGTATATCTAATTATTTCTTCATCTACTTTAATTCCAAATAATAAATATAATATGGAGAAAATAAATATTGCAACTAAAGAAAAATATGCAGCATATAAAGGTCTTTCTCCATAACCACAAGTTATTAATCCTAAGAATGATGAAATTTTTGGTAAAGGTTTCAATACTTTCATTTGTGTCTTTCTGCATAAGAAATAATATTCTCCAAAATTATTATTTAAGTTATTATCTTTAAATTTATCTGCTATATTTTCATAAACTGTATATATTCCTTCATATTCTTCTCTGTTCTTTTTTCTTAACTTTATTTTATCTATAAAAGTTTTTTCATCTAATTTACTTTTATATTTATCTCGAAACTCCAAATCCTCTATATATGAACCAACTATCTTTACCCCTGATAAATTAGTATCTATTACTATTATCATTTTTAAATCACAATCAAAAATCATTCCATCGCTCATATCACTTAATTCAAAATTAGTATCTTTTAAATAACATTTCTTAAATATAATATGACTTAAATCGCAATTTAAAAACTTTACGTATATTTTACATTCATTAAATTCACAAGATAAATTATCTTCTTTATTGAGATTAGGAATTGTATCACTTTCTTGCTTAACAAAAATACACTCTTGAAATAATGCTCCTCCTCCAATAAATTCACAATTAGTAAACTTACAGCCAATAAATCTACACCCACTAAATTTTATGTTAGAAAACTTACAATTTATAAATTTGGTACAAATTATATCTATATTGCCTACTTCTTCAAAATCCTCTTCTTTTTTTGAATGTCCCCCGCCAAAAACTACATCATTAAATTCTCTATAACTATACTTTTCATTTGGAATGTAATCATTAGATAGCTTATTACTATCTTTTATTTCATTAAATAACTTTTCATTATTAATAACTCTCTTTTCTAATTGAATTTTAGCTACATATACCTCTTCTTTAAAATTTATATAAGCCATAATATAATTTCTCCTTTTAATAATCATATAATCTACTTATATTATTCCTATATAAAAATTAATTATCAGAATAAATGTTATATATTCCATGCATTTTTTAATAATATTATAGCCTCTTCCATATCACTATTATTTAAACTTGCGTATCCTAAGAAAATTGTTTTTGTATCAAATTTTATATCATCATATGAATTGGATAGTCCCAAAATCCTTATCCCTTTTTCTTCTGCATTTTTAATAAGCTCATTTTCTGACATTCCATTGTTAACCTTTAATAGCAAATGTAATCCTGAATTAGTTCCTATTATTTCGGTATTACTTAAATATTTTTTGATTAATGAAACTAAGAACTCTCTCTTTTTCTTATAAATATTCCTCATTTTATTTAAGTGTCTTTCAAAATACCCATCTTCTATAAATCTATATAATGCTTGTTGATCTAATCTAGAAACTGTACAAATTAGAAAACTGAAATTTTCTCTATATTCTTTTATTAATTCATCTGGCAACACCATATACGCTATTCTAATTGAAGGAGCAAAGGATTTCGAAAATGTTCCAATATATATAACTTTCCCTCTTGTATCTAAGCTTTGAAGGGCTGGTATTGGTTTTCCTTCAAATCTAAATTCACTATCATAATCATCTTCTATTATATATCGATTTACACTTTCTTCTGCCCAAGCTAGAAGTTGCATTCGTCTGCTTATTGGCATTATTTTACCTGTTGGAAACTGATGTGATGGCGTTATATGAACAATTTCAGCATTGCTTTTGTATAATTCATCAACATCAATTCCTTGATTATCCAACCTTATAGACTTAATTTCTGTTTTTCTAATTTTTAATATCTTCTTAATTTTATAGTATCCTGGTTCCTCCACTGCATAAATTTTTTCACTTCCCAAAATGCTTATTAAAATCTGTACTAAATATTCTGTTCCTGCTCCAATAACTATATTGTCTGCATTAGAATTTACTCCTCTTGAAAATCTTAAATACTCCGAAATAGTCTCTCGCAAATTTTTATCACCTTGTGAGTGACCTATTTGTAATAATTCTTTATTTTCTTCATTAATTAAATCTTTATTTATTTTTCTCCACGTTGAATAAGGAAAACTTTCAAGATCCACTCTACTTGAAAAAAACTCATACTTATATTTCTTTTTTACAGATTTTTTATTACTATTTGTAATGTTAGATATATTTATTTTTATTATCCCTTGCAGCTCTGAAACATAATAACCTTTTTTAGGAATAGATGTTATATATCCTTCAGTAATAAGCTGACCATAAGCTGCTTCAACAGTATTTTGACTAATATCAAGATACTTAGAAAGCTTTCTCTTAGAAGGTAACTTACTATTAGATTTTAAATTTCCATTTTGTATCTGAGATTTTATGAAATCATACAGTTGTATATATAGAGGAATTTCACTATTTTGTCTTAAGTTTATGCCAATAATATCCATAATAATTTCCTTTCATTTTACCTAGTTCCTATTTAGGCAATAGGGGAGGAGAATAAGTATAAAGTAATTTCTTCATTTTTTCATTTTAAATTATTTTGCTTCGCAAATTAAAACTGACCTCATTAAATTAATATAAACTGGTACTTATCAAAGATTCAGTTTACGTATATAATAATATCAATGATATTATTAACAAGTCAAATAATAATAAGGAGTTTTAGATATGAATTTATTACATCCAATTTGGGCAGAAATTAATTTGAATAATTTAATATATAATATAGAGCAGATAAAGAAAAAATCTAATAATAGTAAAATAATTGGAGTTGTAAAAGCAAATGCTTATGGTCATGGAGCCGTTGAGGTATCTAAGATTTTACTTAACCATGGAATTGATAGACTTGCCGTTGCAAATATCGTAGAGGCAATTGAGCTTAGAGAAAGTGAAATTAAAGCTCCTATAATGTTACTTGGAATTAGTGAAGACTACGCAATAGATGCATTATTAGATTATGATGTAGAACCAACTATATCTAGTTATGAATTTGCTTTAAACCTTAATAATAAAGCAAAACTTTTAAACAAAATAGTTAAAATTCATATAGCTATAGACTCTGGAATGGGCCGAATAGGTTTTAGAAAAAATGATAATTCAATAGAAGAAATAGTAAAGATATCAAAATTAGATAACTTAGAAATAGAAAGCATTTTCTCTCATTTTTCCACTGCAGATTTTAAGGATAAGAGCTATTCTTTAAATCAACTTGAAATTTATAATTCATTTATGGATGTTCTTAGTGAAAAAGGAGTACCTGTTAATAATAAAAATTTATCTAATAGTGCTGCAATAATGGATTTACCTGATAGTCATTATGATTATGTAAGACCTGGCATAATTCAATATGGTTATTATCCATCAAATGAAGTTGATAAAGTTAACTTTAATATAAAACCTGTTCTAACATGGAAAACTAGGATTATTCACATTAAAGAAGTAGAAAAAGATGAATATATTGGATATGGTAAAGCCTTTAAAACAAAAAGAAAAACAATAGTTGCAACATTGCCAGTTGGTTATGCTGATGGGTATTCTAGAGGCCTTTCTAATAAAGGTAAAGTCATTATTAATGGACAATTTGCCCCAATTATAGGGAATGTTTGTATGGATCAGTTTATGATTGATATAACTGATATAAAAAATGTCTCTCTTAATGATGAAGTAATTTTACTTGGTTCTGATGGTTCTATAAAATTTGATGCTGACGATATGGCTGAAATTTTAAATACAATAAGCTATGAAATTCTTTGCCTTATTGGAAGAAGAGCTCCTAGAATATATATAAAAGATTATAAGACACTTGGTATAAGATATCTTATGTAATTAAAGTATATTTTTTAATATATAAATTTTATCATGTTTGAATGTATAATTTAGGAGCTGTATTTCTACAGCTCCTTTAATTTTTAATATTTAAATTTCTTATAAGTTACAAGTAATTATTTCTTTTAAAATATATTAATTCTAATAATACTATAATTAAAGTAATACCTATTGAAACAATAAATCCATTACTACTATTTAATAGCGGCATATTTTGAAAATTCATTCCAAATATTCCTGATACAATTGTTAAAGGCAATGTAGATACTGTTATAACAGTCAAAAGCTGCATTGTTTTATTCATTTTATTTGATAATTCAGAATTATATATATCAATACAAGAATATATAGAAGCTTCAATGTTATCCACTAAATTCAAAGTGTTATCCAGTACTAATAAAACTTTATTATAAATATCTAAACAACTAAATTCATCATCTAAATATGTTAACATGGATTTATAATAGGAAGTAAATCTTTTTATTAGAGATACTGATTTTTTTATTTCTAATATTTCTTTATTATCTGCATTTCCTTTATAAACCGCTTCTTGAAATAAGTCATCTACCCTCTCTTCTATACTTAATAATTCTTCAGTATATAAATATGAGAAGTATTGAAATAAAAATAAACATAACATATTCTTATCTATCTTTTCATGCAAGGATATTTTTTCTTTTAGAAACTCTATTAATATTTCACTTTCATAGTTTAATATAAATTCATCTTTATCAATAACTGCATCAACTATAACCTTGCTTCCATCTATTACTACTGGTATTTTTAAAAATATCATTTCTTTACTTCTTATTATTATGTCTTTATGAATATTAGTAAAAACTTTGTCACTAGTCTTTTTCAAATTATCTGAGTTATATAAATACCCAACGACATTTAAAGATTTTTCACTTATATTTATACCTTCTTTTATACTACCATTTCTATAAATTGCTGTTGCCATAATATCATCCTAACTAAAAGCTTTTATTTACATTATAGTTCCCATAAAATAAAGATACAATATTTATCCACTTAAATACATAGGTTGATAAAATACTTATATTGTTTAAATAACCATAAATTTCAGATATTTTTTAATTAGGTATAAAATACTTTTAAGATTATATTATATCATCTAAGCTATCTATCAAAGAATCTAATTTTACTAATAACTCCTTATCTAAATTGCCAGCTGACTTTAAAATATTATTTATATCTTCTTCAAAATTCTTTGGTATTTTAGTACATGTATTTTTAATTATATTTATTAGTCTTTTTTCTCCGGGATGAGGTATCTCATTAATAGCAAATATTATATCAAAATAGCTTGCCATAAAACCTGCTAGTCTATGATTAATACTATTTATATCACTTCTACTTATTGCTTTACTTATTTGATTATAGTAAGAAGAGATATTGTTTTTTAACAAAGGATAATTCTTTTCTATAATATTTTTCTTTAGTTTAACTGGGTACTTGCAGTTTGAAATTTCTTTTAACTTAGCAAATCTTCCTTCTCTATCAAAAATTATATCTGAATTTTTTATATTATACCAAAAGCACGTACTGTATCCTACAGATGCATTATAGTTAGCCAGTATATTATTTACTATATCTTCTATCCATGATATTCCAAAATAAGCTATATCTATTGGAATATTTTTATTTTTTAATATAAATTCATCACCTTGCCCCCAATAATCATTTCCTACTTCTTTATACTCTGCATACTTGCTGATTATTTTTTCTCTTAATTCTACTGAGATATCAGAATAAGTAAATATATCAATATCTATATCTGATAAAGAATCATTTCTTTTTGATGTAGAAGATCCTGCAAAACTTATAGCTGCAACCTCTTTCATATTTTTAAAATCTTTTATTAGCTCTTCTAAAATTAATTCTAGTTCTTTATCCATTATCTCTCCCCCTTTTATTCTCTATTAAATTTTACTACGTATATATTTATAAATGAATTATAAATATATACAAAAAATAATCTATTTATATGTATTTTTTGAATAAAAGACTAGTATTGTATATAATTTAGAATTTTAATAAGAGCTGTTATTAAGCAGCTCTCATTAAATCTATATTAACTTTACTTTATATCCACTTAACCAATTATTCATTTGAATTAAATATGCTATCATTTGTGGTCCTGTCATTAATTGACCAAACCAAGGTGTCTTATATGCTGTACCTTTTGTATTTACAATTTCTCTTACCTTATCTTTATCTATTATTTCTAAAATAGGTGAAGATTTGTCATCTAATATTCTTGTCATTATACTACAAACCATATCAGTATATATAGGATTATGAGTTTTTGGATATGGGCTCTTTTTTCTATATATTATTGAGTTAGGTAGTATTCCTTCTAATGACTTTCTTAATAATCCTTTTTCTCTACCATCTAATAGCTTTATATTTGATGGTATATTAAATGCATACTCTACTATTCTATAATCTGCAAAAGGTACTCTAACCTCTAAACTATTTGCCATACTCATCCTATCTTTTCTGTTTAATAAATTAACCATAAACCATCTTAAATTTAAGTAAAATAGTTCCCTCATCCTATGCTCCAATTTACTCTCTCCTGTCAAATGTGGAACTTCTTTTAAAGTATCACTATAAGCTGCTTGAGCAACTTCTTCTATTTTTAAGTTTTTTAAACTTGGATTTAATATTGCTTTTCTTTCACCTATAAATCTAGACCAAGGAAAAGTTTTAGCATTTATCATTTGTTCATTTGTGAACCATGGATATCCTCCAAACAATTCATCAGCACATTCTCCAGATAATGCTATTACAAAATCCTTTTTTACTTCCTTACAAAATAAATATAAAGATGAATCTACATCAGCCATTCCTGGTAAATCTCTACCTATTACAGCATCTTCTAAAGCAGTAACTAAATCTTTATGATTTAATACAACAGTTCTATGATTACTTCCTATATATTTTGACATAAATTCAGCAAAATGTTGATCAGAAGTTGGCTGAAATAATGATGATTCAAAGTATTTTTCATTATCTTCATAATCTATTGAATAAGTTGTTAATATTTTATTTCTTTTTTTATACTCTTCCGCTGCAATTGCTGATATAGCTGAAGAATCTAATCCTCCAGATAAAAATGTACAAAGAGGTACATCTCCTACCAATTGTCTATCAATGGCATCAATTAATAATTCCCTTACATGTTCAACTGCTTCTTCTTCTGTTTCTTTAAATATCTCTGCTTTAAGTTCCCAATACACATCTTTTTTTATAATATCTTCCTTTACTATTATATATTGAGCTGGTTTTACTTCTTCTATTCCTTTATATACTGTTGTTCCTGGTATAACTGCAGGTCCTAAAGCAAATAATTCTGTTAAGCCGTCTTTATCTACTACTGGGTCAACATATGGATGCTTAAATAATGCTTTTATTTCTGATCCAAAAATAAATGTTCCATTTTTAATAGTATAAAATAATGGCTTAACTCCCATCACATCTCTTGCAAGTAGAACTCGTTTTTCATTTTCATCATAAATTGCAAAAGCAAAAATTCCATTTAGCTTTTTAATACAATCTACTCCCCATTTAATATAAGCTACAAGTAATACTTCTGTATCTGAATATGCCTCAAAAGTACATCCTTCTTTTATCAATTCTTTTCTTAAATCTTCTGTATTATATAATTCTCCATTATATATAATTACATATTCTTTTCCATTTATAACCTTTTTCATAGGTTGCTTTCCGCCTTCTGGATCAACCACAATAAGTCTTCTATGTCCAAACATTACATTATTTGATATATAAGTGCCTTCGGCATTTGGACCTCTATTAATTAGTGTATCTGTCATAGCTTTTAAGGTTGAAATATTATTCTTAATGTTTTCCTTAAAATTTATAAATCCTGTTATTCCACACATAATCATCCTTCTTTCTATATTTCTCTATTATATATAGTTATATGATTATGTTTTGACAATAGTTCTTTAAAAATACGGGGGAGAAATTAAAAATTGAAAGAGTGAAAAGTGTAAAAGTTGTTGAAATAATCTAGTTCACTAGATTATAGAAAAAAGCTTCTTAGGATAAAATCCTAAGAAGCTTTTTATTATCAATAATTCAGCAAATATGAATTATTTCCTTAACTCTTTAACTTTTAACTTTTAGCTATTTCCTAGTATGAATTTTTCTATTACCTTAGCAACTCCATCATTTTCATTTGTATCTGTAATGTAATCTGCTATTTCTTTTATTTCATCAAAGGCATTTCCCATTGCAACTCCAAGTCCTGCATATTCAATCATATGAATATCATTTCCTGCATCACCTAATGTTATTATTTCTTCTCTTTTAATTCCTAAATGATTTGCTAATAATTCTACTCCTACACCTTTATTTGCCTCTTTATTTAAGAACTCTAGAAAATACGGTGTACTTCTTACTACTGTATATTTCTCATATACTTCTTTAGGTAACTTTTCAATAGCTGGACCTAAAATCTCTGCTTCATCTATCATCATTATTTTTATCATAACTTCATCATCAGCTATAGAATCTATATTCATTTCATGAATGTCTATATTATTAATTTGAGCTTCAACTTCTGTGTACTTGCTATTTTTAGGAGTTATTAAGCCCTTTTTCTCCCAAAAAGCATGAATATTAACACCTAATTCATCACTTAACTTTTTTAAATAATGTAAATCAGAACCTTTTAGTGCCACTTTAGTTATTGCTTCTTTGCTCTTTGTTTTTTGAACTAATGCACCATTGTAACTAAGTACATAATCATGTTCTGTAAGCATATCCAATTCTTCCAAATATCTCAAAACACCTTCAATTGGTCTTCCAGTTGCTAATACTACCGTAACATCCTTTTCTCTTGCTTCTTGAATAGCCTTCTTAGTTCTATCTGATATACTTTTATCTTCTCTAAGTAAAGTACCATCCATGTCCATTGCTACTAATTTATACATCCTTAGTCCTCCGTTTATAATTGTAGTTATTTTGATTATAACATAACTACAATTGTAAATGAATTTTTATATTAAGATTAAAAACACTATAAAATTTAACTTAATTTATCAAATTCCATGTAAGCTTTTAAAATTGATTTAAAGCCATCTCTTTTTAATACTTCAAACACTACACCGATTACTTCATAGCTTGATGTAATTAAAGAATCTTTTCTTATATTTAACAAATATTTTTCAACATCCTTAATTATTATTTTTAAATCGGACTCATTTACCATTGCTCCACTATCTCTTGCTGCATTCTCTATACTTATTTTCACTTTTTTAATATTAAAGTCCTCAAGCCTTCCATTCTTTTTAATTATTTTCATAAAATTCTACCTCCCATAATAAGTATTTTTAAGATTATTAAAATTAAGCTAAAGTGTTGTTGCAACTTCTTTATTATTAATATTTATATTATTAAACCTCACTACAAAATCCTCGAAGTCTTTTGAGTTTAACGGCTTACTTATATAAAATCCTTGTATTTTATCACAATTTATATCCTTAAGTAAATCCATTTGACTTTTTATTTCTACCCCCTCACATACTACATCTAAATCTAAAGTATGTGATAACTTTATTAATGTCTCTATAATTGCTAATGTTTTTTTATCAGTTTCAACACTAATTAATAAACTTCTATCTATTTTTATTGTATCCAAAGGTAGCATCTTTATATAATTAAAAGATGAATAACCCACTCCAAAATCATCTAAGGATATTTTAAAACCTAATTTTCTTAAATTATTTAATACATCAATAACAAATTCCGTATTATCTATTATTTCATCTTCCGTTATTTCTAACTTTATAGATTTAGGAGTAATATTAAATTGATTTAATATTTGAAGAGTTTTTTCTATGAAATCTTCTTGTTTTAATGCTAAAAGAGATACATTTACTGATATCTTAAAGTCCTTTTCTCCTAAATCTATCATTTTTTCACAGTATTTACAAGCTTCCTTCAATACAAATTCATCTATTCTTATTATTTCTCCATTTTTTTTGGCTAATGGTATAAACTTTATAGGTGAAATTATTTCATTACTCATTATCCACCTAATCAGGGCTTCTGCACCTACAACTTTTTCTTGCTTAACGTTATATATAGGTTGATAATATACTTCAAATTCATTATTATCTAAAGCCGTTATTAATTTATTTTCTAATTCTATCTCTTCAACCATATCTTTAGAAAATATTTTAGCTATGTTTCCACCATCCTGCTTTCCCTTATACATAGATATATCTGCATATTTTAATAAAGTAAATACATCTCTTGAATGCTTAGGATAGTGACTTATTCCTATACTTGCTTTTAAATTAAAGCTATATCTATTAATTTGAATTTTTTTATTTAATAAATTCAATATTTTATCAGCAAGCTTTCTAATTGACTCTGAGTCTGAATTTCCCTTTTCTACTATAATAAATTCATCTCCCCCCAATCTACCAACAGTTATATTGTTTGAGGATAATTGAGTCAATCTATCTGATACTATTCTTAAAACTTCATCTCCTGTATTATGACCTACTGTATCATTAATATTCTTAAAGTTATCTAAATCTATAAAATATATGCTAAATTCTTTACTTAAATTTGTTAACTCCATTAAATACTCTAATAAGTTATTTCTATTTAATAAGTTTGTTAAAGTATCATAATTAGTTAGATACGTCATATTTTTTTCATATTTCTTTATTTCAGTAATATTATTTATTATTATAGAAAAATACCCATCACTAAGTGAGTATACAGATACTAATCCCCATTTATCATCTATTATGTTTATTTCTCGTGCAATACATTCCGATTTTGATTTTTTAATTCTTTTAAATATTTGTATTATCTCTTCTTCATCTCTATAGAAATTCATATATAAGTTAGAAAATCTATTGTTAATAATTTCTTTTCTAGATAATCCCAATAGCTCCATTCCTGCAAGATTTACATCCGTAATTTCACCATCTATATATTCTCCCTTATCATTTACTATAGCTTTCAAAGAGAAAAATGCATTAGACATTGCATTTAATATATTAGAATAATTTTTTTCTTCTTCTTTTAAATTATTAATTGTATTTATAAGTTTTTTCTTAGTTACATTAGCTTCATTACTAAGAGCATTCACTTTATCATAAATGCAATTTATTTCATCGTCTTCAAGGTTTATAATATTTTCTTCTTCAAGTAAACTTGATTCGTTTATATTTTGCTTAATTACTGTTAATCTTTTTATTACATTTTTATTGATGAATATATATGTGCTTATATTTAAAATAACCATTAAAAATATTATAAAAAAGGATATTAGCCTGTAATCTATAATAAAGACTACAGAAGCACTTTTTAATTTGTAAATTATATTTAAAAATATTGCAATTATAATAATAGATATAGATAATGTGGAATAGAATAAAAATGTAGCTAATTTCTTTGAAAGCTTCAAATTTTCCACCATCCCAATTCTTATAATTCTTCTTTGTTTTATTATACAATTTTTTGTATATATCATTCAATACTTTTACTTGATAATTCAATTAATATATATTAATTAATAATTTATATGAATAAATAAACATAAATACCATATTATATTCATTTTTTGTTAACACAAAAAACAAGAGATATATTATACTATAAATAAATATAACATATCTCTTGTAAAAAAATTGAAATACTATCTCTATTAACTTTTAGCCTTACTGATTTTAACTACTTTACCTTTTAATTTTATTTCTTTATATCTCTTTAAAAGTATATTTCCTTTACCATTTAAAATATCTACAAATGAATATCCATCTTGAACGTCTATTATACCTATATCTTCTCCAGTTAGTTCTTCCAAATTACTTAAAGCTCCTAATATATCTATATTTCTTATTTTTTTCTTTTTACCAGCTGATAAGTGTATTTTTATTACTTCGCTATGAATATTTTTCTTTGTACTTATTTGGTTTCCATAATTATTTTTCTGATTCTCAAAAAATCTTTTTCTTCCATCTATTATTTCTTCATAAGAAGGTATTTTTATTTCTTCTATTTTATAATTAATGTACTCCTCTATCTCTTGTAAAAATCTATTTTCATTTTTTCCTACTAAAGATATAGCTAGCCCCTTTTTATTATCTCTTCCACTTCTCCCTATTCTATGTACATAACTTTCCTTTTCCATTGGAACTTCATAATTAAAAACATTTGTTATATGGTTTATATGTATTCCTCTTGCTGCTATATCAGTTGCTACTAATACCTTAAACTCCTTATTTTTAAAACTATCCATTGTTGATAATCTTTCTTTTTGCTCCATATCTCCATGTAATTCTCTTGCGTTAATTTTTTCTTTTTTTAATAATGTACTTAAGTTTTTAACTGAATCCTTTGTATTACAAAAAATTATTGCAGATTCATCTGTCCAGGCATATAAGGACTTTAATAAAAACTTAAATTTTTCTTCTTTATCTACACTTATATATTTCTCTATTATTTTATCTCTATTAAATGCTTTTGATTTTATATTTAGAACTAGTGGATCATTCATATATTTAGAATATAACCCTTCTATTTCTTGTGGTATTGTTGCTGAGAATAAAGCAGTATTTTTTGAATTAGGTAATCTTTTTAATACTTCGGAAATTTGATCTATAAATCCCATATTAAGCATTTTATCCCCTTCATCTATTACTACAAATTCAATATTCTCTATATTTAAATTTCCTCTTTCTATATGATCTATTACTCTACCTGGAGTCCCACATACTATGTGTACTCTTTGTTTAAGTTCTCTTACTTGTTCATTAAAAGGTTGTTTTCCAAATATAGCTGCACATCTAACTTTTTTTAGTCTTCCTATGTTAGATATATCTTCTTTTACTTGCATTGCAAGTTCTCTAGTTGGAACTAATATTAAAGCTTTCACCTTATTTTCTTCTATATTTACTAATTCACATAATGGAATGCCAAAACTTGCTGTTTTACCACTTCCAGTTTGAGATTTTACTACTAAATCTCTTTTTTTTAACATATATGGAATAACTTCTTGCTGAACTTCTGAAGGTTTTTCAAAGCCTAAATTTTTCAATGCCTTAAGAATTTCTTCACTTAATTTCATATTTTTAAAATTATCTATAACCATTAATTTACCTCACTTTTTTAAACTATTATTTATTTTACCCTATAGCACTAAATTTAACAATGACAGATATTATAATAAAAAGTAGAGACTACATTAATATAAACTTAGTCCCTACTCTATCTATTAAATATTTATATTTAATTGTTTTAAATCTTTCCTTAATTTCTCTGGTGCTTCAAATAATAAAGTCTTTATATTAAGTTTTTTTGCACCTTCTATATTTGCTCTTGTATCATCAATAAATATAGATTCTTCTGCAATCAAATTATATTTATCTAGAATTAAATTATATATAGCTTCTTCTGGTTTAATTAGTTTTTCTTCATAAGATACTACTCCTCCATCAAAAACTTTAAAGAAAGAGTTCCTTTTATTTACTTCCTTAAATGCTAAATCATGAAAATTAGATAAATAAAATACTTTATAATTATTATTTTTTAGATCTTTTAATATCTCTACAGTTTCTTCAATTGGCTTTAATAATCCATACCAATCTGTAAATGCTAATTCAATTTCAGTAGCATATAAATTATTTCTTTGAATTATATTTTTTACTGCTTCTTCTTCTGTTATAGTTCCTCTATCTAACATAACCCATTCTTGACTTTCAAAAATGGCTTTATATATGTCTTCTAACTTTTGTTCTCCTATTTTTTCTCTTAAATATTCCTTTGGATTAAAACTTAGTAATACATTCCCAATATCAAAAATTATGTTCTTATACATTAATTTCTCCCCCATCACTTTCTAAATAAACCAATACCCAAAAGCATACCCTGCATATATAAATACCGCATTCCAAATAGCTATTCCTATTGTTGAATATATTGAAAATTTTATTATGTTCATTCTAAACATCCCAGCTACAAAAGGTATTAGAGTTCTTCCCACTGGAATTAACCTTGTTATTAAAACTCCTTTATCACCATAATTCTCTACATAAAAGCATACTTTATCAATAGATTTCCGAGATTTAGGAAATTTATTATACACTTTTGTTAATATAGGTCCTCCAAACCAATAAGATAGGGCAAATAAAATATAACTTGCTAAGGCTCCTGCTAAGATAGATATTCCTAAAGCTACAAAAAAATTTATTCCCGCCTTAGCAATTGCTATTCCTAGCGCAGGCATTATTATTGCTGCCCCTAATCCGGGGAAATTTAAATATTCTAAAAATATAACTACAAACAAAAATATTAATCCATATGTTGAGAAATATTCTATTATTATTTGTATCTTATCCATATTTATTTACACTCCAAATTTATATTTAATGAATGTTATTATACCCTATCTTTCTTAATATTAAATATAAAGATTCTTAATATTTACTTAACTCTATCTGTATATTTACTGAATTATATATCCAATAAGTAGTTTTATTGTATTTTCTAAAGCCTCATAGTGGGTTCTCTCCATTCCATGAGATGCATGAACTCCTGGTCCTATAAGTGCTCCTCTTATATCATTCCCACCTCTTAATGCAGCTCCAACATCTGAACCATAAAACGGATATATATCAACAGCATAACTTAATTTATTTTCTTTTGCTATATTTATCAAATTAGTTACCATATTATAGTCATAAGGTCCACCTGAATCCTTAGCACAAATTGATACATCATATTCTGTGCAAGTTAAATCATCACCAATACATCCCATATCTACAGCTATCATTTCAGTTATATCTTGTGGAATATATGATGAGCCATGACCAACCTCTTCATATGTTGAAATAAATATTTTAGTTTTATATTTAGGTATTACTTTTTCTCTGTTTAAGAATTCTAATAACCCCATCAATGCAGCTACGCTACCCTTATCGTCTATAAATCTTGATTTTATAAATCCACTTTCTGTTATAATTGTTTTTGTATCTATGAATATAAAATCTCCTGAACAAATTCCTAATTCTTCAACATCTTTTTTACATAAAACTCTTTCATCTATTCTAACTTCCATATTTTCTGGATCACGCTTTTTGTCCTTACTATCTGCATAAACATGAGCAGCTGGACTTGTACTTAAAAATGTTCCTGTATATATTTTTCCTTCTCTTGTTCTTATTTTACAATACTCACTATCTAAAGTTGCAGGTATTGGACCTCCAAGCAATGTAAACTTCAAAGTCCCATTATTAGTTATGGATCTCACCATTGCACCTAAAGTATCAACATGAGCAGAAAGTCCTATAACTTTCCCTTCTTGTTGACCTTCAATAGTAATTATTCCACAACCTTTATTTGTTCTTTCAAATTTATACTCAAAGCTTGTAGCTATTTCCTCAATAATATTCATAATATCAAAACAAAATCCAGTTGGACTATCAAATTCTAATATTCTCTTTGCTGTATTTAATACATATTCCTTATTAATCTTAAAACTCATATATTTACTCCTCCTCCATTAATTTTCTAAATCAATTTTATCATTATAATATTATTATTTCTATAACTTTAATATTTAATAAATCAATTTTATAAAATGCGAAGTAAGATAGTGAAAAGAGCCTTTAATACAATATATTTTGTACTAAAAGCTCTTTTGCTCTCTAAAACTCTTCAACGTTAACTATATAAATTTCTCCAACTGACAACTAACTAAACTGTTACTTTATCGAAGAAACTGTGCACTGTGAACCAACTAAACCTGTTCTCTTATTTAAAAGAAACTATATCTAATATAAGTTTTAGGCTAAATAAAATTTAATAACTCAAGTATTCCCTTGGCAATCTCTCTTTCTTCTCCTTTATATGGATATGAGTGAATATGAATAGCAGGATTAAAATTAAGCTCTATTATTGCATAATTTGAATTTTCATCTTTGTAGTCTTTTATCATCATATCAACACCACAAATATTAGCACCTACAGCTTTTGCTGAATTTACTGCTATATCCTTAAACTTTTTAGGTATTAAATCTGTATAGTCTATGCTATCTCCACCAGTACTAATATTAGAATTTTCTCTAAGATATACAATTTCATCCTTTTGAGGAATGTATTCAAAATCTTTATTTTCTTGCTTTAAAAATAACTTTACATTATTGTCTAAATTGATTTTTTCTAGTGGGGTTTTATATCCCTTACCTCTTAGTGAACTTTTATTCTTTTCTTCTACAAGTTTTGTTATAGTGCTTTTTCCATCTCCTATAACATTAGCTGGAACTCTGTGAAGTATTCCTGGAACTTCATCTCCAACAACTAAAAACCTATATTCTTTTCCCTCTATAAATTCTTCAACTAGAACTGTAGTATCATTTTCAAAAGCAATTTTAAAGGCTTCTTTAATATCTTCTTCTCCTGCTCCATCTTTAAATATAGATATTCCTATACCAAAATTTGTTGACTTAGGTTTAACAACTATTGATTTATTTACAAATTTATTAACACTTTCAAGTGCTTCATTTAGAGAAAAGAATTCAAAACCTGAAGGAACTTTAATATTATTTTTATTTAAGATTTCTTTTGTAACAACTTTATTTTCCATCATTAGAATTGTTATATAACTATCTTTAGAAGTTTTTGTTGCTTGTTTTACATATTCTATATGATTTCCTTTTTGTAATGAAATAAAATTTTCACTTCTATCTATTAAATCGACTTTTATACCTCTTTTTATGGCTTCTTTCATTAGTATTTGTGTTGATAATTCTAAATCCTCAAAACCTTCTAATTTAAACCTGTTTTTATAGGCATCTTCACGATATTCTTTTGCTAATTTAATATGTCCTTCTAAAAATCCTTCTTTCTTAACCATTTCTGAAAGTTTATATGCATAGGTTAATTTAGGATTTAATACCTTTTCTATCATGTTATCTACTACTTCTTCCTTACCTAAACATAACTCATTATTCATAACTCTGATTTCGCTTAATATCTCTAAAGCCCAGTCTTTCTTAGATATAGTCTTTCCATTTTTATTTAAAACCACATCCATTTGCCCATACATAGAAATTATATTTTGATTATTTTGAGCTTCTTGTTGCCAAGTTTCATAAGAACTTTCCTCTTTTATAAGTAAGTATATAGTGAATATATTTATAAAATTCAAGTCTTCTAAGGATATTCCAGCCTTACTAAATGGATTTATATCTATACTTCTTATTTCCAAGTAATTTATTCCATCATTTAATAAAGACTCTAAGAATTTTGTGTTATCTATTGCTTTTAATCTTATCTGTGTATATAACTCTTTATGACTATCTATAAGTTTATCATCTATAAATCTATTAACACTTGTAACATAATCTTTAACTGAACTGTAGTCTGGATATAAATCTATAGGATTTTTATATCCACATTCACTATTCCTATAAGATACTACTCCATCATTACTAAAACCATCTTTTGATACTTTATCTAAGTTTACTACGCACTTATCACCAAAGCTTTCATGCATTATAGTAGTTCCACCTAATAAATATATAAGAAGCCATCTATATCTTAAATAGTTTCTAACTACTTTTAAGTAAATATTATCTCTAAACTCTCTATAGTCTTCTTCTTTTCTCAAAAGTTTATATAAGTCCTTTATTAATTCTTCATTAAAGGAAAAATTATAATGTATTCCTGATATTAATTGTTTTTTCCCACCATATTTTTTTAGTAGCTTTTTTCTATAGTCACTTGCACCTTTCCCGTTACCACAATCTCCATAATCTGCAACTGGAATAAAATCATCTTCTGGAATACTGCATGGCATAGATTGAGGCCAAAGAAGTTCATCTTTTATTTCTAAAGCTGTAATATCATAAAGTAAATTTAAAAAACTATAGGTCTCTTCTACTGTATTTACGGTAGGAGTTATAAGCTCTATTTGACTTTCTGAAAAATCAGTTGTTATATATGGATGACTGATTTTACATTCAAATACTTTAGGATGCTTAGTTAATGCCAATTTCCCTTCTCTATCTATTCTAAGTGTTTCACGCTCTACCCCAAAATTTCCTTTTAATAATTTATTTTTATATTCAAGTGATTTGATCACATTTAACATCTTTGTACTCCTTCCATATTCTTAATTTATAAATCAAATAAGATATAACTCCTTTTAAAATACTTGAAATTGATATTGCTAGCCATATTCCATTTACATCAAAAAACCTTATTAGTATTAAAGCTATAGGTATCCTTAGTATTGTAAAAACTATACTTATTATTGCTGGGATTTTAGGTAATCCAAGGCCTGTAAAAACTCCATTCGATATCATTTCTATAGTTGAAAATATCTGAGATACTCCTATAATTCTTAGATAATTACTTGCAATATGAATAGTATTTTGTTCCCTAATAAATAATTTGACTAAAACTTCTGGAGTAAATATAAAAATTATTGTTATAAATAAAGAATATATAGCTCCAATACCTACTGATGTATTATATCCTTGATTTATTCTTCTAAATTGCTTTGCTCCATAATTTTGTCCTACAAAACTTGTTATGGCTCCATTTAATCCACCAATAACCATATAAATTATTGATTCTATTTGAAGTCCAATTTTTTGTGCAGCTATTGCCTCTGATCCAAATCCTCCAACTATCCTAGCTAAAATTATATTTATTAATGTAAATAAAATTCTTTGCATGGCCATTGGAGTCCCTAAAATTGTTATTTCTTTTATCTTTATTATATCTATTATATTTTCCTTATTTATTTTTAAAACTGTTTTTCCATTATATAAAAGTAATAGAAAAACTATTACTGTTCCTATTAAAGAAGCTATAGCAGCTCCACTTACTCCTAATTTTAAGCCATATATAAATATAGGATCTAAAATTATATTTACTACTATACCTATAATATTTATTATTAAAGCACTTTTATTATTTCCAAAACTATTAAAAATTCTAATAAATAAAGTATTAAAGAATGAAAAGAATAAAATTGGTCCATTTATAGCCAAATACTTATATGCTTCATTTTCCACTATAGGATTCCCTGTATTTAAAAATCCTATAAGATTTCTACCAAATATTAAAACTACAATACAATATATTAATGCAACAAACAAATTTAGAATTATGCCTGAAGATATATACTCCTTAACTTCATTTTCCTTTTTTTCACCTATTGCATGAGATACCTTTATTCCTGTACCTATTACAACAAAAGAGTTAATAGAATTACCAAGTCCAATAAAAAAACTCGCCGAACCTATACTTGCTACTGCATCACTCCCAAGATTTCCAACCCATATCATATCAATTATATTATATGCAAATTGTAGAAATGAACTTGCCATTATAGGAATTGCTAAAGTTATCAAAACATTAAGAACTTTCCCTTTTGTAAGATCTATCTTTTTCATATTTTCTCCTACTCTAAATTTATTCTGACTTTTTATTTACGCTACATATACATTTTTCTTTACTATTTAATATTATATTTAGAAATTTCATAAGATCATTACAAATTTCATTATCTAAGCTATAATATATCCAGGTTCCTTCTTTTCTACATTTTACTATTCCACAATCTATTAAAACTTTCATATGATGTGATAATGTTGGTTGAGTAAAATGAAAACTTTCTAATATTATGCAGGCACATTTTTCACCACTTGATAACATATCTATGATTTTTACTCTATTTATTTCTCCAAGAGCTTTAAATATTCTTATATTTTTTTCATAGTTTTTAATCATAGTAACCTCCTTATATAGATATGTGTCTATATATTAATCTTAAAATATATAGACACATATCTATATATATCATACTTAAATATAGATTATTATCTATATTTAGTCAATATAATTTCATTAATTGTATAATAAAATTATAAAATAAAAGTGATATTATATCTTTATATAAAAATATAATATCACTTTACCTTGCTACTTTTTACTTAAACTTTTTAGTTTATCTAGCTCTTCTTTTTGCTCTTCTATAACTTTTAAAAATTCTTCCTCTTTGTTAAACCATTCTTTACTAAGATCATTAATTAAAGATGCCATTTCATCAGCACTTCCTACAATTCTGTTAAATAAAAGAAGATTTGATTTTAATATTTCCGGTATTTCTATATGTGAGTATCTTAATCTATGATCTATTTCACCATATCCCTCTTCAAATATTGTTCTAACTTGAATTTCAGCTATAACTTTTTCATTAGTTGGATAAAACTCAACTAAATAATGAACAGATCTATATCCTGATATTCTTGATCTTACTTCAATATCTAGTTCTTCAAACTTCTTAGTATTATCCCCTTCTCTTACATTTGCAGTAACCTCAATAACCTTCCAAGTCTTAGTGATAAATTCATGAATATCTTGCCATTGATCTTTAAATATGTGTATAACCCTAATCCCAATTAAATCATTTATTTCATTTTTGTAATTTTCTAAAGTGAATTGAAAGTCATCACCATATTTTAGTTTTCTATCTTGAGTTTTTCTTATAACTTTTTCGATTAACCTATCTGGATCCTTTATTCGTGATTTTACGGAATGGATTGCCGGCTGAGATCGTAAAATATTAGATATAAAATCTGCTTGATTGTCATAAGACATCTCATAAGCTACAAAATCATTATAAATATCCTTTAAAACTTCAATATCTATACTGTTTTCTTTAATTATTTTTTCTATATATGGATATTTTAATATAAATTCATCTATTCTAAAACTCTTTTTCATTTACTTATTCTCCTTTGGCTATAGGATTATTATATATTTCAATTTATCTTCCTTGTCTACTAATACTCTTGCTATTTCTTGGACTAGATTTTTTCCCTTTAAACCCATCATGTTTATCTCTAGTAGTTAATTTTCCATTTGAAGTAAGTTTATTTTCTTTTGCATTTGATTTTACTCCGGACCTTGAGGAAGAGCTTGATTTTGAGTTTAACTTAGAGTTTGATTTTCTTGATTTTGAATTTACTTTAGATATTGATTCTTCTTTTTTCATTTTAGAAATATATCTATCAGCTTTCGATTTTATTAAGCACTTAGGACCATTTCCTATTAAATCTTCTCTTCCTGCTTTAACTAGAGCATCATGAACTAAATTATAGTTCTTAGGATTTTTAAATTGAAGAAGTGCTCTTTGCATAGCCTTTTCTTCTCTTGTCTTAGGAACATAAACATCTTCGCCAGTTATAGGATTTATACCTGTATAAAACATAGCAGTTGATAAAGTTCCTGGAGTTGGATAGAAATCTTGAACTTGCTCTGGTTGATATTTGGTATCTCTTAAATATTCAGCTAGTTCTATTGCTTCGTTTAATCCACTACCTGGATGGCTTGACATCAAGTACGGTATTAAATATTGTTCTTTTCCTAATTGCTTATTTATCTTAAAGAACTTTTCTCTAAACCTATCATAAGTATCACCCGATGGCTTACCCATATATTTTAAAGCATTAGGTGCAACATGTTCTGGTGCGACTTTTAACTGTCCACTAACATGATGCTCAACAAGTTCTCTAAAGAATGTATCGTCCCTATCTGCCATTATATAATCATATCTTAAGCCTGAACGAACAAAGGCCTTCTTTACTTTAGGAAGCTTTCTTATTTTTCTTAATAGTCCTAAGAATTCACTATGATCTACTATTAAGTTTTTACATGGCTTTGGAGTTAAACATTGTTTGCTCTTACATGCACCTATAGTAAGCTGAGTTTTACAAGCTGGCTTTCTAAAGTTTGCTGTTGGTCCTCCAACATCATGTATATATCCCTTAAAGTCTTTAAGATTTGTTATTTCAACCGCTTCATCTAATATAGATGATTCACTTCTACTTTGAACTGCTCTTCCTTGATGAAATGTAATTGCACAAAATGAACAGTTACCAAAGCATCCTCTTGAGCTTACTATACTAAATTTAACTTCTTCTAAAGCTGCAATTCCTCCAAATTCATCATATATAGGATGACATTCTTTAGTATAAGGAAGAGAATAAACCTTGTCTAATTCTTCTCTTGTAAGTGGCATCTCTGGAGTGTTACAAACTATATATCTATCTCCATGCTTCTGCACAAGAACTTTTCCTCTTACCGGATCTTGCTCTTCGTACTGTATTTTAAAAGCTTCAGCATATTTCATCTTATCCTTTGTAACTTCTTCTCTTGAAGGTAACAATTTATAATCACCATAAATTTCTTCTAATGAATCTATTGCATATGTAGTTCCATTTATATGTCTTATGTATTTTGCTTCAAATCCATCATTTAACGAATTTGCAACTTCTACAATTTGCTTTTCACTCATTCCATATATTAAAAGGTCAGCACCACTATCTATAAGTATTGAATTTCTTACGTTATTATCCCAATAATCATAGTGAGCTAATCTTCTTAAACTGGCTTCTAGGCCACCTATAACTATATCTATATTTTTATAAGCTTCTTTTATTTTATTACAATAAACTATTGTAGCTCTATCTGGTCTTGCACCCATTTTCCCACCTGGGGTATAAAGATCTTTATCTCTTTTTCTCTTACTTACAGTATAATGATTAACCATAGGGTCCATATTTCCACCATTAACTAAGAAAGCAAGCCTTGGTCTTCCAAGTTTCATAAAGTCATCTGTACTATGCCAATCCGGCTGTGGAATTATACCCACTTTGTATCCTGCACTTTCTAAAACTCTTGAAATAATTGCTGTTCCAAAACTATGATGATCTATATAAGCATCACCTGTAACTATAATAAAATCACATTGTTCCCATCCACGTTCTTGCATATCTTCTTTACTGATTGGTAAAAATCTGTTATTTGACATTTAAACACCCACTTTTTTAAAATTGACAATTGATACTTAAAGTTTTCGTATTACTCTTCTACATATCAATATTAACATTACGTCTAATGATTATAACATTTTAAATCAATTTAAGCATTTATTTTTTATATTTTATTAATCCACACAAAAAATAAATTATTAATCATTTATAAACAAATAATAAAAAAATAAAAAATGAAAGAATTAAGATTGCTCTCCATAACTCTTTCATTTCTCATATATAATTTTATTTCACAAAATTTAAAATTAACTTCTATTTACTTACTGAAATCTTATCCTTATGGATATATCTAGAATCCTTATTTATTGCTAAAAACATAATTATTGCTGCTATTGATGCAAGTAGAACTAAAGATTGTATATACGGCATAAAGTTATAGCTTCCTTTTTGCCAGAAATCAATAAAATCACCACATATATAAGTTGTTGGTAACAAATATGCAACTTTCATTAATAACTCTGGAAAATCTTTTGCTTGTACTCCAAACATTCCACTTAAAATCATTATTGCAAAATAAAGTAACATTGTTATAGAATAAGTTGGTCCAAACTTCTTAAAAAATAAAGATATCCCATGAGCCAATGCAAAAAATATTATAGCAAGAAAATATAGTGAGCCTATTAAAACTAATGCTGAAGAAAATGATGGAACCTGTATTTTTAATGTTAAAAAAGATACTATTCCATAAATAATTATAGCTACTGTCATAAAAATTAAATAAGCTAATATTTTAGATATAATCAAATCTTTTTCACGATATCCAAACAATCTAAAACGAAGAGGAATTCCTTTTTCAAGTTCTTGTGAAAAAGTTGCTGAATATGATACAAATACAGTAGCTAATGGAATCATTAAACTATTACTTATAAAAATACTCGTCATTATAACTTCTCTAAATTCTTCTGGAGATTTTGAAGAAATTATATTTCCTAAAAAAATTGACATAAATATTGGAAAAATAACTCCAAATACTATTGAAAATATATTTCCTACTAAATTCCTTAATTCATACTTAACTAAATTATATCTAACTAATTTTGCTTTCAAGAGTTTCACCATCCTTTTGATAAACTTCATTTTTGCTTTTAGCATTAATGCTCATTATTTCTATATCTGAATTGCTTCTTTTAAAGCTTATATCTTTTTCTATTAAGAGCTTTGATATTTCTAATTCTTCTTCTATACTAAAACTAGGAATTGCTATTAAATGCTTTGGAGACTTTATTCTTCTAAAATTCTTTGTAATTTCAATATTTTCACTTGTGTTAGATAAAGTTATAATTGAATTTCCACAATATTTTTTAAACAATTCTTCTTTACTTCCAAAATCAATAACTCTGCCACTTTCTAATATTAATATTTTATTAGTTAACTGTTCTAACTCTTCATAATAATGAGATACTATACAAATAGTTGTATTTTTATTTCTATACCATTCTTCAATTTTACTCATTAATTGCTGTCTTGTTTCAAAATCAAGTCCTGAAGTAACTTCATCAAAAAATACTAGTGGTGAATCTTGAATTAAAACCAATATTATAGTAAGTCTTTGTTTTTGCCCTCCTGAAAGTGCACTATACTTTTTATTTAAGCACTTATCAAAGTCGAAAAAATTAATTAACTCTTGTAACTTTTTATTCTTCTTAATTTTTGTATCTAAAACAGCTTCTATTATATGCTTAACTGCCATTGTCTCTACATAATTGTTGCTTTGCATATGTGCAGATATGTCCTCAGGCCTTATATTAGTATTGATAGATCCGTTATAATTAATAAGTCCTAAAATTGATTTAACTAAAGTAGTTTTTCCTGCACCATTTGAACCTATTATTCCAATTCTATCTCCTGCCTCAAATTTAATAGGAGATTTTATTAATAAAGCTACTTCTTTTCCATATTTAACTTCTAAGTTATTTATAGTAATCACTATTGCTCCCCCTTTGTCTTAATTTCTATACTCTAAGTATATTACCTTGGTATGAATTTCCTGTGAATTTAATATGCAAATGTTCTGTAGCTTTAATTCATGTTAATAGGAATTTATTAAAGATTATTCAAAGGGTAAGTTTTTATAAATTCCTAAAAATTAAAATATACTATTGCTTCTACTCCATTGCTTATATTATTAATTTCTATCTTATAACCTAATAAATTTGAATAATAATATGCTATATAAAGCCCTAAACCACTTCCCCTATTTTCTGAATTACTTGATACAAAAGCATCAAATATATTAGGCAAAAGTTCTTCATCTATATGAGCTCCATAATTTACCATTATAAGGCTGCCTTCATTTAAAGTTATTTTTATATTATTTTCTCTATCTGTGTATCTTACTGCATTTGCAATTAAATTATCTATAATCTTATACATTAAATGATAATCTGTATCTAAGTTTATATTCTTTAATTCTCTTTCTACATTTATAAATTTCTCTTTTATTTGGATTTCATGTTGAATTAATATTTCTTCTATTAAATCATTTATATTAATCATTTTCTTATTTATATCTTTATTATTAAGGTTTAATATTTCATCAATAATCTTTCTAATCGATTGGAGTTGAGCTTTAACTTTTGGCAAATATTCCTTTGTATTTTTATATTTTCCTACTTCATCTATCATTCCTTCTACAAGTAAAAGCGATGCAGCAACTGGTGTTTTTAATTGATGCGAAGATGCCCTTAAAAATACATCTTGTCTTTTATTTTCAGTAATCAATAATTTATTTTTTTCTTCTAAACTTTTAAAGCTTTCATTTAATTTAATATATAGTTCGTTTAATGTATTTCCTAAAACCGAAATTTCATCTTCTCCTTGAATTTCTATAGGATAAATATTATTTATGTTATTATTTTTTATAAATTCAGCATGATTAGCTAACCTTTTTATTGGAACTATTATTTTTCTTGAAAAATAATATGTTGAGAGCAATATTATTAATATAAGTACTGATACTATCATTGGTAAGCTTTGAAATACTATTGATGTAATTTCCTCTATCTTTGGAGTCATTACAGATAACAATGAAATTATAATATCTCCATTTCTTATTGTAATTGCAGAGTAAACTGTATAATAATTTATTCCATCAAAGCTATTAAATTCATAAATAATAGTATCATCTGAAGCAATACTCATTTTACTTGAATCCTCAGTAAATACATTAACATTATTACTTTTACTAAATTCAAATTTTACTGGTAATTCTTCAATAAATACTTTTTTATTGAAACTTTCTTTTAATGTATCCAAAACCTTAACATCATAATTTTCAAGTTCTTTAATTTCATCAATATTATTAGAATAATATCTAAACTCATCTATTAATTTAATTAAATTATTATCTTTAATGGTAAACTTTGCTGTTCCAAATCTATTAGCCGCATATACATTATCTCCACTTGATGGAATCATAAGACTTATTGTACCTGATGGATTAGGTGAGTATATACTATTATAATCCTTATTTTCAATATAGTTCTCTTGAATCTTCTTTATAGATTGATAATGACTTTTTCTCAAATGATCAATATATAATGAGGGTAACATAACCACAAAATAAATTATTATTAGTGATACAATTGTCCCTACAAGTATAGAACTATAAATAAAAGTCTTTTTAGATAAGTTCATCAAATATCCTCCTTGTTAAACTGGTATCCTACACCAATTACAGTCTTAATATAATTATGAGGTAGTTTTTTCCTTAAGTTTTTAACATGCGCATCTATTATTCTATCATTTGAAATATAATCTTCATTGAAAATTCTCATTATCAATTGTTCTCTATTAAAAACTCTATTAGGTTCTTTCATTAAAGTTTGTAATAATAAAAATTCACTTAATGTTAAATTTAAACTTTCGCTTTTATAATAAGCCTGATAAGTATTATCATCTATATAAAACTCAGTATCATCGTTATCAAATTTACCTTCTGTTAAACTCCTTCTCAAAACCGCTTCAATTCTCTTTAATAATAATAATGGAGAAAATGGTTTAATAACATAATCATCTGTCTTAAGGTTAAATGCTTTAAGTTGAGTTTGTTCATCTCCAAGTGCAGTTAACATAATTGTCGCCATATTCCTTTTGCTTTTATTTATATATTCAAGTACTTCTAAACCATTAACCTTAGGTACCATTATATCTAAAATAGCTAAATTGAAATCTTCATTTTTTAAAATTTCTAAGGCATCTTGTCCATTATTAACACAAGTAACCTCATAGCCTTGCATCTTCATATATTCAGTTGTAACCTCAAGTATATTTGGTTCATCCTCTAAAAATAAAATTTTAATCATGTCTATTCAATCCCCCAAAAAAATAAATTATATATTAATTATACAATAAATATATAATTTATTTATTGTTTGTTTTAATTTACCAATATAAAAACTATGGTAAATTATATCATTTCATAACTGAAGTTGTTACCTGTTCCCTGATAAATGTTACTTTATCTAAGAAACTGTGAACTTTGCCTTGTGCACTGTGAACTATATAAATTCTTTCAATTTTTCAATTTTATTTACTCTAATAATTTTCTATTAATTTTCTAATACTATATATGTAATCTATCTTATTTAGGAGGGAACATTTATGAAAAATGATAATAAAAGAACTCATTCAAAAGAAAATGTGCTAAGAAATGGGACAAAAACACAAAATCAATCTGCAAATAGTTCATATAACTTTACAATTAAGGAACCTGGAATAAATGAAAGTGGTGAAGAAGCAAAGAAAAGAGGCTTTTAGGTCCTAATGCACAATGACTACGTAATAGATAATTAAGTTGCAAACTTCTTTCGTAGTTTAAAAAAATAGTTAGTTTTGTTTTTATACAAAACTAACTATTTTTTTACAATCTTAATTTAGCATATGCAAATTTATTATAATTTTCATTTGGTCATCACGTGACTTTATTGCAAATTTAGATTTCCTAAGCCTACGTATATAATTTATTTTTATTACTATAATATTTTAATTCAATTTATTCCACATATTATTAAAGGATTCTTCATCTAATTTAAAAGCAAAATTTAATCCTGAATAGTATATATATCCACTTTTAAATAGTCTTATTTCTGCTTTTGTTCCATCTTTCATTTTCAAAAAAATAAATTTTTGACTTTCTTCATTTATATCAGCATAATCTTCTTCGCTTGAATAGTTACTTTCTTTATCAAACAATTCATTTCTTAAGCTTTCATCCTCTAGTGAATATGGTGTTCCTTTATACATAGAATCTATAAAACTATTTACTGTATCATCTATAGTAATTTCTTTTTCTTCTATTATTCCATTATTCCAGTTATTAAAGCTTTTCCATGTAGCACTCCCTAAGTTTTCTCTTATATTCATCATTCCAAAAACATAACTACCATCAGCTAATATAAAGTCATTTAAACATTCCCATAGATTAACATATTCTCCGTATTCATTTTTAGTATAGGTTATTAATCTAAAGCTTTCATCATAGCCCTTTGCTGTATAAACTTCATCACCTTCGCTTATGCTTGCAAAATCCTTTAAAGCTTCTAAATCTATATATCCTGCTGAAGTTCCATTATCCTGAATTTCACTCATTAGGTCCCATGTAACTCCTATTTTTTTATCTATTAATTCCTTCCCTATTTCCAAAGGAAACTCTACACTTTGGGTGGTATATATTCTTCCTTTATATACTAAAGTTGCTATCCTACAAGCTTGAATATTTGGATCAATTATTCCAAGTTGTTGTTTAGGCACATATATTCCATCTTTAATAGAATCTCCATTTATATTGTCATCAATTTTATTTTCTTTATTCTGATTTTCACCAATATTATTTAAATCATTATTTGCTAAAATATTTTTTAATCCTATTTTTTCTTTAGCAAAAATTAAAACTGAAAAAATTAATAAAGCTGCTACTATTGAAAATGCTAATTTATAACTAACCTTACTTTTTCGCATAACTTTAGACGCTTTATTATTTTTTACCTTATCTGATAAACTAAGTAAAACTTCTTTTCTTGGTTTAATTTTTTCATTGTCCTTTTTATAACTATCCTTAAAATTCAAAGCACTCATCTCCTTTTATTTTTTCCTTAAGCATATTTCTTGCTCTATGAAGCTGAGAACGTACTGTTGATTCTTTGATATTTAATATCTCTGCAATATTAGCTGTAGTCATATCTTCATAATAAAATAGATGTATAACTGTTCTATACTTAGTTGGTAAATCTAATACAAAGCCATATACTTCACTTTCTTCCTTTATTACTGCAACTATATTCTCATCTAAAGCTGTAGTCTTCTTAAACCAAGCTGATGTTAATAAATTCTTACTTAAATTTATAGTTAATTTTATTAACCAAGCTTTTATATGATTATAACTTTCAAAGTTAATATTGCAATTTATAAATTTTATAAATACATTTTGCATTATATCCTCGGCATCATGGACACTTTTGGTCCTTGAAATAGCTAATCTATATACTGTATTTGAATACTTTTCTATAACTCTCAAAATAAGTTCTTCCCTAGGTAAAGAAAACTCATTCATTTTCTCTCCCCCTTTCACCTTTAATACAATTTAACTCTTTAAAATGTTGCATAAATAAAATAATTTTTTATGTTTTAAATTTTATATTTTTATAGTTTACTACATTATGTTAATTACATTAATTTGGCTGCCACAAGGACAGCCAAATTAATGTAATTAATAATCAAAAAATTATTAATAAACAATTATTAGTTTAATTTTTATACGCTAGCAGATTCACTATCTTCTACTTCTATGATGTCTACTACTAGAAGATTGTCTTCTTCCATTATTTGAGTTAGCATTAGCATTATTATTTGCATTACCACCATTCATGGAATTAAAAAGCATTGCTAATGGGTCCATTTGAGCATTGCTATTATTATTTTGAGAGAAATTATTTGCGCTATTTGTATTACTTGAACCATTTCCATTCATTAGCATACTAATTAATTGATTCATATCTACAGTTCCATTATTTGAGTTTCTTTGCTGAGTTCCTGATTGACCTTGATTCATCCCATTCATTAAAGCAGCAAGTGGATTGTTAGCATTGGAATTATTATTAATATTATTCATTCCACCTCTATTTTGATTTAGCATATTTAATCCATTACCACCCATTAGCATACCTAACAATTGATTAATTCCATTTCCTTGCTGATTCATGGGATTATTCATAGGGTTATTTCCCCTATTCATTCCTCCCATTCCATTCATCAGCATAGATAATGGATTATTAGCTCCATTCATTTGGTTTTGGCCTCCCATCATGGAGCCCATTAACATATTCATAAGTGGATTTCCTCCGCCTAGTCCACCTAAAGGATTTCCTCCTCCCATATTAGGCATTCCCATTCCGCCACCCATAAGACCTTTAAAAAGCATGTCCATCATTTGCATATGGCTTTCTCCTATTAAATTATTGTTACTATATAAGTATTTTATATTAACTTGTTTTGCTACAAGTATTTTATTATTTCATCTAAATCTGATATTGTGTATGTTGCCTTTGATTGGTCTAAATCGTAATCTTTTTGTTTTACTCCTACTACTTCTAAGCCAGCTGATACTGCTGAGGCTATTCCTAATGTTGAATCTTCTATAGCTAATGCTTCTTTAGGTAATATATTTAAAGCTTCAATAGACTTAATATATATTTCTGGATTTGGCTTACTCTCAGTACATTCCTCTCCACTTATTACGAAATCTATATATTCAGTTATCTCACATTCATTCATCATTCTTAATATTTCTTTTTTTTCTGATGATGAAGCAATAGCAACTTTTATATTTTTATCTCTTAGATTTTTAATTATATATTTAACTGATTTATTCATGACTTTTTTAAAATTAATTTTATTTATCTCTCTATACTTTTTATATTCTTCTCTTAATCTTTCTCTTTTATTTTTATCATCAATAATAAGCTTTTCCCATATCATACTATCACTTAATCCAATAAAATCAGTGAAATTTCTAGTTCCTGGTTCAATTCCAATACTATCAAAAAATTTCATTCTTCTTAAAAAATAAGCATATTCACTATCAATTAAAACACCATCCATATCAAAAATAACAGCCTTTTTCAATATTTATCCCCCTTTAATAATTAAATACTATATCATGAACTAATCTAATTTCTAAATCTGAAATATTTATACTGTATTCCTTTTGTACTTCTAAAAAGGAATATTTAATAATATCAACTTTCTCTTTTTGTTTATCTAAAAACTCTTGAATATCTAACTGTTCATCTAGTTTTTCTTTTCTTAAAATTCTCTCTATCATACAACTACAATGAAGATACAATAGGAATCTTATGTTATTAGATAACTTAATATCTAGTTTTTCTTCCATTTTATCTACTGCTTGTTCTATAGATTTTAATACTTTTTCAACATCTAATATTGTTAAATTTCCTATTATTTTCTTTATTGAAAAATTAAATAATATGTCCTTTTTTAATTTATCTTCATCGATTTCGAAGTTTTTCTTTAATATATTAATAAAATCTTGAATTTCTTCTCCACTAATTAATTGATCCAATCCAATATACTTAACTCCATCTATTTTAGGATCTGCTGTACCTATAATTGCAAGAACATCGTAAATTTGAAATGGCATTTCTTTTTGTTTATTTTTTTGTAGCTTATGATAATCATATGGAATAATTGCAAATGAATCTTTTGTTTCATTTAAGCTTTTATAAAGTATATCTTGTATTTGAACGGCACTCCCCATTCCAGTATAACAACATGTTAATATAGCCCTCTTCTTATTTCTATTTGGATATACTAGTTTCTTATTAATTTTTATATCCTTTAATATTTCATCATTTATTTCATTAATATTTTTTTCTTGTAATAATAAGCTACCTATCTCTAATACTATAGGTGTTGATACATAATCTATTATTAATATAGGTCCCTTTATTTTATCTTTTAGTCTATTAGTTAAGTCAGAAAGAGAGCCCATGTCTACTAATAAAATCAATCCATTTTCAGTATTATAATTATCAATAAACTCTATAACCTTATTTTCAATATCATCTATTGTTGTATCTATAGGCATATCTATTGCTTGGAAAAAATTCTTCTTTAACATTCTATTTGCAACATTTGCTATACTACTTGCTGTAGAATACCCATGAGCTAAAATTATACTGTTTACTTTATTTTTTATTTTAGGCATTTCTGTACTATTTAGATAAAATGTTATAAATATCAAATCTTCATCTAAAAATCTATAATCTAGATATTTGCTTAAGTTGTTTAACATAAGTTTTGCTAACCATAGAGAATTTTCCATATGAGTTCCAATAAACAAAAGTAATTTAGCTTTTACACTATTCCAATCTGGATGATTAATTAATATTTCACTTTCACCCTTAAAATATAAAAGATTTGCAATAGATAATATTTTATTTCCATCTTGATTAAATCCGTAGTTTTCTTCAAGATATTTGAAGGTATATCTTATATTAAATGTTAGTACTGAAAACAAACTTTGCTCTTTAGTAAATCCAGAATTGAAAACAAGATCATCTAATAATATATTTACATTGTTTGTCATTTTATTTATAAAGTGTTCCCTTGTTATATTATTTTTTTCTAATTGCTTAAACTCTTCTATAAATTGGAAGTATGTTGTAGCAATACTCTTTTGTTCATTACTACTTACATTTAATAGTTCAGGACATTCGAAATCATATAATCTATCTTGATATTTGTTAGTAAAATTATAACTATCTTTAATTCTATCTTGACATTCAATAGGTAAATCAGTAGTTTTTACTTTTATTACGTCTTCAGTTCTCATTCTTGCATAACTACTTCCACAGCTATATTTAACAATATTTCTTATTTTTCCTACATTTCCTTCATAGCTACTTGAAAGCAGAAATGAAATAACATTTTTAGATACTTTTATAGTCTTTTTTAATATTTCACTTTCTATTAGAAAAAAGCTATCGATTAAATTAAGCCTTTCTTGTTGAGGCCTTTCCATAAAACTTGGAATATTAACTATGACAGGTAACCTACGGATAAATGTTGGTAAAAAAGTAGATTGTATTGATTCTGTTGTGGCAAAAATTAATCTTACCCTTGATGTTTTCTTTATACTATTATCACCTATAGGCGAATATTCTCCTGAATCCATAAAAGTAAATAGCTTTTCTTGTCCCTCTTCTGTTAATCTGTGGACTTCATCAAGAAATAACACTCCTCCATCAGCACTTTCAAGAAGTCCTTTTTTATCCTTATCTGCACCAGTGAAAGTGCCTTTAATATATCCAAATAATAAACTAGATAGTAACTCAGGGTTATGATAATATTGAGCACAATTTAATGATATAAATTTTGATTTTTTATCTATTAACTTTTCATTAATACAATAATCATATATACATTTAGCTAAATAAGTTTTTCCAGACCCACTTGGCCCTAAAAGCATTATAGGTAATCCATTGCTTGGATATAAGGATGCTGTTTTTATTTGTTCTATTTGCTCTTTTAAGCTTCCTCTCGCTCCTATAATATTACTTAATATATCCTTATTACATGTTGTTCCTTTATCTTCTTCAAAAAGTTCCTCTAATGATTCGTATTCATTTAAACCTGCTTTAAAATATAGAGTAGAAAAGGTTTCTTTATCTAAAAAAATAACAGGATATTCCTTAACCTTAATAATATTTCCTTCTTTTACTTCTTTATTAAGATAACTACTTACAGTACTCCTACTTAAATTAATTTTTTCTGCTATATTATTTGCTGAAAATAAATTTAGATTATCTTTATTAAATTTTTTAGTTAACTCTTTTAAATAACTAGATATATCTATTTTCAATTACAAATCCACCTCTTTTCCTATAAGAATGTAAATATTATAATAATTTTATACTATTTTGTATTATTTAAAAAGCAAAGAAATCATATATATTTGATTTCTTTGCTAAATTAAATTTATCTTAATATTCTAACTTCCACATATATCTTCTCTTTGTTAATGGATGTTGACGTGCTTCTGACAACTCCTCAGCGTATACACGGAATACTGCTGTAAGTATCATAGGATTAAAATAATCAATTACAGTTTTAGGAATAACAGCTGATAATCCATAATCTAAAGCATCTACAACTGTTGCTTTAGCTTCAAAACGTTCTAAGAAAGTTAATGCACGTGAATCAATCTTACGAGTTCTACCATCATTCATCAATAATATAAATGGAACATTTTTGTCTACTATTTCAAATGGTCCATGGAAAAATTCTCCTGAATGGAATGTTCCTGAATTAATCCATTGCATTTCCATCATTAAGCAAATTGATGTAGAATAAGCTACTTCATGAGTTGCTCCACTACTCATAACATATATTACTGGAGAATCTTTATATTCATTTGCAAATTTCTTTGCATCTAGTATTGCTGATTTTGCTGCTGTATCTGCTAAATCATATATCTTACTAAAAGCTAATTGCATATCTTCATAGTTATCATAACCTTCAAATTGTTGTAATATCTCAACTGCTAATTCTAAAGCAAATCCCATTTTTTCTAATTTTGCTGAATAGCTTTCTGCAAATCTATGATATACTACATAATCAGCATCCTTTGTAAGGGGTGAGTCTACAGTCTTAGTTAAGCTGATTACGTGAGCTCCTAATTCTTTAGCTCTTGCATTAGCTTGTACAGTTTCTGGAGTTGTTCCTCCTAATGATGCTGTAATTACTATAGATTTATCATTTACAGCTTCTGGAGTTGCATAGTTAAATTCATTAGCTGTATAGTGGCTAACTCTTAACTCCTTAGCATTTCCATCTAAAAAATATTTTGCTGGGTATAAATCTGCTTTTGATGCTCCGCAGCCTACAAAAATTACACTCTTTATTTCACCTTGTTTTTCTTTTATTCCTTGGATAATTTCTTTTGGATTCATTATATTTTCCTCCTACTTATTAACTAGATTTTATTTATATTAATTTATTTTTAATATCATAAATTTTATTTAAAAATTCCTAATACACTAAGAATTATTCCACCTATTATACTGATACTAAGAATCCATCCTGTAGAGACTTTTTTCTTTAGCAGCCAATACATGAAGAAAGTTAATCCTAATGGTATGATTCCAGGAATAATTCCATTTAAAATATCTTGTAATATTAATTTCTCTCCAAATTTTATTGGTGTAGTTATTCCAATCATACTTGCCATCATAGATCCTATAACCATTAATCCTACTATAGAACATATATACATAACCTTATCCATAAGGCCTTCATTATAAAGTTTGCTTAAATACTTATTTCCCATTAAGTATCCAATCTTTCCTCCATAATAAGTAACTAAATATGATGGTATGAATGATATTATCATGGCTAAGATAGGTCCTAGTATGTTTCCTTCTCTTGCTAAGTTTATTCCAAGCCCAAAAGCTAAAACACGTATAGTTCCCTGGAAAAATGAATCTCCTACACCTGATAAAGGCCCCATCAAAGAAGTCTTCATTGCATTAATAGCCTCTGGATTAAAATTTTCTCTATCTTCATAATATTGTTCTTCCATAGCTGAACTTAACCCTAATGCAAAAGCACTTGTTTGAGGTGTACAATTATAAAATGCCATATGTCTTTTATAAGCTTCCTTCTTTAATTCTTCATCTTTAGGATCTTTGTATATTTCATCTAATATTGGGGCAATTCCATATAAAAATCCCATATTCATTTGTCTTTCATAGTTCCATGAAGCTTGTATATTCCAAGAACGCCAAAAGAATTTTCTATATTTCCATTTATTTTTATCTTTTTCTTTTAATACATTTTTATCTTGCATATTCCTTTCCCCCCTCAAATAAACTTATAAATCTAAAGCATCTAATTCATCTTCTTGCTTATTTTTCTTAAATTTGAATTCTGACAATATAAACGCAAGTGTACATGCAAATATAGCTATACCTGTAACGCTTAATCCAGAGTATGCAGTAGCAAAAAATCCTATTAATAAGAATGGTAACATCTTTGTTGAAAGCATTGTATTTAGAAGTAATGCAAAACCATATGCTGGTAATATTTTACTTGCTAGAGTCAATCCGCTAGTTAACCATTCAGGAATCGTATCAACAATACTTTTAACTAAATCTGTTCCAAAATATATTGCTAAAAATATAGGTATAAAATACATTAATGAATATAATATAGGCCCTAATACAATATGAACCCTATATGCTTTTTTATATTCACCTTTTTCGATTAGTGAATCAGCTGTATGAGTTAAATTAGAAAGAATAGTTCTTAATAAAATTCCAATCATTTGACCTAGTATAGCAATTGGAATAGCAATTGTTAGTGCTGTTTCTGCATCTGTATTTGATAAAATTGCAAATGCTGTTGCTATTATAGAGCCCATATTCATGTCTGGTGGTGCAGCAGCTCCTATATTTACTAACCCTAATGAAATCAATTCGAGAGATGCTCCAACCATTAACCCCTTTTGCATATCTCCTAAAACAATTCCCACTAATGTACTTACAATCAGTGGCCTTTCAAAATTAAGTCTTCCTAAAAGTCTTGAATCTAAAATACAAAAAACACCAATAAAACCTAGTAATACAGATTTAAGTAACATTTTATAACCTCCCTCTATTTAAATTTAAATTTTAGATAACAAATCTTCTTTTCTTGAAGTAGGTACTTGTTGCATATATAAATTTATTCCCATGTTTTTTAATTTAACTGAATCATTTAATTCATCTTCATTAAGAAAAATTGCATTGCTATATTGTTTTGAATTATCTTTTTTAGCAATTCCACCGTAATTTATTTCTTTAATTTTATTGTAACCTTCACAAAACTTTAGTACTGAATTTGTACCACCAAATATAAACATTATATTTTCATTTAATTTTTCTACTTTTGGCATTTTAGACAAAGCTTCTTCTACAGAAAAAATATTTAATTTTACCCCTGATGGTTTGGTTAAATTTAGTGACATCTTTTTCAATTCATCTTTGGCTGCATTATTATCTACTATTATGATTCTTGAAATACTTAAGCTTTTTGTCCATGCAAAAACTACTTGTCCATGAAGTAACCTATGGTCTATTCTAACTAGTTTTATCATAAATCTTCCTCCTTTCTATCTATAAATTTGTTTAGTAACTTATTACAATTTATAATTGCACTCTGACTATCTTTAATAAATTCATCTAATAATTCATCTGAAATATTATCTGTTGTTGCTATAGAAATAACTAAAGGTAAATTCATTCCTGATATTAAATTTATTTTTGAATACTTCTTCATTAAATCCATAATTTCATTGTTTACACTTCCGCCAAAGATATCTGTTAAAATATAAATTTTATTGATATCATAGTTTTCTATAATTACTTCTTCAATTAAATCTCTTATACTAGTTTCCTCGTCTCTATATGAAGAAAAAACCTTTATTGACTCTGTATTTCCTATAATCATGTTTAAAGTATCTTTCATTCCTTTTGCTAATTCACCATGACTTGCTAAAATTATTTGATTCATATTTCTGCCTCCTTTACTCATTAATTTATTAAGCAATATATATGCCAAAGTTTATTTAAGCTTCATATCCCTTATATTTACTATATTTATATCTTTAATTACTATTGTTTCAACACTTTAAATCATACTAATAAAAGTGTTATGCAAAAGTGTTGTATATTTTGAGTAAAAAAAGACCATATAAAGTCATCTTTACAATGGCACTTTATATGATCCTTAAATTTCATTTAACTATATAACTAATCTTCTGTAATAATCTATATATTTATATTTTCTTTCTATCGCTCTTTTTCTTAAGAAGAGCACTTGTATCTAATGAGTCTTTCTTTGGAACTTCCTTCTCTAACTTTTTCTTTGGTTTTTTACTTTCTTTATCTTTAATTTCATTTTTCTTAGCTGAATTTTGATTCTCAGCTTCAGCGCTAGATTTAATTTTAAGCTTGTTTTGTTCTTTAGCATCTACTGCTGATATATTATTTCCTTTGATAGCTTTACTTTCTACTTTCACAGAATTATTATTTTTAGCTATTTTTTCTTTTTTAACCTTATCTTTTCTCTTTTTAAAGAATCTAACTAAATCTATATTTAGCCTTCTATAAACTATATCAAGCATAAATAATAAAATACTTATTATTATTAATGGAGTTGTTAAGTTTATCTTTTTATATTCTCTTTGAAGCTTTCCTTCAAAAACTTCCTCTGGCTTATTTATGAAACTTCCCTTTGTTTCTTTAATTACTACATCTAACTTTTCTCCATTAGTATTAAATTTATATTCATCTGAGTATTGAAGAGCAAATGCGCCTTTATAGTTGTTTTTTATTTCTCCACTTTCTTCTTCTCTTATGCTGAAATTATAAAATCCTAATGAACTTAGTGGAATATTAGCCTGAAATTTCCCTGGTTCAACTTGGCTTAATTCAAATTCCCCTTCCTCTCCATTTTCCCCATTATATATCCCTTTAACCTTTGCATCCTTAGATATCTTATCATTATAAAACTCTACTTTTGCTTCATTTCCTTCTTGGCTGATATTAAGCTTTCCTTCTTCTCCATACTTTGGAATCGTAAAGTAAACCATATTTTTTATAAGTTGCGGTCCATACTCCCACGCCAAATAATTTTTACTCCACTGCCCACTAACATCTGAAGTAAAACTTACTGTTCTTCCTATTCCATATTGCATTGCAGCTAAAATTGGCTCATCATGATTAGAACTTAATATTTCAACTGCATTCTCTTTTATAGATGTTCCTATATATCCAAGTAAGCTTGGAATTCCATCTGACGTTTTTACTCCAGCTAATATTTCGTGATTACTTAATATCTTAGGAGTAAACTCTTCATTTATTATATAGGTCCCTGCTGATAAAAGAACTTCCTTTGCAAATATTCTTGGAATATCAGTATATATATCTGTATAATAACTTCTTCCCTTTCCTATTGAAGCAAGCTGATTTAAAAGATCTGCATTAGCGCCTTCACCAACGGCCACCGTTGAAAGAGTAATATTATTATCATTAAAGTTCTTAAGAAGATTAGCATAGTTATCAAATCCATATCCATCTTGACCATCTGTTAATAATATTGTGTGTTTTATCTTTGCGCTACTTTGCATTTGCATATTATAACCTTGTTCAAGGGCTGGATAAATTGATGTTCCTCCTCTTATTTGAATTCCTGATATAAGCTCCCTTATAGCTTCTTTATCTCCAACCTTTTGAAGAGGTACTACCTCATCGTAAGTATCATCAAAAGCTATTACTGATATCTCATCTACTTCTCTTAAATTTTCTAATGCCTTCATCGCAGCTTCCTTAGCCAAAGTTAGTTTACTAACTCCACCTCCCTCAGCACTCATACTACCTGATTTATCTATTATTAAATTAATACTTATTGAAGGAACTTCGTTTTTCCCTCTCTTATCCATATAAACTGGTAATACTTTTTCAAGTGAAGTATCTTTATATCCTCCAAGAGCATAAGAATCCTCACCACCAAAGGTTATTAATCCCCCACCATAATCTTTTACATAAGCTTCTATATTATCCATAAATCCATTACTTAAATCGTCTCTATGAACATCATTTAAAACTATTGATTTATATTCAAGTAATTCATTTAAAGTACTTGGTGATGCACTTGGTGATATTTTCTTAATATTAGCACCTGAGTTTACTAATATTTCTTCTAATGCCTTTGAATCGCCCTTAACTCCATTAATAAGAAGAATATTAGGCTTATCCATTACATTTGTAAAAGTACTAAATTCATTATTAACTTTGTTTTTATCTCCATCTGCTTCTATTAGCACTCTATATCCCTTAAACCCACCTGAACTTTGCTTGTCTTTAAATACAAAGGAGTTTTTCCCTTTTTGTATTTGTACCTGTTGTTCTCCAACTTTGTTCCTACCTGAAAATAATGTAAGTTTTGCCTTTGTTGCATAATTTGATTTTATATCAATAGAAACCGAAAATTCCTCCCCTACAGATATATTATCTGGTACCTTTACATTATCAACGTAGATTTCATCACCTTTTTCACCAGTAATTTTATAAACTTTAAAATCTATTTTTTGCTCATTTATTAAGGGGATGGATTTTAATATATCTCCTTGATTTTCCTCACCATCAGTTATTAAAACTATTCTTTTAGAACCGCCTCTTTCAAATAATCCTAAAGCACTTTCTACTGCTTCTTGAATATTTGTTGCTGTTAAAACCGGCTTTTCATCTATTGATTTATATTCCTTTTTCTTATTTAATACCTTATCAATCTTCGAGTTATCACCAAATAAAACTACTCCTGCTTTATTTCCTCTTGGCATTGACTCTATAGCTGTAGATATAAAATCCTTTCCTGATTCTTCAAAATCACCTGCACTTTCTGATACATCCAGTAAAAATACAGTTGATATATTTCTCCCCTTTAAATTTATAGTTATATTTCCAAATGCTAATATTAAAAGTATAAATATTACTACTCTACTTATAAATACTGCAATTTCATTTTTACTCCATGGTTTATATTTTTTAAAGCTATAATACATAAAGGCAAAAATAATTGGAATCAATATTAAAAAGTATAAATTTCCTATTTCTATTTTCATCTCTTCTTTGCCTCCTAATTTCCTCTCTTATACATAATCCATTCAAAAGCTACTACTGAAATAGCCAATATTATAAGTAATGGAGCAAGATTTAAACCCCTTCTCAAATCAGCTTTTGCATTACTTATATTCTCACTTTCACCAATATTATTTACATTAGTATTACTTTCCTTTTCTGATGGAAAGTTAACTGAAAATAGCTCTTTTTTTTCTAAAACATTTAATTTATAAACTCCAAGTTCCCTATCCTCTTTTATCTCATCACCAGATTTTATTTCTAATGTACTACCGCCTGGATATGTTAAAGTGATATTATTATCTAAAGATAGACCTTTAGCTATTATCTTTTCTCCAGCTTTAAAATTACTCTTATAAACCATTCCACTTGATATTAAATTTTCTCCAAGTTCATACATTAATATAGGAAATTCCTTTTTAAGTGCAAAATCACTATTATGAAGATCAAATGATAAAGCCGCTATTTTCCTTCCATCAATTTCTCCCTTGAATCCGATATAATTGTCATCTATATTTAAGAAGCCTCTTCCATAGTAAGGAATTTCTATAGAATTATACTTAGCAGCAGTAAATGTTGTATCTTCTAAGTACTTTGAAAGTTCTCCTATAACAGCTTTAGCCTCTCCCCCTTCTCCACCTGAAACAACCTTAAAGAATTCATTGGAGCTTGGATTAATAAACAATATACTTCCTTTAGACGGCATTATATCTGGAGTAACATTATCAAATACATATAAATCATATTCATCTGCACTTGTTAAATTTGATGCATCATTAGTTTTATATACTTCCGTATTTTCAATACTCCCAAAAGCTCTTTCTAAAAATACATTTTGTTCTGTAACTATAAGAATCTTATTTACCTTTTTCTTTCCCACTACATGGTTATAAGTATTGTCTCCAGAAATCATATCTTTTCTAGATAATTCTCCCTTTAATACTTCACCATTTATCTTAGGAAAGTCAAAAGTTAAAGTTTTATTTTCTCCTTCTTGCAATTGCAAACTTTCGACAGCTACAAGTTCTTCTCCATCATAAAGAGAAAAATCGCCTTCATAAGCTCCCGTTCCTCTATTTGTTATAGTTGCTATAACTCTTACCTTATCCTCTAAAAACTTATGAGATACATTATCCACAGATGCATTTATTCCTGAGTTAGCTAATGATATAACCTTTCCATTAACATCACCTAATGAAAATTCTTTATCTGTAAAAGCTATAACTTCGTATTCTTCTTCAATTCCTTGGCCTATTGCTTTTATAAATGATAAAGTATCATTTATGTCTCCAGTATTATAACTTTGAGGTATTGAATCAATTATTTCATTAGAGGCTTCTTTATTAAAATCTCCATTTTGAAGTAAATTACTACTTCCATCAAAGCTTATTATAAAAGCATTAGTATCATCCTTTGTTGATTGTAAAAACTCTTTTGCTAAATTCTTACTTTCATCTAACCTGGTATTACTGCCATATTCTGCACTCATGCTTGCAGTATTATCTAATACTAAAATAATATTTTTATAACTCTTGCCTCCAAAGTTTAAAAAAGGTCTCATTAAACTAAAAATAAGGGCAATCAATGTTATTATTTGAAGTAGTAACATAATATTTTTTCTTAGCTTTTCCCATGGTGTGTTTGCTCTAGTATTTTTATATACTTCATTCCACAAAAGTGTTGAAGATATAACCTCTTCTTTATACTTTCTTTTCAATATATAAAGCATTATTAAAAGAGGAATTGTTATTAATAAGAATAAGGGCCAAAAATTTGTAAATCCCATGACTTCCTCCTTTTATTGGATTGTGCCTTAATACAATACTCTTTTCTTGCTAAATTCACCTAATATAATATCTTCAATTTCCATAGATGAATTTACGCTTATAAATTTACCACCATATTTTCTTGTAATATCCTCAATAGATTTTTTATAAGACTTTAAAGTGTTTTTATACTCTTTTATAAGACTTGGAGTCAGACTCATTTTTACATTTTCACTTGTTTCACTGTCTATAAAAGTAATTTCATTATTAAACTCTGGATTAATTTCTTCATTTGATAGTATTTGAACTAAGATTATATCTTGTTTTTTAAATGCTAAATACTTAAGAGCATCTTCTAAATCTTTTAATCCTTCATTATTTAAAAAATCAGATACAACTATAGATACACCTCTTGGAGTTAATGGTCTCTTCTTTATACTGCTTGTAAGATCTGTTTTACCATCAAATTCAATATTTTCTAATTCTCTTAGTATTCTTTGAAAGGCCTTGTTCCCAGCTGCTGATTTTATACTTTGTATATCACCACTATCCATAGTGCTTATATTTACTCTATCTAGATTATTTAAGACAATATAACTTAAAGCCGCAACTACTTTTAATGCAGTATCTTTTTTGTTCTCATTTCCATAATCCATTGATTTACTTTTATCAACAAAGAAATTAAAAACCCCTTCTCTTTCTTCCATAAAAACTTTTACAAAAAACTTATCGAATCTACCATATGCATTCCAATCTATTCGTCTAAAATCATCACCTGGAGCATATTCTCTATAATCTGAAAATTCTACAGAAACTCCCTTTGCTTTTGACTTTCTTCCCCCTTGTGTCCCTGAGGAAAGCTTAAAATTTATATGCATATTTATTTTATTTAGCTTTTTAAAAAAGTCCTCATTAAATATCCTTTCACTCATTTATTACACAACCTTTAAATCTTCTAGTATCTTATCTATAATACTTTCTTCGGTTAAACCTTCAGTTATAGCATCAAAGTTTAATATTATTCTGTGTCTTAAAATAGGATAAGCTAATGCTTTTATATCATCAAAGGATACATTTAATCGCCCTTCCATAACAGCCCTTACTTTTGCTCCGCTGATAATACCTTGTGCTGCTCTTGGGCTAGCTCCTGCTTCTACGTATTTCTTAACAAATTCTGAGGTTTCTGGAATTTCAGGATGAGTTGCTAATATAAGCTTTAATGCAAATTCCTTAACTGCTTCTGCTAGCTTTATTTCTCTAATTATTTCTCTTATCTTTAATATTTCATCACCTTCAAGAACAGCATCAAATTGAACTTTATTGTTTGTTAATGTTAAATCCATAATTTCTTTAAGCTCCTGAAGATTTGGAAAATCTACATTTAACTTAAATAAAAATCTATCTAATTGTGCTTCTGGAAGTGGATATGTTCCTTCTTGCTCTATTGGATTTTGAGTTGCAAGCACCATAAATGGCTTTGACATTTCATAAGTTGTCTTACCAACTGTTACTGTTTTTTCTCCCATAGCTTCAAGTAATGCAGATTGAGTTTTAGGAGTTGCTCTATTTATTTCATCTGCCAATAGTAAGTTCGTAAATACTGGTCCTTTTTCAAATTTAAATAAAGTTTTATCATTTTCTTTAACTACTATATTTGTTCCAACTACGTCTGCTGGCATTAAGTCTGGTGTAAACTGTATTCTAGAAAAACTTAAATTCAACACTTTTCCTATTGTTTTTACTAATTGAGTTTTTCCCATTCCAGGCATACCCTCTAAAAGTACATTACCATCTGCAAAAATAGCAACTAAAACATTTCTAATTATATCCTTTTGTCCTATAATTCCTTTTGCTATTTCTTCCTCACATCTTTTTATTTTCGTTGAAACCTCTATCATTTCTTTTTCGCTTATTTCCATCTTTCTCACCTCTTAGTTTAATCCTTCAAAATAATCCTTTATAAGATTCTTTAAACTTTCTGGAAGATTACTATTATTTGCACCTTCTAATGCACTATTAGTATAATCTCCTATTACTTTATCGTAATTTATTTTATTCCCATCTAAATTGAATCCATTTTCTGTTTCTATAGTTTGAGAATTTCCATCTTGATTTTTGTTTCCAGTTAGATTCTCATCATTACCAACTTCTCGTCCTGGAATATATATTTGCTCTCCTTTTTTATTATCTAAATCATTTTTATTACCTTCATTGTTCCCTGTATCCCAGCCTGTTCCTCCTTGGCCATTTCCACTTCCATTACCATTTCCTTGACCACCTTGACCTTGGCCTTCTCCTTGCCCTTCTCCTTCTCCAGAACCTTCCCCTTCTCCAGATCCTTCTCCACTTTTATCTCCAGGCTTATTTCCACTGCTATTATTTTGTGAATTTTGAATTGCATCCTTTAGACTTTCTGCATCAAGTTTCCCATCTAAAACTGAATTTGAAGCCTCACTTAGCGCTTCTGCAAGATTTTCATCATCCATGCTATTAGCAGCATTTGCAAGAGCTTTTGATAAATTATTTAATTCACTACTACTCATATTCCCAAGGGATTTCTTTAACTTTCCTAAGGCCTTTTCTAGAGCTTCCTTATCCTTGGATAATATTGCATCAGAAAGTTCCTTTCCCTCTTTCTTTTTCATAAGCTCATTAACTAATTTATTTAAATCTTTCTTTGCACTTTCTTCTTTATCTTTATTAAACTCATCTAGTAGGTTTTTCTGAGTTTTTTCTATAACCGCTTTACTTTTATCACTCTTTGCCTCATTCTTTTTATCTTCTAACTTTTTTTCCATTCTTTCTAAAGTCTTATTTACATCAAGCTTCTTTTCACTTTCCTTTAATTCCTTTTTTGCATCTTCCAATATCTTTTTTATAGCTTCTTTTTCTTCTTCAGTTAACTCTTCTGATTTCTCAACTAATTTCTTTTCCTCTTCAATCTTTTTAATAAATTCTTGTTGATATTTATTGAATTCCCTAATTGAATTAGCTTCCTTTTTAGCTGAAGTATCTATAAATGATGTTATAGAACATATTATTATTAATCCTATAACCATAAGAATTTGTTTTTTATCTATACTTATCTTTAAATTATTTTTTATATTAAAACTTTTAATATAAGATACAGTATCATTTTTTTGAGCAATTGAAATACTATCTTCTTCATTTATTAATTCTAAAGAAGTTGTAACTCTTTCTTTTAACCCTTTTGAGTCAACTATTAAAGCTACTTTCTTTTTATCTGGTGATTTTATAAAACCATATATTATTATTGAAATTAGTCCTACAGCTAAAACACCAAATGAAACTTCTTCAACATATGGAAATGTTATAAATAAAGATATTAACAGTAAACATAAGATTAAGCATAGTAGGTATTTTAACCCTACTATGCTTAAATTTATTATAAAGTTCGCTTTAATTCTTTTGGATGCCTTTTTTATAAAGGTTAATATTTCATTATTTAAAGAATTCATAGCTCTACTCCTTTACACTTTTATTTGCCTTAATCTTTACCTTCTTGCTTCTTTTTCTATTTAGAGGATTTAGTCTTCTTGATGCTAAGTATAGCAATATTATGCTTCCTACACTTTGAATCCCTATTGAAATATATTCTGTATATTTTGAAATCCCTAATTCTGCTATCATATAAGGGAAATTATTTCCAAGGCCTACTTGATTGGATAGCATACTTATAAATCCAAGTGCTGGACTTAAATAAGCTATAGGCGATATACTTGGTCGATTAATAGATGGTCCTCCACTCATTCTCATCATAGCAATAATCCAAATTATATAAGCTATAACTATTGTCCCTACAAATAGAAATAATACTATTGCATAAGTTAATGCAGTTGCTACCTTAGATGTTTTTACATAACTAGAAATAAAAACACCAATTGATCCAACAAATATTGTGTTTATTATGAATGATAAAACTAATACAAATATATTACTTATCTTTACTCCACCTATCAATGAACATATGGAATATAATGGTATTGTACAAACTATTAACATTATTACTTTAAGAGAAGAAGCTAATAGTTTCCCAATTATAATCTGAAATGAACTTAACCTAGTTGATAATAAAATATCTAATGTTTGTTTTTCTCTTTCTGAACATATTGAAGTTGATGTTAATGATGGTACTATAAACATTAAAAGTACAGCTTGAGCTATTGCCATTCCTATATATAATGTTACTGATCCTTGCATATTTAATCCACTTGCATATACTTCTTTACTATAAGAATTATAAAAAAGTAGTGTTCCTATTGATAAAATAGCTATATAAATAAATAGCATAATTGTAAATCTTGGTGTTCTTACAGTTAACTTACTTTCATTTCTTAAAACTGGATTCACTCTCATTTTCATCTCCCCCTTCTAATTATTATCCTCTGTTATTTGTATAAATACATCTTCTAAATTACCTATTGCCTTAGCAAAACCTATAACAGACACATCTTGTGTAACTAAAGCTTTTAGTATTTTCTTAGCTTCTTCATCTCCTCCAGTTACACTTGCTGTAATTTTGTTTCCATCTATTGAAATGTCTTTAACATCTGGCATTTGCTTTAAAACTTCTATTGCTTTTTCTGGCTCTTCTATAACAGTGATATTAATAGGGGCTGTACCTGATGCTCTAAGCATAACCTCTTCAACAGTTCCTTCGCATACTATAGACCCATTTTTTATTATTCCTATTCTAGTACATATTTCCCCAAGTTCAGATAGTATATGAGATGATACTATTATTGTCTTTCCCATCTCCTTAAGATTTTTTAATATCCCCTTCATTTCAAATCTTGCTCTTGGATCCATACCTGAAGCTGGTTCATCTAGTATTAATAATTCTGGATTATGAACTAAACATCTTGCCAGACATAATCTTTGTTTCATTCCTCTTGATAAACCATCTACATTTGCATCATACTTATCTTGTAAATTAACAAGTTCTAATAAATCCATAGATAACTTTCTAGCTTCTTCACCAACAATTCCATATATTGAAGCATAAAATTCTAGGTACTCTATGGCTCTTAAATTATCATAAACTCCAAAGAAGTCTGGCATATATCCTATTTTATCCTTTAAAGCTTTATTGTTTTTTATTGCATCTATTCCATCTACATAAACTTCTCCACTGTCCGGGGAAAGTAAGCCAGAAACTATTTTCATTGTAGTACTTTTTCCTGCTCCATTTGGACCTATAAATCCAAATATCTCACCTTTTTCTATTTCTAAGTTTAATCCATTTAATGCCTTAAACTTACCATAGGATTTTTCAAGGTTTTTTATAACTAGCATTATTTTTCCCTCCCCTTAACTGTTATTTTAGGAACCATTGATTGACCTTTCATGTCATCAACAGTTACCTTTATTTTCACTGTGTTGTTATCAATATAATCTTCTATATTTTTTATCTTTTCATAGCCTTGAGATAATGTTATCTTTTCATAACCCTTAGTCTTATAGTTATATATATGCTTTTCTCCATTTTCTCCGCCATTATATCCATATCTATCAACACCAGATTTTACTATAACTTCTGTAACATCAATATTGTTATCAATCTTATAATCAAATACTATTTCCCCTTGTCCATAGATATATCCATTATATTCATCTAAATGGACATTAGCTGATGAATTAACTGAATCAACTTTATATGAAAAATATCCGTCAGGGAAATTTAAAGTTCCATCCTTACTCTTAAAATCTATATTGACATCTTGGACTATTGCTGTTGTATCAAATTTTGATACAGATTTTTTACCAAAATTCATTCCATATTCTATAGGTAAGTCAGTAATTGCAACTAATTTTATTTGATTGCTTGAAGTTATTTCATCAGAAACTACTGTTAGTAAATTGGAATTTCTTAATATATTCTTGTACTCTTCCTTCTTTAAATCACCTTTACTATTCCACCTTGCATCATAATATTTTTGACTTAGTGTATCTGCATAAGCTTGAAGACTAAATGCTCCCGAAACTGATGCTCCTTCTATCGTCTTTTCCTCTCCTTTACTTAATGCTCCTAAATCCCATACATTTTGACCTACAACTAAAATTAACTTATTTATTTGTATATCTAAATTATTTTTTACAGATCCATTTAAATTCCCATCAGATAAATTAAAACTTGAATCAATTTTAGGCACAACTTGTTCTTTTCCTATAACTTCAAATGTCTTAATATCAAGTGCATCATTATCTTCAAATGTAAAATAAGAATTATTTCCTTTATAAGTAGTTTTCACTCTTAATCTATCTTGTATTTCTTCTTCTGGATTTCCATAGTAATACATATCATCTGTCATATAGCTCATAGTTAAGTCTTCTGGTTTTTCTATACTTACATCATCCTTATATTTTGTTCCTATTCCTATATATCCTTTTGCTATTCCTTTACCATCCTTATCTACTGAAACTATATTATTTTGATTTAAAATTACATCATTCACTCTTGTTGATGACCCTATAAAGTAAATAACTAAAGCAAATATAACTGAAATTACTGGTACAGCTATCCAAGTTAAATCTCTTTTATTTAGCTTCTTTAAAACTATATAAAGTACAATTCCTATAATTAATGCATAGCAAGCAAATACTACTATTAAAGGAGTTGTTCCTACTATTTCATTTGTTGGAATAGTTTTTATAAGTTCTCTAGATCTATAATATCCTTGACCTATATATCCGCCATTCATATTCTTATCAAAAATGCTATTTGCTGCATCTGTAAGAATTAGACTTAAAAATTTACTTGCATCCTTTGATGATATTAATGGTTCTAAACCTAAATCAAAAGTTGTTATTAATATTTGTCCCTTACCTTTTTCAATAGAATATACTAAATCCTTTTCTGATGTTTTATTTTTTATTTGGGAATCTTTAACTTCTAAATTAGAAGTTATAAGCTTTAAGTTCTCCTCTACTAAGGTTATATTTTCTTCTTTAGCTCCATTAGACTTTATTTGTAGAAAATCTTTATCTATACCCCCTACAGTTTTAGCTTCATTTGCTCCTGTTCCTAATACTAAAGTTCCACCTTTATTAATCCATGAATTTATTGCAGTGTACTGCTCCTTTTTTAAATTAGACATATTATAATTATTTATTATAATTGCATCTAATCCATCTATGTTTAAATTATTTTCACCTATTATGTTTTCATCTAGATATACACTTTCAATTGTTCCTTCAAATCCTCTACTTGAATCAAACTTTACATTACCAACATATCCAAGTGAAGTAGCGTCATCAGTTAATATTCCAACAAACATATTGGTTTCTGTTACTCTTCCACTTGATACTAATGTTTTCTTTTGTTCTAAAACCTTTCCATTTTCAATAATATTAACTGTCATCTTACTTGAATTTTCTAATACTTTTACAGGTATTATAACTTTACTAGTTTCACCTTTAGTTAATGAAACTTCTTTACTGTAAGCATCATAAGTTCTTGCATTAGAACTAGCTACTCTTATTTCTACTTCACCTGTAAAATCCTTTTTTAAGCTATTAACTTCTACTGTTACAGGTATATATTTCATAGCCCTATACTTACCTTGAATTCCATAACTAACTTTTATCTCATAGTTCTCTGAACTATCGGCTTTAGCCTTTACTTCCAAAGAAGTAAAAAATAAACTAGTTATTACTAATACTAAAATAGTAGTTATTGCACTTTTTTTATAAAACCACTTCATCATTATTCCCCCTAGGTTTCAATTAACAATTAATTATTATTTTTATTGAAATTTATCTATATTAATAATTGTACCCTATTTAGTATAAATTTCCCTTAACAAATTCTTAAAAATTCCTTATTTTTAACAAATTTAGTAAAAAAGCCAGTATCCTTTATTGAATACTGACTTTTAGCTATTATTTAATTTTTTATATGAATATAATTACTAACTATTACTGACCTGAGATTTATTAAAATATGAAACTATAAACAAAGAAGAAATTCTGAAAGCAATATCTCTAATATTAAAAATTTTCTTCTTAAGTATTATAAAATCAATAATATCTCTATTCAAATAGCTCTTATTAACATAATCATAAATGTTCCATTTCGTCTCTGTCTATTTCTACATAGCTATTTAGTAATTGTAAAGCATATTCTCTTTTTCACAGGAATACTCCTCTACTTTACATATTTATCTGAAAAGAACTTTTATCATTTGTAAATGTCTAGCACAAATTAATTAGCACTATTATATTTTAAAGAAAAGAGTCAATGAAAATAGCTATTCTTAGCTTCATTTACTCTTTTTCCCTTTTAGAATATATGTCTTTAATCCTTATCCCTTTTAGTCCATATTATTTTTCGATCCTCTACTCCATAAATTTTAATCTTTTTGAATTGATTAATCAATTTTGATATATTAAAGATACTAAGTGAAACTACTACTAAAAATAGAATACCTATAAGATAATTTTTATTTGATTCAAAAAAAAGATATAAAAAGAAAAGTGACATAATGACTGCAATTGTAATAAGAATACAGTTAGATATTAAACATGTCTTTTTCCACTTTCTATAATGTGAATTTAAAATAAAATATCTATAATCTTCAGAACCGGTAACTTCTAGTTTATTATTTATTGTTATTATTGAATTCTCAACTGCTTTTACTTCAATGGCAACAGGGATATGGAATGATCTTGGATCCGGAATTAACAGATCCAAAAGCGAAGCTAATAGTATTAGCCAAGTTTTGTCCTCAAATATACTATTAAAAAATAGAACTTTCTGATCTTCTTTAATATAAACATAATTATCTGCTTTACAATTGACGCTAAACATAAAAACATCTCCTTCTTTTATATCAGAATAACTATATTCCTTTTGCAGAGACTTCATAATATTATGTTTTATAATTTTATTTTCATAAAATATCGTATATTTATTTAAGCTATAAATAAATACTAATATTAAAGAAAGTAAAATAGAATAAAAAATTATAGAACATCTTTTATTTTTTCCCTATAAACTAAATATCTTCTACTAATATTATTAATGATTCTACAGGGAATCATTAATAATATTATCGCTGGAATTAAGGAGCATACTGTATTCTCTAATATCTTCATTGTTATTAATAAATAATTGTAGTTAAAGTTTTTAATAAAACTTTCAATTACATAAGTTACTCCAATAACGTATAAAGATAATAATATTACTGTTAAAATTAAAATTCCTAGTCTCTTAAAAAATTCTCCTATTGATCTTGCTTCGAAAAGCAAATTGTATTGATACATAAATAACCTCTGTTCAAAATGTATATTTTGTTAAATAAAACTCTTCCAAGATATTATTAATTTATAGTATTGTAAAACTTTAAAATAACTTTTAATAATATATTAAGTTTTTTATATAAATATATATAGAATTTAATAACCACATACTACATATAATTATGGGAACAACAAGGATTTTTTTATGTGTTTTCTTTAGATATACAATACTAAATATTAACCCAAACAATGGAGCAATAAATTTTATTATTATTGCAATAATAATAAAGGCAAAAAATATTAAGGTTAAAATTCCCTCTTCAATATTTTTATCAGTATTAAGTATTAATGCCACAGAGGAAATTGCTGTAACTATTGATAATAATATTAATATAATTAAAAATCTTTTATTAACTTTTTTTAGATAATTAATTTTCACCTTATCTACATTATTTATACTAAGATTAGAACTTATTACTTCGTATTCTTCCCTACATTTACTGCAAACATCAATATGATCTTTCACTAATTCCTTTCCTTCTTTACTTAAGACATTTTCAATATAATTAGGTAATAAATCTTTAATTATTTCACACGATGCTATATGTTTCATTTTACCCCTCCTACCAAAAATTTAATAAATCTATATATCTATATAGCAAACTGATTATTAAATATATAACTATAATTACTAAAGATATAAAAAATGTATTTGAAACATTATAACTATTACTACCATATGAAGCTTTCTTCCATATCCAACAAAATAATAACGCCATCATTGGAATAAAATAAATACCTATATTTAATACTACCATTAAAATAATTTCTTCAGTAGAAATTCTATACAAACCAATTTGAATGTCTTTACACATCATTGATAAACTTACACAAGCTGCACTTATTATTATTAATGAAATGAATAATAATATAATTTTTAATTTAAATTTTCTAATTGTATCTATTTCACTACTTTTTTCATTAGAATTATTAACATTGCGTATTCTATAATATTCTTTTTTACAAGCATCACATTCTTTTAAATGTTGTTTAATGCAAGCATTCGTTTCTTTGCTTTCAACTTCATCAACATATATAGGTAATAAATCCCTAATTATGGTGCAAGATAATTTATTCTCCATCTTCTAACCTCCTAATAAGCTTAGATTTACCTCTATAAAATGTAACTCTAGCCCAATTTTCTGACTTCCCTAATATCTCACTAATCTCCTTAAAGCTTAAATCTCCTGTTAATCTAAGATAAATAACTTCTTTATACGGATTCTCTAAAGATTGTATTATCTTATATATACTTTTCTTATTCTCATTTGATATAACTAATTCTTCTGTAGAATCACCCTTAATTTGAATATTTTCATCATATGAAACATTTATTGTTTTTCCTCTTTTCTCCCATTCTTGAAATAGAATATGCTTAGCTATTTGACAAAGCCATACTGAAATTTTACACTTTCCGTTATATTTATGAATTGATTTAATTGCCCTTAAGAAAGTTTCCTGTGTTAATTCTTCAGATAAACTCGCATCTTTTGTATAACTAAGTAAAAAACCATATACAATCTTAGAATTCTCTTTATATATTTCACCAATAGTAAGCAATGCTTCACCTCCCATAATATATATCCTATTTTTCGTAAATCCGTTACAAAATAAGAAAAAAGTATTTCTCTATGGTGAATTAACTTCATAATCAAGAAATACTTTTTAAATTAAGTTTAATATTATTTATAATTTAATTAGAATGTATTCCATATTGCATTATAAATACTTTCTCTAGATGCTGAATCACCGCCATCTGCTATATCTATTGGATTTGCATGACTTCTTAAATAACTTAATAAAGGTGCTCCAACAATAGGACCAAGAATTGCTAATGTAGCAGGTGAAGCATAATATATTACTGCATGTGCATATATCTCTTTAGCGATTTGATACTTTGTCATAAGTCTAACTTGATAACTTCTTATTAAAACATCTGCCTTACTTAGGCAAGTATCTTTATTTAAATATGATGTTGACATAGCTAGACTTACCCCCCCCCCCATCAACATATTCCATTTCATCTCTGTCTATTTCTACATAGCTATTTGGTAATTGTAAAGCATACTCTCTTTTTAATACAAATATACTCATTTTATTCTCCTCCATTTTATACATATATATTTAAAAGAACTTTTAATCCTTGTAAATCTTTCACATAAAATTAATTAATTCGCGCGCTTTTCATGTTTAATTTACCATATTAAAATTTCTTTTAATGCAAAGTAACTAACTAAATTTAATTCCTATTAATTCTAAAATATATTTCATCCTTAAAGGAAACTCCTCCTCAATTCTTCGGATGAGTAACTTCAAGGTACTAAATCATAGATTTAGACTTTCAGTCACTTTTCCTGATATTGTTCCATATTCTGATTGCAATAAGCCTCCTATGACTAAAGATACTTCATCTTCTACATGTATTCTTGGTCGATCACTTGAAGGTAACATAGTTTCTATTATTAATTCTTCTTCTTTACTTGTTATAGTTCCTATTAAGCTTCCTCCTTGTAGTACCATTCCAGAAGTTAATGGCGTATTTAAATGAATAACTCCACTTTTTTGAGCAACTACTTTATATTGTTCTTTTCCTTTTTCTAAGGCTTCCTTTTGTGCTACTAATTTTGATAATTCTAACTGATATTGATTTTTTTCACTTGTAAACTCTGAAATAGTTTTATAGTAGTGCTCATCAGATTTATCTTTTGTGTTTTAGCATATTCTTCAATTTGTTTATCTTCATAGCCTTGATTCTTTATCTATATTAAATTCTTTTCTTCCTATATATGACGCATTTAATTTATTGTAAAATTCGCTTTCTATTTCATCATTTCTATCAAAGTAGCTTGTTTCATAATAATTCCTCCAAAATCTTTTTATAGTATATCATTCCAAAACTACCTACTATCCCCTAATAATTTTAATACTATGCTATAACAATTCCACTTATTATAACCTTCTCATATTTTTGTTACAATACATATATTTCTTCGGTTGCTATAATAAATTTAACTTCTTGTTAATCATTTTTATTGATTTAAGCAATTTATATACTCTATACTATATATTATTATAAACTCTTTCTTTAACTCTAATTCTCCTTCTTCTTGCTTTTGATATTAATTATTATTCCAATTAGTAATATTAAAATACCAAATATTAAACCTGTAGAGCTTACATTAGTTACATAAGATTTTAATATAGAATTTACTATTAAAACAACACCAATACTTATAACGAAAGGTCCTAAAAATTTCATTTTAAAATCTAGCTCCTTCATAACTATGCATTGGATACGGATTATATTCAGTTTCATAATGCCCCGATACATATCTTGTAATATAACCATCACCATCTGTATCTAATGCTTTAGCACCAGACCAACTTCCAATAACTGAGACAGAACCCTGTAAAATGAACTGCCCCCTGTCAAGTAGACAGGATAAATAATATAAATTTATGCTGCTAGTGTGTGGCTTCTATATTCAGTAGGAGCCATGCCTTTTAACTTTTTCTGTAATCTTTTTGTATTATAAAATTCTATATAGTTAATAATAGCTTGTTCAAGATCTTCAAATTCATCAAATTTTTGTAGGTAATACATTTCAACTTTTAGAGTTCCCCAAAAAGCCTCCATAGGGCCATTATCAATACATTTACCAACTCTAGACATGCTTTGTATTGCTTCAATTTTATCTAGCTTACGTTTGAAATTTTTAGATGTATATTGGAATCCGCGATCACTATGAAATAGTGGCTTTGCGGTCGGATTAGTTTCAATAGCTTTATCTAAAGTATCAAAGACTAATTTATTGTTGTTAGCCTTACCTAAAACATAAGAAATAATGCTATTATCAGCAAGATCTAATATTGCAAATAGGCCTTAGTTCCGTTACTTAACTTGAATTCAGTAACATCAGTTAACCATTTTTCATTAGGCTTTGTAGCTATAAACTTTCTGCTTAATATATTTTCAGCTGTAATTTGTGGAGTACTTTGAATATATCTTTTCCTTTTTCTCCTAATGACAGCAGTAAGTTTTACAGAGCTCATAAGTCTATATATACGCTTATGATTATAGTTTTAGTTTAGTATTTTATTTATATTTAACGTTATTCGGCGATAGCCATAAATACCTTTAACTTCTTCATATAATTTAATAATTTTATCTAGAATTAATTTGTTTTCTTTATCTCTTTCAGTTTCGCTTCTGTTAACCCACTTATAATAAGAAGCACGTCCTACTTCAGCACATTTACATAGTTCAGTTATTGAATATCCTAATTCATGTAATTCATTGATTGCAATATATTTGACAGTAGATGAAACAGTATATTTATCTACCTCCTTTCTATCTCTTCTAATTTTTTTAAGTAGTCATTCTCCATTTTTAATCGTTTATTTTCAGCTTCTAAAAGCTTTAATTGTACAGCAAATTTTTCAGATTCACTTAATTCTTCAACAGGCTTATTTTTACCGCGTCTATCGACTAGCGCGTCATGTCCATTTTTATTGTATTTCTTTACCCAAGTATAAACTTGTTGATATGAAACATTGAATTTATTAGCAGTTAAATTATAATCGTTAGCGTTAGCAATACAAAACGATACTATTTCAATTCTTTCTTTGTAAGTTGTTTTTCTTCCGTTGGTCATAATACGATCCCCTTTATTGTGAGATTTAATCTTATTATTCCCATTATACTTTCTTATCCATCGCTTTAAAATCCCTCTATCTAAAATTTGATATTTTTTACAAATATCAAACATAGTATATTCACCTTTAAAATAATCATCAATAGCCATTTTTTTAAGATCAGCGCTATAATACTTATTTTTAGATTTAGTTATTAAACCGTCTGGACCAAAAACTCGATATTTTCTTACCCACTCTTCAAAAGTAGCTTTACTTACATTTGCTCTTGTATATGAGCCTGATATGCTAAATCTTCCTTCTAAATAATCTTCTACAATCTTAATTTTAATTTCTGGTGATACTTTAACTCTTCTCCCCATAAATAAATACTCCCTTCATAAGCACAGTTTTTATTATTTAAACTGTCTACTATAAAGGGAGCATATCAAAACGTATTCTAGGATTTTCTGTTTTGTAATCACCAAAATTGCAGTTCCTCCTGTTATAGCACTTATCGCTACACTAAGTGCTAGACTTGAAATACCCACAGCAGTTGCATAAGCACCTACTGAAATACGTATTGTTTGTGCTGGAACCCAAGTTTGACGGCTTGATCTATATCCACCATCAACATACTCCATCTCCCCCCTATCAATATCTACATAACTACATGGCATTTGTAATGCGTATTCTCTTTTTAATACAAAAGTACTCATTTCTTCTCCTCCATTTTTATACATATATTTATTTTAAAAGAATTTTAGAATCCTGTAAATAATTAACAAACAATTATATAATTCGCGCGCTATGTTTATTAAATATTACTTTATCTAATCTTCTTTTAATGCAAAGTAATTAACTAAATTTAGTTCCTATAAGTTCTAAAATGTATTTCATCTTTAAAGGAAACTCCTCCTCAATACTTCAGATGAGTAAGTTCAATTAGCTAAATCAAAGATTTAGAATTTTACTTATCTTTTCATACTTAACCCTTGTTTCAGTTACCATACCTATTGTTAAGTTAACCTTTTCTCCCTTAGAATCTTCTAAATAAGTTTTATCTGGTTTGACTTTAACTTTAAAAAATGCATTTCCTAGCTTTTTTAATGAAACTCATCTTACAGATGAGAAAGTTCCAGTTTCCAAATCAAAGATTTGGACTGTCACTTTTTGTTGCATCTTCAATTTTTGTATAGGAAACTCCTCCTCATATCTTCGGATGAGTAACTTCAAGGAGCTAAATCATAGATTTAGACTTTCAGTGACTTTTCCTGATATTGTTCCATATTCAGATTGAAGCAAACCACCTACGACTAAAGATACTTCATCTCCTACATGTATTCTTGATCTATCAGTTGAAGGTAGCATAGTTTCTATTATTAATTCTTCTTCTTTACTTGTTATAGTTCTTATTAAGCTTCCTCCTTGAAGTACCATTCCTGAAGTTAACGGAGCGTTTAGATGAATAACTCCTCCTTTTTGATCAACTACTTTATATTGTTCTTTTCCTTTTTCTAAGGCTTCCTTTTGAGCTACTAATTTAGATAACTCTAACTCATATTGATTTTTTTCACTTGTAAACTCTGAAATAGTTTTATAATACTGCTCATCAGATTTATTTTCTGAAACTACAACACCTTGTCCTTTTACCATATAGGTTTTTACTGATTTATTTGCCAAAATTAATGCTTATTCTTGCCATTGCATACTATGGTCCATCTTGTTATCCACTTTCTAATAACTTTATATACTAAATTGTCTAAATACTTACGCATGATTTCAAGAACTTTGTACCAATACTTTTCCTTAAACTTTTCATATTTATCTATTGATATTTCTTTTACTGTTATTTTTTCATTTACAATCATCATCTCATTAATTATATCAAGTTATCTATAGGTTCCAAATCTATAATATCCTATAAATTAAAAAGCTCCAGTTTCCAAATTAAATATTTAGAGACTGGAACCTTTTCTTTATATTCGTAAATGCTTGCTACTTAAACTTTGCAAAGTCTTCTGCATACAAGCTTATATGCCCGCAATTCAAACATAAATATTTTTTTATCTTTAAACTTTTAGGGCTAACCTCTATCTTCTTTGGAATTTCTATTGCTGTAAATGCCCCTTTTGTTACTATTTCTATTTCCTTTATATCTTCTGATTTACAAACACTACATATTTTCATAGTATATCCCTTCTAATTTATCGATTTAAAAACCGTATTAATATAACTTTACCATAATCCAAATAAAGCTCCATCACTAGTAAAATTAGCAGAAAAACCATTACCGTTATTTTTCCATTTAAGAGCTGCTATTGCTGATGCAGATGCTGCTAAAGCTGCCGCAACAACTCCAAAGGGAATTGCTGCTGGTAAAGTTACTATGCCTGCTGCTGCTAATTCTGCTGCTAACCAAGCCCCTGCGGACCCTGCCCCTATTGCTATTAAAAGTCCGTCTGTTTCCCTACTATTGAACCAAATTGAAAATCCATACCACTTTCCACTAACAAGTATCCCTCCATCAACATACTCCATCTCATCTCTGTCAACATCTACATAGCTATTTGGTAATTGTAATTCATATTTTCTGTTTAGTACAAAAGCACTCATTTTCTCTCCTCCATTTTTATACATATATTTATTTTAAAAGAATTTTAGAATCTTGTAAACAATTAACAAACAATTATATAATTCGCGCGCTATGTCTGCTAAAATTTATCTTTCTAATCTTCTTTTAATGCAAAGTAATTAACTAAATTTAACACCTATCAATTCTAAAATGTATTTCATATAAGTTATTTTTTCATACTTAACCCTTGTTTCAGTTACCATACCTATAGTTAAGTTAACTTTTTCTCCTTTAGAATCTTCTAAATAAGTTTTATCTGGTTTAACTTTAACTTTAAAAAATACATTTCCTTTTTCGTTGTCTATAGTTGCATCTTCATCTATACTTGTTACTTTTCCTGCTATTGTTCCATATTCAGATTGAAGTAAACCACCTACAACTAAAGATACTTCATCTCCTACGTGTATTCTTGGCCTATCACTTGAAGGTAACATAGTTTCTACAGTTAGTTCTTCTTCCTTACTTGTTATAGTTCCTATTAAACTTCCTCCTTGAAGCACCATTCCTGATGTTAAAGGAGTATTTAAATGTATTACTCCATTTTTTTGAGCAACTACTTCATATTGACTTTTTCCCTTTTCTAAGGCTTCTTTTTGTGCTATTAATTTTGATGCTTCTAATTCATATTGATTTTTTTCATTTGTAAATTCTGAAATTGTTTTAAAATAATGTTCATCCGATTTATTTTTTTGAGTTTTGCTAAATTCTTCAATTTGTTTTTCTTCATATCCTTGGTCTTTTAATGCTTGCACATCTACATAAAATTCTTTTCTTGCTATATAAGCTGCATTTAATTTATTATAAAATTCACTTTCTTCCTCATTATATCTATCAAAATAATTTGTTCCATTTGTTGCATTTTCTTCTGCTATGCTTAAAAGTTCTATTCTTCTGCTATAGCTGTTTATTTGTGCATTTATTTGTTCTAATTGAAGTTCTGATTCTATACCATTAGTTGTAAATAACACATCTCCTTCTTTAACTTCACTTCCTTCACTTATAAAAACATCTTTTATTTCTCCTGAAGTCTTAGTCATAATATGAGATTTATTTTCTGAAACTACTAACCCTTGCCCTTTTACCACATATGTTTTTACTGATTTATTTGCCCAAATTAATGCTGCAACTATTAATGCTGTAACTATTAAAATAATATAATTCATAAATGCTGGTGGCTTTCTATCATAAAGGATTTTACTATCAGTAATTTCATTTAAGTTATATACTTTCAAGTAAATCTCCACCTTTCAAAGCTTCCATAAATACATCTGCTACTATATTTTCTTCTTCTTGTTTTACAAATACAGTATAAGAATCTCCCTTTAATTTAATATTATTTTCAAAGGCATATACTCCAAGCTTTTGATATGCAAATTGTAAATTTTCTTCTTTTTCTGTAAATCTAGCAAAAAGACAATTAGTTACCCTTAACTGTGACTTTAATTCATAGGGTTTTTCAACATTATTAATTGGATTTTTTAATTGAACCATTAGCTTTATTATTACTTTAACTTGTCCACTTTCATCTACTTCTACTGTAGAATAATTTATCGCTGGTCCTATAGTTGAGTTTCCCTTAGATTTAATATAACTATCCATCATATAGCTAATTTTATTTATATCGATTAATTCATTTTCACTTACTTCTCTAATTAATACATTATTAAGCTTTAAGGTTTTATTTTCTCTTAAAACTATTTTTTCAATTGTACTCATATTCCTCACCCTCTTCTATAAAATCTGCTTCTATATTTTTCTCTATATCCAAGTTATCTTTATATATAATTTCTTTTTCTTCTATTGAACCAACTTGGCTTATATAAAGCTTATAATAATATCCTTTTTTCTTTAATAAACTTTCATGGTCTCCTTCTTCTACAATTTTCCCCTTATCCATAACATAAATTATGTCACAGATTCTTATAGTTGAAAGTCTATGGGCTATCATTAGCATTGTAATGTTTTTGCCCTTTTTAAATAAGGTATCAAATATCTTTGCTTCACTTATAAAGTCTAAGTTACTTGTTGCTTCATCTAGTATTAAGAAACTTGGCTTTTTAATTAAAGCTCTTGCCATTGCAATTCTTTGTTTTTCTCCACCAGAAAGTCCTCCTCCTGCTTCTTCTAAGAAGGTATCATACTTACCTGGAAGCTTTTCTATAAAATCCTTACAACCTGCATTTTCACAAGCACTCTTTATTTCTTCATAAGTTGCATTGCCTCTACCTAAAGTTATATTTTCTCGTATAGAACCTGAAAACAATTCAACATTTTGAGGAACATAAGCTATATTTTCTCTTAAATTATATACGTCTAATTCTTCTATTTTATATCCATTAATATTTATTTTCCCTTCTTCAGGTGTATAGTACTTTAATAAAAGCTTAGATATAGTTGTTTTACCACTTCCTGACTCTCCAACTAAAGCTACATTTTTACCCTTAGGAATTTTTATACTAACATTCCTTAAAACTGGAGCCCTGCTACCATATCTAAAGGTAATATTATTTAATTCTATATCTCCATCTATTTTCTCTATTTTAACTTTATCTGTTTCACTTTCTTCTTGTTCTTTATCTACTTCATAGATTTCTACAATTCTTTTTAATGATATACTAGCTTCTTGAATACTTAATTGTAATCCTATAAGTCTACCTATTGGGTCCATAAAATATCCTGATAGTGTTGAAAATGCCATAAGACTACCTAAGGTAATATCTCCATTCATAATCATTCTTGCACCAATATACATAATAACTAGATTTCCCACAGTAGATACTGCTCCTGAAATTGATCCTTGAATATTTGATAAAACCCCTTCTTTAAAGGATATCTTTAGATTTTTAATATATTCAGTTTCTAATTTTTCAATGCTTTTTTCTTCAGCAGCATGAACCCTTTATAGTTTCTATTCCTTTCAAGCTTTCTATAATATGACTATTTAATCTTGCACTAGCTTCCATTTGTTCTAAGTTTATTTTCTTATATGGAGCCTTAAATATATAAATTAAAGCAGCACTAATTATAGTTAAAACTAAAATAACAATAAAAAGCTTTTCATTCATTACATAAAGTATTGAAGCTGATACAACTGCAAGTACAATATCCATAATTAGTGATAATGATACTGACGTTAATATATCTTTTATTGTAAAGGCATCACTAAATCTCGTAAGTATATCTCCTACCTTTCTTGAAGCAAAAAACTTCATAGGTAGTTTATATACATGCTTGAAATATCCAAGTAGCAATGGAATATCTATCTTTTGAGATAAATAAAGTAACATATGCTGTCTTATTGCACCTAAACCTATTTGAGTTATTGCTAAAAGCAAAAATCCTATAACAAATATATTTAATTGATTTTTTAAACTATATGGAAGTATTTCATCCATAAGTATTTTATTAAAAAAGGCAGATGCTATTCCTAGTATAGTAAGTATTGCTGAAGTTATAATACTATATGCAAATAATGCTTTTTGAGGTAATAATAATTGTATAAACTTAGAAAGTATTCCTTGTCCTTTTACCTTACCTACATTAAATTCATTATTAGGTATTAATAGTAATAATACTCCATCAAAGCTTTAAAAAAATTCATCAACGCTCTTTTTTACTTTTCCATTAGCCGGATCTAATATTGTTACTTCTTCCTTTTTAATTTTATGTATAATTACAAAATGGCTTAATCCTTCTTTTGTAATAACATGAGCAACTGCAGGGAGTGTAAATTTTTCTTTAAACCCTTCCTTATCAACCCTAATTGCCTTAGTATCAAACCCTAGCTTTTTTGCCCCATCTTCTAAGCCTAATAAGGTTGTCCCCTTTATATCAGTTCCAAGTATATCTCTTAACTTTGTTATAGTTATTTCTTTTTTATAGTACATACAAACTGTTGCAAGACAAGCTGCAGCACAATCTGTTATGTCATGCTGTTTGACTAAGTATCTATATCTCATCAAGACCTTCCCCCTTTTATTGTAATATTATAATTTATTTTACAATTTTATACTTATATTTGGATTTAAACGTAAAAAATAAGACTTAAAAGGAATTTTTTATATAAATTATTCCTTTTAAGTCTTATTTTTCATCTTAATATATTAACTTATTAATTAAATCAGCTAAACTTTTATCTATCTTATTGCTCAAATTACCATAATATAAATTTCCTTGGTAATCCATGATACATCCTATAAATTCCGAATCTTGGGTATTTAAGTAATTTGCATAAATATAATAAATTTTATTTGCCTTATCAAAATCTTCTTTATTATATTTAATTTCTCCATATCTTTCTTCTAACTTTATTAAAATATCTTTGTCAATTTGTATATCTTCCATTTCTTTAGCATTGACTCCACACAAAGCAAATCTAGAGTATTTTTCAAAAGCTTCATTAGCTAAATTAGCATTTTCTAAAAATTCTGATTTTGCATAAAACCTCGAATCATCTCCTAAAGTTCTTATATGTGTATTGCTAGAATCTGTTTTATCAGTAACTATTTTATGGTTCATAAAAAGATAAATAATGAAATTCATATTCTTAGGCTCTACCGTCCCCACAGGGTTACTATTTAACTCATCTGAAAACTTAAATTTTGATGGAAAATATATAGAATCTTGAAATTCTAGTGGCCCATATTCAATGCTACTTGTTAGCATTTTTGCTACTATTTTTTTGCTATTAAATCTTCCTTCTTTGTTGTAATTGAAGCTAATAACTACAGCTATACAAATAACTATAGCTATTATAGCTATATAAATTATTCCTTTTTTATTTTTCTTCATTTTTCTAAACCCTCTTTCTACATATATTTGTTTTAGAATAATTTTAAATTATAAAAAACTAAATAATTTATTCACTATGTTCATTTATTTTATTATATATAACTTCTAATTAAGTAAATTCTAATTTATAATATTATACTAAATAATTATATTTATATGTGGGCTTTATATTTAAATGCAAAAAATAAAGATTAAAAGGAATTGTTTAAATAACTTCTTCCTTTTAAATCTAATTTTTTCTATTTTTCTATTTTTTTATTTTACTAATTATTATTTTATTCCCTCAATATTATCTTTATAATTATAACTTAAGTCAGCTTTTTCATTATAATTTTTAAAACTTATCTCCCATAATTTTGGTTTTACTTTTCTTATTTCCTTTAAATAGTCTAAGTTTACTGCAAATGACTTATGCGTTCTTATAATATTTTTATAGTTTATTTCAGTGATTAGTTTTTCTAGTCCATTTGATTTTATATTGTATTTTCCAACTCTAGTATGCATAATACATTTTTTTAAATAATATTCTATAAATAATATTTCTTTCTTATTAATATTTATTTCTATTCCATCTCTAGTCTTAAAATTAGTATAATTTTCATTAGTTACTTTATTCTTATGTCTTAAAAATTTATCAATTATTTTGACTACATCATCTATATGATATGGTTTTGTTATAAAGTCATGACAATTAACTTTTTTTAAGGCATCTATTATATATCCAATTTGCCCACTTATAAACACTATTGGGGATAATTCATATTTTACAATTTTTCTAATATTTTCTGCTAATTCTAATCCTGAAATTCCTTTCAATTTAATGTCTAGAAAAAATATATCTATATCTACTTTTTCTATAATTCTCATTGATTCTTTGGCAGATTCTGCTTCATATACCCGCACATCAATGTACTTCATTTCTACAATCTTTTTAAAATAAGTACTCTGAATTAAGTCATCCTCAACTAGTAATATATTCATAAGGCCTCCTTTAAACTGTATATTTATAAATATTTTATATTTTTGTATACTATATATATTATATGTTATATTTTCCTCATTTATAAATATATAGATATAGCTGAGGTTTTTATTCATCTTTGAAGCAAAATATCCTCTCCAAGATGAATAGGTTTAAAATTCATCTTATCAAGGATATTTTAGCTTTTTTTGATTTTGAATTTAACATATATTATTTATTTAAATACATAATTAAATTTATATATTAATAAGTTTTCTAAATTCCATTGCTTTTAAGAAAGTCTTTAAGTAAATTCATGCACACTGTTTTTCTATAATCTGCTGAAACTCTCCCTCTAATAGGAACAATAGCCTTATCGTAAGCTGATAAGTATTCTTCCTTTATATTTTTTACTTCTTCAATAGTTTTACCTATAAGCATTTCATCAATATCTGCTCTTCTTAATATAACATCACTAACTGCACCAAAAGCTGTACTACAGTTATTTATTTTATTATTATTAATATCAAGAATTCCTGCAAAAGATACCCTAGAAATTGCTAATGCATTTCTTGGACCTACTTTTGTAAAGTAATAGTTATCAAGCCCTGTCTTTTTCATAATAATTTCAACTAATATCTCATCAGATTGAAGGGCTGTTTTCTTTCTTCCTAAGAAAAATTCATTAATAGGGATTATTCGCTCTCCTTTATTACTTGCAAGCTTTAACTTTGAGTCTGTAGCAACAAATATTAATGCGCTATCGCCCTTTGGTGAACCATTACATATATTTCCTCCAACAGTTCCAAAATTTCTTATTGCTGGTGCCGCAATTTGTGAAACTGCTTCTTTCAAAATTTTAGGCGTTAGATTACTTTCAATTATATCTGTAAAAGTACAAGCTGCTCCAATATAGATATATTCATCATCTTCTACAATTTTTTTTAGTTCAGGTATTTTATTAAGAAATAAATATGTTGCATCTTCTTTTGATTCAATCATTAAATCTGTACCACCACTATATGGAGTAACTTCTTCTCTTGCAAGTATATCTAAAGCATCTTTTAAGGAGCTTACATTATATCCGTTTACCATAATCCTTTTCCCTCCTTAGCTGCAATACCAATAGCATTAACTATAGCATTATAACCAGTACACCTACAAAGATTTCCTGATATTCCATCACGAATTTCCTCTTCTGTTGGATTTGGATTCTTAGCTAATATACATTCTGATGCAAGTATCATACCTGGAATACAAAATCCACATTGTACTGCACTAACTGATGCATATGCCTTATCTAAAACTTTATATCTCTCTGTTTCACTATACCCCTCAATAGTTGTTACTGTACTTCCATCTATACTTCCCATAGCTACCATACAACTATTAGCTAATCTTCCATCAAGAATAACTGAGCAAGCTCCACATTCTCCTTCTTTACATCCACATTTTACCCCTGTAATACTTAAATCATTTCTAAGTACATCAAGTAAGCGTTCATTACCTTTTGCATTTGAAGTCACTTCTTTTCCATTAAGAATAAATTTTATCATTATTTAAGCACCTCCTGTAAAACTTTCATAGTATCTTCTGCTGTAAATGGAATCTTATTAACATCTGTATTAATAGCATTTTCAAGCGCTTGTATATATGCTGCTGCTGGACCAACAGTTGGAAGCTCACCAGCACCTTTTGCTCCAAATGGACCTTCAATATATGGATTATTCATGACTTCTGTTATAAGATTTGGAACGTCTACTGCTGTTGGTATTATATAATCACTGAAGCTATTATTACGTATTCTACCTTCTGAATTGTATGATATATTTTCCATAGATGCATAACCAATTCCTTGTAAAAATCCGCCTTGCATTTGTCCTTGTATTATATTCATATCAATAGGCACTCCAACATCATATACTCCCCAAGCTCCAAGTACTTTTTGAGTAGCAGTAAGTGTATCAACCTCTACTTCTATAACGTTTACTCCCCAAGCATAATCTGGGTAAGCATCACCTCTGAATTTTTCAATACTAAATGGTATTAAGAAATCAGGATGAACATAATGCTCTTCTATTAATTGTTGCTCTCCAGATTTCCATTCTTTCTTAAGTCTTTCCGCAGCACGTCTAAGCAATTCTCCAACTACCATCAAAGAACGGCTTGCTGCTGTTGGACCTGAATCTGGAACTTGATCGGTATCAGGGTTTTCTACGATTACTCTTTCATTAGGAATTCCAAGAGTCTTTGCAACTATCTTGCTAAAAGTTGTTTTAATTCCTTGTCCCATATCTGTATTAGCAGTTAATATTTCTACAGTATCATCTGAATTTTTTCTTAACTTAGCAACAGCTTTAATTAAATCTCTCTCTCCACTTCCAGTGAAACCGCATCCATGGAAAAATAGAGACATTCCAATTCCCTTACGATATCTTCCTGTTTGATTTTTATATAACTTAGTTTTATTACGATAATCAGTAATAGTATCTATTCTATCAATCATTTCTGGCAAAGGCACATGGAAATGATATTTGCCACTAGTTGAAGTTGCATCACCTTGCTTAACAATATGTTGTGCTTTGAATTTAAGTGAATCCTTTCCCAATTTCTTTGCAACATGATCCATCATCATTTCTACAGCAAAAAATGTTTGAGGAGCTCCAAATCCACGGAATGCACCATTAGGAATAGTATTGGTTTTCACAGCTCGTCCAGCAACACATAAATTTTCTATATTATATACACCACTTGAGCATATTAATCCTCTTTGTAACACTACAGGAGTAAGTGTAGTATATGCGCCACTATTATACATAACATCGATATCCATTCCAGTAACTTTTCCATCTTTAACTGCAACTTTATAAGTAGATAAAGAAGGATGTCTCTTAGAAGTAAATTCCATATCTTCTCTTCTATCAAATACAACTTTTACTGGTTTATTAACCTTTTGGGCTGCTACTGCTGTTTGACAGGCAAGTATTGATGGATAACCCTCTTTACCTCCAAAACCTCCACCAGTAACATCTTGAATTACTTGTATATCTTTTTCCTCATACCCCAAGGCCATAGCAATTGCTCTATAAATATAATATGGACATTGCATTGAACCTCTAACAACCATACGTCCATTATTAGGGTAAGCAATCATCCCTTGGGTTTCAAGGTAAGCTTGTTCTTGATGACCAGTTTGAAAAGTTTCTATAAAAACGTTATCAGCTTCTTTTAACGTCTTTTGAATATCACCCTTTTCATAATTATAATTAAAGAATATAGTATCAGATTTTTGCATATCTAAAATAGGCTCTAATTCTTCATATACAACAATAATTTCATTTAGTATTCTTTCAACTTCTTTTAAATTTTCCCCTACAACCATTAAAATTGGATCGCCAATATACTCTACTGTATCTTCTGCAAAAACTGGAGTATCATCAAGCACAATATGAACTTTATTTTTACCAGTTACATCATTTTTATCTACAATGAAATACCCTTCTGGTAAATCTGGTTTAATGATATTAATTATACGAGCTTTGGCTTTTGACGATCTAAGTATCCTTCCATATAGCATATCTTCCATTTTATGATCATCAACATACATCGCACGCCCACTTACTTTAGCATCATGATCTTTTTTCTTTATAGACTCACTTATATTTCCCATAATACCCTCCCATATATTTAAATTTTTATTTAGTGATTACCCAATATAATACTATTAGTATTCAAGGTAAAGATAAAACCTCCAACATTATAATAATTTAGTAATTATTTACTATCTTAATTATAAAACAGAGGTTGTAAATCATCAAATTCTTTCTAAAAAGAACTTGCTTTATATAATTTAAAATTTAAAACATTTACTAAATTCACTTTGTGCATATTTGCGAACATTATCTTCAAACTTTTGATATTTTTCTAAAAATTCGATTCCTTCTTTTGTTAATAAAGTTTTTCCACCATTTTTCCCACCATGCTGCCTTTGAACAACTGAATAACCTAGCTCTTCTTCTAATTTGTTTATCATATTCCATGCCTTACCATATGATAATGCAATATGATTACATGCACTTCTTACAGAATGCTTTTCTTGAATTAATAATAAAAGTAACTTTGTCCTTGAATTAAAAAATAGTGTTTCATTTTCAATACTTATTCTAACAAAAGGATGTAATATATTTTGATTATGTTCTTTTAAAAGTTCATCTAGTTTTTCAATATCATCTGTATTGCGAAATATTCCTTCATCTTCTACATTCATCCAATATCTTTCAACTCCAATATTATTAATAGCACCTCTCAGCCCCATATCACCATTATATTTTAAAATTTTAGGTATTAAATCACATGCTATTAATAAAGGATGTCCAGATTTTCCGTTATATGATGGTGAAACCAGTTTTTCTTCTAATTCTATCATTTTTTGAATAGTTTTTGGAGTAAACATAGGAATATTACCTGGGCTAAAAATTACCTGTTCACACTTATCTTGTAAAAAACTTAAACCTATTTTTACAGAATCAAGCATTTCTGAGCCTTCATAATTTTCATTTTTTAAAAATATAACTCCATAATCAGCTAAGTCATGCTCGATCTTTTCTGATTCATGTCCTGTAACTACTACAATTGGTGAGATTCCAACTTGTTGAAATGTTAACACTACCCTCTTTATTACAGTAATAGAGCCTATCTTTAATAATGGCTTTTCTGATATTCTCTTTGCTGCAACTATTACTCCACCTGTAGTTTTCTTTATTTCTTTCCTCATACCTATACCCCTATTATTCAATTAACAATTCGTAATTCACAGTTTAGGATGAAACTACTGTGTAGTTTCTAAGACTGATATAATAATTTCTTCATTCTTTCATTTTCTCATCATTAATTTTGTTTTGAAAAATATTACAGCTTCTATATACTAATTTTATATATCACCACAGTAATTTTCAAGAGATTTATATAATTCTTCGTTTTTAGGTATTTTTATATACACTGTTTATTTTTATTTTAAATATGTTTTTATTATTTTAGACGTTTATTTTCATATTTTTTTAATAATCGTATATAATGATTAGCTTCTCTTAATACATGGTCAGCTAAAAGCGGTAATATTATTGATTTTATCTTACATTCTTCTATTCCTTCAACACCAGCTTCCTTGAAATCTCTTAATTTCTTTGTCTCCTTCAAAGTATTTTCTGTTAAATCTAATATACTAGATTCATTCATATTCTTTGCTTCTTCAATTAAATCATTATATATCTTTACAAAATTATTTGATGAGTTTATTAAATTGCCTTCTGATGGATCAAGTAATCCTCTAATAAATAATGCATGCTCCATCATAATATGATTCCAAAATAACTGAGTTTCTTTTATATTTTTTTCCTTAATGTCTTCATTATTCTCAATTGAATATATATATGAACGATATAATTTTGCTTCATGTATTAAATGTTCAACAAATGTAGGATAATTTGAAGAGAAAAGCATACAACTTAGTATCTCATCTAAAATCCTGCTTTTAAAATCTATAAAATCATCTAGTAATTTTATAACTCTACTATTAAATTTTCTTATGTTATTTATTGTTCTTTCATTTATTTCATTATTTTTAGATTTTATCTTTGACTGCATATCAGTTATTTTTGGGTTTATTTCTATACCTGTATAATATTGTGTTTTATTTTCAGCATTTAATGTATATTCAGTATAAAGTTCTTTGGATTCTAATATATCTTCTTTAACTATCCCTTTGCTTAATTTAATTATATCTATCAGATATTTTTCAAATTGTACTTTATATTCATCTGCTTCTTTTGAAAGTTTAGTATTCTTTTGTGGAAATCCTGCTTCTAAAAAAATAGCATGATCCCTCATAATCTTTGTGTAAAATAAATGTAGTTCTAGAGATAAATCAACATATTTTTCACGACTTAACATATAATCACTCCATAAAATTTTATTATATTATATTCATGAAATATGTTTTTGTTAATATAAATAATACTTTATATTACTCTCTCAAGGTAAACATACATGAGCATCCTAAACTTCCTTTTGCTTTTATTATTTCACCATAATCTATAAATTCTACTTCATATCCTTCTTTTTTTAAATATTCAGTAACATTTCTATTACTGCTTAATATCTTTTTATTACCTAAATATATATAATTAGTTCCTAATTCATCTGCATCTTTCTTTGATATTTCGTATAAGTTTTTTATATATTTTTCTATTACCTTTTTATCATAAATATAAGGTGATATAACTGCACTTCCCTTATCTAAAATATTAAATACACAATCTAAATGTATTTTACTCGTATCAAAGTATATAGGAATTACTTTATATTTGAAATTCATATTTATCAATACTTCTTGAAGTTCATTTGCAGCTTCTATTGTTGTTCTGTCACTTATTCCTACGAAAATAACATTATCATATTTAATTATATCCCCACCTTCCATAATATTACTCATTTCATAATGCTTAATGTTATTTTCTTTCACAAAAGATTTAAAAGAATCCGTTTCAATTTTCCTGTCATTTTCTTTCATATTACTTATAAATAATACATCATTTATTACAAATCCAATATCTTGGGTAAACACTTGTTGAGTCGCATTTTTATTAATATCAATAAAATATAAGCTTATATTATTTTTGCTTAATGTATTTATAAATTTATTATATTGGCTATAAAGTAAATCATAATTTATTTTGTTATAATACTCACTGCTTTTATTATTTATTTTAAAATTTACTGGATAGCAAATTATGCATGATTTTAAAGTCCCATATTGGCTTACATTATATATTTTCATCAACTAATTTCCCCTTTATATTTATAAAATTTATTATTTTCTCATTTTATATTTTCTCTACATCTTTAATAATATTCATTAATTTAAGTTTTCTTTTATCCACAATTATTACTATCTGTTAACAGGTTTATTACCACTTGAATATATTGCTATAGATAAAATTTATATAGGAGAGTTTTATGAAATACTTTGTTAAAATAAGTGATGATTCTAGAATATTATTGGAGGATCTAAACCCTGATGCTGAAAAAACCATACTATTTATTCATGGATGGCCATTAAATCACAATATCTATGAATATCAGTTGAATTTTTTCCCCGATAAAGGATTTAGATGTGTTGCTGTTGACCTGAGAGGATTTGGTGAATCTGATAGACCTTATTCTGGTTATGACTATGATTCTATGGCTGCTGATATAAAAAAAGTAATTGATGTTCTTAAACTAGATAAAGTAACTTTAGTTGGACATTCCATGGGTGGAGCTCTATGTATAAGATACTTATCTAAATATAACAATTATAAAGTATCAAAACTTTGCTTAATTAGTCCAGCTGCTCCTAGTTGGGTTCAAATGCAAGATTGGCCTTATGGATATACTAAAGAGCAGGTGGACGGCTTTATAAATCAGTCTATTAATGATAGGCCTAAGCTTCTAAATGATATTTCAGGCTTATTCTTCTTCCAATATACTTCTCCACCTATGCTAAATTGGTTTAATAATATATCACTAACTGCTTCATCTTGGGCTACTTCTCAATGCTTGAATACACTTAAGACTGAAACTTTATTTAATGACATTCCTAAAATTAAAGTTCCTACATTAATACTTCATGGAGTACATGATACTGTTTGTCCATACGAATTTGCTGAATATATAAATAAAAATATTATAGAGTCTAAACTTATTCCATTACAAAACAGCGGACATGCAGGGTTTATTGAAGAAAAAGAAATAGTGAACAATGAAATTCTAAAATTTATAGAAGAATAGAAATACTGCCGCAAGGACAACTAAATCAAAAATTAATAGCAACTAATTATTAATGTAATTTTGTTCTAAATTACTAAAAATAATTTAATTTTAAAAACTCCTACGGGAGTTTTTTCATTAATTTTTCATTTATATTTTGGGTTGCTCTGCGACAGTTTTTTACTTAAATGTTGTGGCAATCTTCATAAAGACCTTGAACTTTTTCCCAATCTATTACATTCCATATATTCTTCACATAATCTGCTCTTAGATTTTTGTACTTTAGATAATATGCATGCTCCCATACATCTATTGTTAATATAGGAATAAGATTATCCATTACTGGTGAATTTTGATTAACTCTTTTTACTATTGATAATTTCCCATCTTTATCTTTAACTAAAAATCCATATCCTGATCCGAATTGTGTTATAGATGCATTAGTCAATTCTTCTTTTAAGTTTTCCAAGCTTCCAAAAGTCTTATTTATTTCATCAAGCAATTTTCCTGTTGGTTCTTTTTTAGGATTTGGTGAAAGAATTGAAAAATATAAATTATGATTTGACACACCTCCACCATTGTTTACAACTGCTGGTCTTATTTCTTCTGGTAGATCTTCTATATCCTTAATTAATTGATCTAGTGTCTTTCCTTTTGTATATTCTTCATATCCTTCCAATGCCTTATTTAAATTTGTTTCATACGTGTTAAGATGTTTTTCATAGTGTGTCCTTACTGTTTCTTCATCTATATATGGTTCTAATGCATCAAAGGCATATGGTAATTTAATTTTATTATACATATTTATCTCTCCTTTATTTTAATCTCTTAATACAAATCAATATTAATTTTCCCTAATTCTCTAATGATTATGTATATAATCATTATTTTTAATATGTTATATCTATCTTCATAAAAATAACACATTTATTTCATATACTTTTTTTAATGAATATTTAGGAGGACTTTTATGAGTATTAAGAGAGAAAAAATTAAAGTATATGATATGACTTGTACTTCATGCGAAAAAAGAATTGAAAACTCTATAAAAAATATAAATGGTGTTAAAAATGCTAAAGCTGATTACACCAAAGAAACTCTTGAAATTGATTATGATAGTAAACTTTGTAATATTGAAGACATTAAAAAACTTATTAGAAAAATAGGATATTCCACAGAATCTTCTAGTAATTTAGGCTTTATAGGGATACTTATAATAATATTTGTTATTTTTACTCTTGGTTTAAGAACTAGTGGTTTTGATATGGAGTCTAAACTTAATAATGCTTCATACGCATTCCTTTTTGTTGTAGGAATTTTTACATCTATTCACTGTGTTGGTATGTGCGGTGGAATAATGATTTCTCAAAGCTTGTCCTTTGCTAAAGAAAGCAAAAGTAAATTAGAATCCATAACTCCCTCTCTGCTATATAACTTAGGTAGAGTACTGTCTTATTCCATTTTAGGTGGTCTAATTGGCGGTATTGGCTCTGTATTTTCTCTTTCTATTACTGCCAAAGCCTTTATCCAAATCTTTGCAGGATTATTTATGGTTATAATGGGTTTAAACATATCTGGATTTAAATTATTTAGAAAATTTAGCATAAAAATACCTAACTTTTTATCTAAATATAAAAGAAGGTTTAATTCACCTTTTTTAGTCGGTTTTCTAAATGGATTTATGCCTTGTGGACCTCTTCAAACTATGCAATTATTTGCTCTTGGAACTGGAAGTGCTTTAAAGGGAGCATTATCCATGTTTATATTTGCATTAGGTACTGTTCCATTAATGCTTACATTTGGAGCAATATCCGGATTCTTAAGTAAAGGATATACTAAAAAGCTTCTTAAATTTAGTGGAGTTCTTATTATTGTTTTAGGTTTAATAATGAGTAATAGAGGTTTATCACTTTCTGGAATAAATATAAATCCTTTAAGTTACGTTATGGTAAGTTCATTTAATTCGAATTCTAGTACTGATTCTTCTAAAGCGATCTTAGAAGATGGTGTTCAAATTATTAATATGACTGCTAACAATAATGGTTATAGCCCTAATGTTTTTTATGTTCAAAAGGGAGTTCCTGTTAAATGGGTAATTAATGGAGAAAGTCTTAATTACTGTAATAATTCAATAGTAGTAAATTCATTAGATATTCAACAAAAACTTAAAAGTGGAGAAAACATAATTGAATTTACTCCTACTGATAAGGACATAAACTTCAGCTGCTGGATGGGAATGATAAGAGGTGTTATAAAGGTAGTTGATGATTTAGATTCAACTGATACTTCCAAATATGACCCTTCATTACCTAGTGCAAGTAATGGACCTAGCTGTTGTGCTGTACCATTAAATAATTCTGCTACTTATCCTGAAAACTTAATTACTACTTCTAAAGTAACTAATGAATTTCAAACAGCAATAATTAAGGGAGAAGGTAGTAGTTTAAATCCGTTAATACTAGTTGCTCAAAATAATTTAAAATTCCTTTTAACTATTGATCTTAATAATTATGCTGATTTTCAAGGAGAATATACAATTTTAAATTTAGAAGATGGAAGTGTTTTATCATCATTTACAGGAAAAAAATCAATATTTGAAATAGAATTAATTTCTATTAAATCTGGTGGTTACTCTATTACTAAAAATGGTGAAATCCTAGGCATAATTGAATTTGTTGAAGATGTCCAAAATAGTGATTTAGATACTATTATAAATAAATATATTAATTTTTAAGTAAAACTCATTAAGGGAGATTAGATAAATTAAATTTATCTAATCTCCCTTACATTTTATGCTTTTGTATTATTAAAGTTTATTTTAAAGCTTGTTCCTACTCCTTCTTCACTTTCCACATCAATAGATGCATAATGAAGATTTAATATTTTTTTCACTATTGTTAATCCTATACCATTTCCTTCTATACTTTGTCTACTTTTATCACCTCTATAAAGTCTTTCAAATATAAATGGTAAATCTTCTTGTTTTATTCCTATTCCATTATCTTTAATTTCAACTATTGTACTTTCATTATTTTTATATAAATATAAATTTATATATCCATTGCTATTTGTAAATTTTATAGAGTTAGATATAAGATTTATAAATACTTGTTTTAATTTATCTCTATCACCATAAATCAAATAAGATTCTTCTTTATCTATTGTACATTCAAAGTTTATATTTTTACTTTTAGCTTCCAATGAAAATTCATGTACTATCTCCATAATAAATTCGTCTAAAATAATATTTTCAAAATCTATACATATACTTTCATCTTCAAATTCTTTTAGTGTATCTAGGTTATTTAATAACTTTCCAAATCTAATTACTTCCTCATTTAAAGAAACTAATCTTTGATTATTTACTGGAAATATTCCATCTATCATTGCTTCTAAGTTATTTTGTAATACATTTAATGGAGTTCTGATTTCATGAGATATATCTGAAACTAATCTTTTTCTTAACATATCCTGATATCTTAACTTTTCTCCTAATATATTTATATTGTCTCTTAGTTCTTCAATTTCTTCAATATCACTTTCATAATAAGATTTTGCATTAAAGTTACCATTGGAAAGCCTTTTTGAAGTTTTTGCAATCTTCCTTATTGGTATTGATAATTCATTAGAAAGATATAAACTTATAAGTATTACTATTCCTAAAGTTCCTATTCCACTTAAAATTATACTTCTATTTATTGATGACTTGAATTCTATATCTTCTTCTGTTAATAAAATAGATGAATATTGTCCTAGTTCAACATATCCAACTGTACTTCCATCAACTATTACATCAAACTTTTTATTAACATAAACTCCTTTATTTTCTACATTCATATTACTTAAATGACTACTATCTATTATATTAGATGGATCCATTCCCCATATTACATTACCATTTGTATCTCTTAATGTTAAACAGTAATTTCCCATATATGCTTCATGCATAAGCTCTATTCCAGAGTCTTCCTTCCACATATTATCTCTTTTGTAAACTTCTTCAAAATAAGAAACTATTCTTTCATTTCTTTTATTTTGAATATCAAGCATATACTTGTTAAATTTATTATTAATAGTTATATTTACAAATAATATTGTTAATAAAATTGCTATAAGTGATGATATAGCAAACAAAATACTTAGCCGTTTTCTTATGCTTTGCATTTATATTTCACCGCCAAACTTATATCCAACCTTTGTCACTGTTATTATGTATTTAGGACTTCTAGTATCTTCTTCTATCTTTTTTCTGATATTCTTAATATGTACATCTATAGTTCTATCATAGCCATCAAAGTCCATACCAAATACTCTTTCTATAAGTTGTTCCCTACTTAATACCTTACCCTTATTAATAATTAAAGTATATAATATATCAAATTCACTTGGAGTAAGTGATATTTCTATCTCATTTAATTTTACTATTCTTTTTTCATAATCTATTCGTAGTATTCCATCATTAAATAAGTCTTTTACATCAGACTTTGTATTTATTCTTCTAAATAATGCATTTACTCTTGCTGTTAATTCTCTAGGGCTAAATGGTTTTACTAAATATTCATCTGCACCTAAATTAAGCCCATTGATTCTATCATTTAAACTTGCTTTAGAAGTAAGCATAAAAATATATACATTAGATATTTCTCTTATTATTTTACATACTTCTTCTCCATCTATATCTGGAAGCATTAAATCCAATATAACTAAATCAAAGTTTATTTTCTTAAAAAACTCTAAAGATTCTAACCCAGAATTACATATATAAACATTGTAGTTTTCTTTCTCTAAATATGCCTTTATTACATTAGCTACACTTTCTTCATCTTCAACTATTAAAATGTTACTCATATAAAACTTTCCTTTCTAATTTTTATGATTCACCTTAACTTTAACAAAGTTTTTTAAAGAGATTATGAAGATATTATATAACTATTTTAAAAATATTTATTTCACCTCATGACCACAGTACGGACAATATTTATATTCTGAATCAACTACTTTACCACAGTTTTTACAAACATTATTTACATTATATTTGTAATATCCATTACTATAAGAATTATTGATTTCTTGTAAATCCCAATAAGTTATCTCTATATTTTCATTTTTTTCAATAGCTTTTCCCTTTTCTTTTGAAATAGAAAATACTTTTCTACAGCTTTCACATTGAATATAATATTTTTCATTCCATTTAAATATTGGTATAAAAAAGAAGTGAAAAAATTCATAACTCTTTATAACTCTTGCCATAGTTAATCTATTACAACCTTTACAAGTCAAATTATTTATAATTTTTATTTCCTTTTCTTTATTTTCTATCCCAAATATACCTATAAAAAACATATATACTCTCCTTATTTACTCTATTCGTCACTTATAAAATATAATTAAGTTAATATTCATTCTATAAACACTTATATTTATTGATTTTATATTAACTTTTTAATTAAACTATATCTTTATTCTATCATTTTTAAAATAAATAAGAAGCCAGAATTTATTATAACTCTAACTTCTTATCTAAAAATAATATTCATTTTTATTCATATTACCTCTCATATTATTACTTTTATAAATTTTTACATTAAATAAATTTTTAACTATAGTAAAACACACTATAATACTACTTATTATCAAGGTATACTCTCCTCTATAAATTTATTTTCAAATAAAAACAGTAATAATATATTATCCTTTATTCATATTTAATGAATATCTAATTTTTTCCCATGTATCATATATATCTCTTTCTATTTCTTTTGTTAGTAATCTTTTTTCTTCTTCACTATAATAAATTGAATTATTTATGTTTTGTTTTTTATAAAATAAACTTCTTACAGCTTTATTTAAGCTACAATGCTTATTTACATCTACTTTTATCATATTCTCACCTCCTTATTATTTATCTTACTACTATTATAAAATGATTTATTGACATTTTCGTTACAAATTATTCTAACTTTAGCATATTTAATGAAATCTTAATATTTTTTTTATTTAAAGGAGGCTGTCACACAGACAGCCCTTATACTTTAATTTGTATTATATTTCTTAGCTTCCTTAGCACCTAACTCTATTGCTTCTTTATTTAGATTATAATACTCTTTTTTTCCATGGCTCTTAACAGAAGCTATTAATTCTTCAATTGTTATAATTTTAAGCTTCTCAACTAAAAAACCAAGTAGTATCATGTTAGCATTCCTTTTATCACCAAGACCTTCTGCCTTTGTCTCAGCATCAATTTTATATACTTCTATTTCTTCTAAATTGATTTTCTCTTTAATCATGTCTAAATCTACTATTAATATTCCATCTCTTTTTATTGAATTTATAAATTTATCTAGTGATGGTTTATTCATTACAACAAGTGCATCTGCTTTTGATATGACTGGTGATCCTACTTCTTCATTAGATATTATTACTGAGCAATTTGCTGTACCCCCTCTCATTTCTGGTCCATAGGATGGTAGCCAAGAAACATTTAATCCCTTGTCCATAGCAGCATAAGCTAGTAATTTACCAATAGTTAATATTCCTTGTCCTCCAAATCCTGCAAAAATTATTTCTTTTTTTATCATTTATCTATGCCCTCCCCTTTTTACTCCTTCTTAACTCCTAATGGATAATAGGGAATCATATTTTCTCTAAGCCACTTTAAAGCTTCAACTGGTGCTAATCCCCAGTTAGTTGGACATGTAGACAACACCTCTATAAAAGAATATCCTAACCCTTGAATTGAATTGTCGAAAGCTTTTTTAATTGCTTTTTTAGCTTTTGTTAAATTTGCTATATTATCTACACTTACTCTTTCAACATAGCATGCACCGTCTAAAGTAGAAATCATTTCTGCCACTCTTATTGGATAACCTTGAGTATTAACATTTCTTCCATAGGGAGATGTTTCAGTAACTTGTCCTACTAGGCTTGTAGGTGCCATTTGGCCACCTGTCATACCATATATGCAATTGTTTACAAAAATAGTTACAATATTTTCTCCTCTTGCTGCTGCATGAACAACCTCTCCAGTTCCTATGGCTATTAAGTCTCCATCTCCTTGATAAGTAAACACTACTTTATCTGGATTAGCTCTTTTTATACCTGTAGCTACTGCTGGAGCCCTTCCATGTGCTGATTGAAACATATCACAAGCAAAATAATCATATGCAAGAACAGAGCATCCAACAGATGCAACTCCTATAGTTTTGTGTAATATTCCTAATTCTTCTATTACTTCTCCTACTAACTTATGGATTATTCCATGTGTGCATCCTGGACAATAATGTGTAGGTACATCTAAAAGTGCCTTTGTTGGCCTATAAACTATACTCATTTTCTATACCTCCAATAATAGATTTTATATTTTCATATATTTCATCTACTTTTGGTATCATTCCACCTGTCCTACCATAAAATCTAACCTCTTCATTTCCATTAACAGCTAATTTCACATCTTCAACCATTTGTCCACAATTCATCTCTACAGATAAATATCCAAATTTACTTTTTCCTAATGTCTTAGTAAATGCTTCATAAGGAAATGGCCATGTTGTTATAGGCCTTATTAATCCTAAATTTATTCCATCATTTTTTGCAAGGTTTATAACACTCTTACATATTCTTGAGGTTATCCCATAAGAAACTAATATTAAATCACATGAATTTTCACAATTATACAACTCATATTTACTTTCTTTTTCTTTTATTACTTTATATTTATCTTGAAGTTTCAAATTTAATTCTTCTAGTTTTTCTGGATTTAGTTCTAAAGAATTAATTATATTATGTTTTTTTCTATTTCCAAGTCCATTAGCAGCCCAAGTTTTTTCTGGTAATTCTCTTTTTTCTTTATCTTTAAATTCCACAGCTTCCATCATTTGTCCAATCATTCCATCGGCCATTATCATTACTGGTGTTCTGTATAAATCACTTAAATCAAATGCATCATGTATTAATTCGGTCATTTCTTGAATTGATGCTGGTGCATAAACTAATATATTAAAATCTCCATGGCCTAATCCCTTATTTACAAATAAATAATCTGATTGAGCTGGCTGTATCCCTCCAAGCCCTGGTCCACATCTAACTATATCTACCAATACGCAAGGAATCTCTGCTGCTGCTAAATATGAAATTCCTTCTGACATTAAACTTATTCCTGGACTAGATGATGAAGTCATGCATCTAACTCCAGTTCCCCCACATCCATAAACCATATTAATAGCTGCAATTTCACTTTCAGCTTGCAAAAAAACGCCATTGACTTTTCCCATATTCTTTGCCATATATGCTATTAATTCAGTTTGAGGAGTTATAGGATAACCAAAAAAACATTTACATCCAGCCCTAATAGCTGCTTCTGCTATAGCTTCATTTCCCTTCATTAAAAACTTTTCCCCCATAGTTATCCCCTACCTTTCAATTGTTATTACACAATCAGGACAAATTTTTCCACAAGATGCACAAGCTATACATTGTGTCATGAGATCTTCCTCTATTCCCGCTGGATGATATCCCTTACTATTAAAAATTTCTTTAAAGCTTATAATTTTTTTAGGGCATATATTTATGCAATGCCCACATCCTTTGCATCTTTCCTCTTTAAATATAACCTTAGCCATTTAATTCCTCCTTATTATTCCCAAGGTATGTCCATATATAATTCTATAGGTAATACTTCTCCATTAACTTTATCCTCTATTACCTCTTCAAACTCTCTAGTACACACAGTGTATTTGTAAGGAATGCTTAAAAACTTAGATAACTCCAAAGATTCTATATCTCCTTTCAATATATGCTTACATTCTGTTTCCTTCATCATGTGAGTATTTGATATAATATTAGTAACTTTTAATCTACTAGCTACTTCTATAGATTTTAGATATTTACTTGCCATACTACAATTTAAGGTTTCTGGTCTTGAATTATTTAAAACAAAATACATTGAATAATCTTCTTCTTCAAAGTACTTGTTATATACACCTAGAACCCTTGCACCTACATTATCTCCACCAATATCTAATATAACTTCATATGATTTATCATTAAATACAGATAATATTTCTCCTGATAGTACCATTAGCTCTGCATTAACTAAATCTTTTTTTGTACTTATAACTCTTATTTTATAATCATTCTCTAAAGTTGCTTTAATATCTCTTACACAAAAATAAGGATTTATTACATCCATATCAACTAATGCTACCTTTTTACCTTCCTTAGCCATCTTTATAGCGTAATTAATTGCAATTTCTGTCTTACCACTACCAAAGTGTCCAGTAAATATCTTAATCCTACTCACACTAACACTCCTCATTAAACATTCTTACTATAAGTATACTTTATATTTTATTTTACTATCAATAAAAAGTGTGATCCTGTTGTACGTTTTATTAGTATCTCTAGGAAACTATCTATATCTAATTAAATCTTTAAAAATTTATCAAATTATATATTATATTAATTACATTTATGGTAATTCTTTGCAATATAATAAAAGAGCCTTAGAATAACTCTAAAACTCCTTAACAAAACTATTTGTTTTCTCTAATTAATTCTTCTATCTTACATTTACATCTACTAGCTCTACAATATCCTGTTCCTGCTTCAGTATCTAGCTGAACCTTTTCAAATGTATCTGCACCATCTTTTACTGACTTTATTATTATGTCTTTTTCTATTCCTTTGCATAAACAAACTAAATCCATTTCTACACCTCAATTTCTATAATCATTTCTATATATTATTTCTAAAATAAAACTTTTTATTATAGCTCGGTCTCATTATATAATAATTTTCTAATAAATAAAATATATTATTTAAAAATTATTATTATTTAATTTATTATCTTAGCTATTATAGGTATAGTAATTATGGATAACAAGGTTGTGATAAATACAACTATTGCTGAATATTCCTCTTCTTTATTAAAGTCAGCCGCAAATATTGAGGTCATAGCTGCTGCTGGCATGGCTTGTACGATTATTATAGTATTTATTATAGTACTATTATCATTTAGAACTTTTTTAATAATTAATAAACCTAAAGGAATTATTATAAGCTTTATTAATGATCCATAGTATATTGAAAACTCCTTAAATACATCTTTTATTTTTACCTTGGATAATATACTTCCCACTATTATCATTGAAATTGGTGCAGTCATATCTCCAACAATTTTAGTTGTATCTAGTAAAAATGCTGGCAACTTTATATTAAATAACATCATAGGAATGCCTAGATATACTGCTATTATTGCTGGATTCAATAAAACCTTTTTTATATTATCCTTTGACATTTTATCTGAAAAAATCATAACTCCATATGTCCATAAAGCTATTGTAAACACCATATTAAATATTGAGGTATAAACTACCCCTTCAGCTCCAAATATACTATTGATTATTGGGAAACCTATAAAGCCACAGTTTGAGAATACATTTGCAAAATGAAGAATCTTTTTCTTCTCACCCTTAAATGGAAATAAGAAAATATAAGATATAATGGCTCCAACTATCATAAAGGCTATACTATAAATAAATGATATTAAAACATTTCGTCCCATCCCCTCACTAAATTCAAAACTAAAGGAATTTATTACCAATAGTGGTAGTGTTATTTCTAATAATATTTTTCTTAGTCCTTTATTAACTTCTTCATTTATTATGCTTTTTCTTGTTCCATATGCCCCTATTAATATTATTAAGAATAAAGAGATTATTTTATTTAAAACTGTCATACTTTTCTCCTATAAATAAATCTTTTTATTTACATTATATACGGTTTATTGAATGAAGTTATATAGGAATTATTTTTTTATTAACTATCTCACTAAATATATTGATAAACTTACATTTTTTTGGTATTATAATGATATTGATTTTTCTGTATAGGGGAGTAGTTAACTCTAATTGTGTAAGAGTTACTAAGTCAACATATTGAACGTTGTTCTGGCTTAGTATTAAATAACGAGACTTATGCGTAGCTTTGCTGCGTATAAGTCTTTTTTTATTCGTTTATAATCCATAAAGAGGCAATAAAATCCTAAATATTATTTAGGATTTTGCAATAAATTCTATAATAAAGGAGTACATACAATGGGGTTTTTTTCAATTTTTATGACAGGAATAGGCTTATCTATGGATGCCTTTGCTGTTTCATTAGCTAAGGGGATTTGTTTAAAAGAAGATGAATTTAAATGCTCTTTTAGAGTTGCAGCATTCTTTGGCGGCTTCCAAGCCTTTATGCCTTTACTAGGCTGGTGGTTTGGCAGGTATTTTGAAAGCTATATAAAATCTTTTGATCATTGGATAGCTTTTATACTACTTGGAATTATAGGTGGAAAAATGTTAATAGAATCTATTAAAGAACTAAAAGCTGATAAAGATACAGAGCTAGCTACAGAATGTGAAAGAGATGAATTTTCTTATAAGAAACTAACTGTTTTAGCTATTGCAACTAGTATTGATGCTTTAGCAGTTGGGGTAAGCTTTGCATTTTTAAGTGTTAGTATTGTTCCCTCTATAACAATAATAGGAATAACTACTTTTGTATTAAGCTTTTTAGCAGTTTTTCTTGGCAAAAAACTTGGACAGTATGTTCAAAATTATGCAGAAATGATTGGTGGAGTCATTTTAATAGGCATAGGAATTAAAATACTAATTGAACACTTAATGTAAGGTTAGAAATAAAAAAATGAAAAGCAAAGAGGTTTTACCTCTAAAAACATAAATTTAACTTATGAGAAGCATTAAATGCTTAATGAAGTTGAATTTATCCATAACTAAACTTAGTATTAAAGCCCATCTTCTTAAGCTTACCTAAAGTAGATGGGCTTTAAATACTTAATTCAATCATAAATTTATCTGCAATTATTTTCTATGCAAATTATAAAATTTTTTTAATTCTAACTTGCGCTCATCTGTCAGTAATGTCTTTTTAACTCCTTGTAATGCACCCTCTAATGCTAGCAATCTGTTCATACATGCAGATTCATCAACTTCCTGTATTCTAAGCCATGCATTTTCAACTCCTAAGTGTTTCAATTCGTCATATGTAGTTACACCAACTTGATTCAATTGTCGCTCAATTTCATTACCTATGTTTGGTAACTTTGATAATTTACCCATTATATCACCTCACTAAATTCCTATTTCACTCTTATTTAAACTATTTACTTTTTACATTTTATCAATAAAAACTTCATTGGCGGTTTATCTTTATTATCACTATCTCTTTCTTCAATCTCATAAAATTCTACAAGTCCATATTCTTGAAACTCCTTTTTTATTGACTCAGAATCATAAAAAAAGATTTTTACTCCTGACATTGTTTCATAATAATTTTCATTAATTTTTCTACCTTTTCCAAACATAGGCGCCTTTTGGGAGATAGCCGTAAATATCATATATCCATCTTGTTTTAATTGTTTGTAACAATCACTAATAAACTTTTTTCTCTCACTTTCATTTAATAAATGAATAAGTGCATAGCTAAATATCCCTTCATAAAGCTTATTTTCAAAAGGCATATCTGCAACTGAACCATTATAAATATTAATATTAATACCATATTGTCTTGCCAAATCAATAGCTGTTTTTGAAATCTCGATTCCTGTAACATTTATATTATTATCAATAAACACCTTTGCATTTCTTCCGTAACCAATGCCTGGTATTAATATATCTTTTATATTATTTTCAACAAAAAAATCTTTTACCCTAATAGCTGATTCTGATGGTTCAAATCCCCACATCGTTTGCTTTTCTATAAAACTTTTTTCCCAAAACTCAGTCATATTTTATTCTCCTTTAAATATATTTTTTGCTTTATTATTTAATTAACCATATTATAGATTCGAATTGTCTATAATATGAATATGAAAATATTTTATATATTTTAAATTATTTCAAATATTTTTTTGTTTTTAAGGTATATTTTCATTACACCCTCTGCCTCTAATATAGCATTTTGAATTTTACATTCACTTTTTTCCTGCATTTCACAAGTGAATATGCTGCTATTTCCTTCTATTGCCTCAATAACATCTAAAAGTGAAATATCTTCTTTATTTTTATATAATATATATCCTCCATTTACACCTGGAGTTGATTGGATTATATCAGCTTTTACTAACTTGGTTAAAATTTTAGATAAATAGCTTGGAGATATATTAAAGTAATTCGCTAAAGGATATAAGCTTATATTTTTTCCATCATCATTTTTAATTATATATGCAACTATATGTAGTGCATAATTTGTAGCTTTAGTATATTTCACATCATTTCTCCTTAACTAATATTATATTATAGACTGTATTTATCTATAATATACTTAATCATATTTAGTGTCAATATAAATAATATTCTTAACTATAAAAATAGACTTAAGAATTATACAATTGCTTAAGTCTACTTTTTTTCATTTATCTATTAATATTTTTAATTATTTTTTAGAGCTTTATATAAAACTCTATATTTCTCTTTTTAATATTGGTACATAGATATCCATTACAGTATCTATAACTGGATGACACCTCTCATCATAATATTCGAAATCTAATTTTGTTTCATCAAATACATATCCGCTGTCTTTAAACCACTCTTCAAATATATATTTCCAAGTTTTTTTAATAACATTTGCAAAATCATTATTTCCAGCCTCAGTACTTGTATTAATAGGAGGCGTTGTAAATACAGCATAAGTTGCTTCTGGAACTTCCACTGTAATCATATCTTCAGCAATATCATCAAAATTATCAACTATAACTCCAAGCATATAAATTGCTTCTCCACTATTATTTCTTGATGGAATACATAAGCCCACTTCTCCATGTTTTGGTGGATTCAATATTTGATACATTTTACTCTCTAAATTTTCTCCATCATAATTAATCCAAAAAGAAGCTACATCTTTTGTATAGTTACCATTCGTTACATTAGTTTTAATACCATATCCTGCAACCTTGAATGCAGATTTTTCAATAATATTTGGTTTCATAAATCCTCCTCCGAATCCTATAATTGATTTTTCTCCAAAATTTTTATCCATATGCTTTAAATACTGTGTAGGACTAAACCCAAACTCTTTCTTAAATGCTTTAGAGAAACCGTTATGAGTTTGAAATCCGTATTCTAAAGCTATATCTATTATTTTCTTACCATTAAATAAATCTTTTGCTGCCAATGAAAGTCTTCTTTTTTTTACATATTCCATTAAAGTAATACCTTGATTAATGTTAAACACCCTTGAGAAATGGAATACAGAATATCCACACTCATTAGCTATTATTTCTGGTGATAATTCATTTTTAATATTCTTCTCAATGAATTCAATACATATTTCTATCGCATCATTATAATCCAAACTTTCACTCACCTTTCCCCACGTGGTAGTTATAGTATAACATCAAGAATAAATGAAAACTGTTCCTAATTTGCTGAAAATAATTAATCTATTCAGTAAAAATTTCTACAACATCAGGATCACAATGAGAGAAAAATGCACTTTCTGCTTTGTCTAATTTGACAATCTTATTCATATCATCCTCATCTAATTTAAAATCAAATATATCAAAATTCTGAATCATTCTTTCCTTATGCACAGACTTAGGAATAACAATAACATCTCTTTGAATTAAATATCTTAATGCGACTTGAGCTGTAGATTTATTATATTTATCCCCAACTTCCTTTAAAGTTTCATTTGTAAAGATATTATTTCTTCCTTCAGCTAAAGGTGCCCAAGATTCAATTTGGACCCCATATTTATCCATGATTTTTTTGGCCTTTACTTGCTGATTAAATGGATGTGTTTCAACCTGATTAATTGCTGGAACTACCTTATTAAACTTAATAAGATCTATTAATCTATCTGGATAAAAATTGCTTACTCCTATAGCTCTTATCTTACCCTCCTTATACATTTCCTCCATAGCTCTATACGTTCCATAATAATCATTGAAAGGTTCATGTATTAATACTAAATCTAAATATTTAAGTTGAAGCTTTTTAAGTGATTCTTCTATGGAAATCTTCGCCTTTTCATACCCAGCATTTGATATCCATACTTTAGTTGTAATAAATAATTCTTTTCTTTGAATCTTGCTCTTCTTAATTGCGCTTCCTACAGCTTCTTCATTACCATATGTCTGAGCTGTATCAATTGAACGGTACCCAACTTCAATTGCATCTAATACGCATCTCTCACATTCTTTCAAATCTTCAATTTGATAAACCCCATATCCTAAAATAGGCATTTTCACCCCATTATTTAAGGTTACATATTTCATATATTCCCCTCTTTCCATAAGCTATTATATATATTTATTACTACTATTTATTATTATTCTTTATACCTTATTTTAGTTTTCTTCATATTTAGGAGAATGCTTTTCATCCCCTTAAATCTACTTATCAAAATTATCAATTATAACACCAAGTAATTCAGTATCTTAATAAATTTGAGATTTAGACATATAAAGCATGATTGATAATATTCAGATCTTAAATTCCAGTTAAATTTCACAAAAAAATAAGCAGTAAAATTAATACAAATTCTACTACTTATGTATATTTTTTATTTTCCATATTATTATGATACTTAATTTACCATCTTTTAGTTCAGATGAAATTTCATGTCCCATCTGTTCCACTAATTCTTTTGTTATAGCAAGACCAATACCAGTGCTCTTGCCACTTCTAGTACGATCTGCTGTAAAAAACCTTTGAAATAAGCACTTTGAATCTTCTTCACTTAAGTTTTTAGCCTCATTTGTAAAAGTTGTAATTATATAATCATCTCTATGCTTTAAACTTATTGATACAAAGCTTTCTCCATACTTCAACGCATTTTGTATTAAATTAAATAATATCCTCTTTACAGCATTTTCATCTCCAATAATACTAGGTGCGTTTTCATCTATATCAATATAAGGCTCTATACCTTTATTGGTAAAATCATTATAAAATGAAGCTATTGAATCACAAATCAAATTAGATAGATTAATTAATTCGAAATTAAATTTATATTCCTTCCCTTCAAGTCTTGATAAATCATAGAAACTAGTTATTAACATCTGTAAAGATTTTGTTCTATCCTTTATTATATTCATATACTCGTTTTTCTCAAACTGGCTTATATTAGGATCCTCCATGAGCTGCAAATATCCCATTACTGATGTAAGAGGTGTTCTAAGATCATGTGATATATTGGAAATTGATTCTTTAAGTTCTAAATCCATCTTTCTGTAATTAACTTCTGTTTTCTGTTTTAAATCTATATTATTATTTATTTCTAAAATTAACCTCTCAACATTCTTATTTCCTGTCTTCAATAATACCCTTGAATTTGTTTTATTTTTATTTATATACCTAAGTTGATTCTCCACACTTTTTATTTCTTTTCTTAATAAGATGTAAAGTGTGACAACTATACTCAATATAATGGTAAGACAAATAACTATTATAAAAATCATATATGTCACACCTTTCTCTTTAATCTTTAGAATTAAATTTATAAATATCTATTTAATTTCTTTCTTCCTTAAATATAACATACTTAATCCTGTAAATACTACAGTGTATACAACTCCTACTAGTATTGCAGGTCCTATATTTTCAATAGTTAAAGGCTCACTAGCTAAAATATTTAACTTAGTAGAAATAAGGTAATTATTTAAATAGCTAAATTTCTCCCAAACAAGTAGTGATAATATAGCTATAATATTTTTAGTCATTAAGAATATTCCAAAATATACAAAAGCAGAAATATTGCTACTATTAAAAACTAATGATATAAATGTACCTATAGATATTGCTGCTATCCATAATACACTTGCCAGTGCAAATCTGATAAGAAATTCTGATAAGAAGTCACTTGGTCCCCCTAAAAATATTAAACCACTTATTGAAAATGCAGTTAATATAATAAATGCTGATAGCATTGAAAGAATAACTGCAGTAATAACCTTAGAAATAGCTATTGTATTTCTTGTAACTCCAAAAGATACTACATTTTTAAAGGTTTTATTTTTTTGCTCATCACTAGTTGCCATTTCAACAAATACTCCTACTAAATATATAGGAAGAGTAAATGCTTGAGTAGCTATATCAAGTACTAAATTAAAATTTTTATCTGGAATACTTGAAATCTTAAAAAGCACTGTAACTAATACTGACATTGCAGCTATTATTCCTGTATAAATCCAAAAATATTTTCTATTAAGATTCCTGTAAATATCTGCTCTTATATAATTAAGCATTATGTCCACCCCCAATTAAATTTATAAAGTAATTTTCTAGGTTTACTCCTTCTGAACTCATGGAGTATAACATAATATTATTATTTATAAGAACTTTAGACACCTTCTCCGGAACATTCATAAGATCATACAATTTTATTTCATTATCATTTAGAATTTCATATTCACTGCTTCCAAGTTCTCTCTCAATTATAGCAGCTGCTTTTGCTGTATCACTTACCTTTATAGCCAAGGCTTTTCTACACTTGTTACTTAGCTCCTCTGAAGATAATTGTTCTAAAAATACACCATTATGAATGAAGCCATAAGTAGTTGCAAGTTGAGAAAGTTCACTTAATATATGACTTGATATAAGTATTGTTGTATTTCTCTCTCTATTAATCTTTAATAATATCTCCCTAAATTCTACTATTCCAGTAGGATCAAGACCATTTATAGGCTCGTCTAAAATAAGTATATCTGGACTAGACATTATTGTAAGTGCTAATCCCAATCTTTGCTTCATACCTAGAGAGAAATTCTTGAATTTTTTATTTCCTGTATCATGTAACCCTACAATTTTAAGAGCATAATCTATGGAGTCTTTTTCTGCTATCCCTCTTTGAATCCTATAATATTCAAGATTCTTTTTTGCGGATAAATAAGGGAAAAAGCTAGGCGTTTCAATTATAGCTCCCGTTCTCATTCTTGATTTATTTAATCCTTGAGATGATGTTTCATTAAACAAATCAATTTCCCCACTAGATGGCATTGTAAGCCCACTTATCATTCTAAGAAGAGTTGTTTTTCCTGCTCCATTTTTCCCAACAAGTCCATATATATCTCCTTGTTTTATTTCCATATTAACATTATTTACTGCCAATTGATTATGATACTTCTTAGTTAAATTTTTTGTTTTAAGTATTGTATCCATAACTCAAATTTTCCTCCTTTTCTTGTATAACTATATATTAAAGTATAATCAACAAGATACCTTAAAGAAAAACTTAAGAAAGTATTAATTTTATTGACTTATCTTAAATCCAATTCCCCATACAGTATGAATATACTCATCATTAGGTTTGATTTTAGAAAGCTTTGAGCGCAGATTACTTATATGAACATTTATTGTATTATCGTCTCCTAAGAATTCCTCATTCCAAACATGTTCAAATAAATTTGACTTTGTAAATACCTTATTGGGATTAGCCATTAAAAGCTCTAATATACAAAACTCTCTTGCTGTAAGAATAACAGGCTTTCCATCTAAGGTAACTTCTACAGTATCTCTATTTAAAATTAAATCCTTATGTCTTAATATCCGATCTTTCTCCTTAGGCTTTGAAAATACCATATAGCGTCTTAATTGAGACTGAACCCTTGCTATGACCTCATTGGTATCAAAGGGTTTTGATATAAAATCATCTGCTCCAAGCCTAAGAGTTTCTACCTTAACATCTTGTTCAGCCTTTGCAGATATAACTATTATAGGCATTGTTTTTATTTTTCTTATATGTTTAATAATCTCCTCTCCACTTATTCCTGGTAACATTAAATCAAGCAGAATAAGATGATACTCATACTGCTCCATACACATTCTAGCCTCTGTTCCTGAATATGCAGATCTTATATTATATCCTTCTTTAATTAATATCTTAAATAGAAGATTATTTATATCTAAATCATCCTCTACAACTAATATATTTATATTATTATCCATAAAATTTCTTTAGTGATAAGATAAACTATATATCCTACACTAAATCTCCTCCCTTCTTTTTTTACCCCTATAAAATTATATAAATATTGTAGTGTATTTTATTATATCATTTATTATAATTTCTTATATATATCTATTAACTTATTCTTATACCTATATCACTGATTTCTTATTATTTTTTATACATTAAACATTTATACTAATACATTCATGAACTGTACGTGTATTGCTATTTTATAATTTTATCTGTTATGATTAAATTTTAACCTCATTTATTTATGGTACGGTTCATAATTCTTAATCGTGGCAACCGTAGATATAGCCCTTTTTTTATTTTTGAGAAGCGTATAGGAATCTACAGTAGCCAATTTCAGCGGCATTCTTCATAAGTTCAACATTTAACCATGCTACAAGTTCATAAAAAGGCCTATCTGTAAATGGCCATTTAGTTCTTTCAGTAGAAATAAAATCTTCATCAGATAAAGAAGTCAATGTTCTCATCCACTCTTCACGGAGTTCATATATTTTTTTCTTAACATCTATAATATTACCAGGCCAATTTATATAATTCCTAGTTAAAGTTCCTTCTCCAAAAGAATGATCTAAGACCATTGACCACCAATAAATTATATGCCAAGTAACCCAAGCAATACTTGCTGGTCCAATACTATACTCTTCTGTTTCTGGCCAATCTGCACACCATACTCCTGAATTCTTATAAACATGAAGTCCATTTGAAGCAGGTCTCCAAATACATTCTTCATCTTCAATATTCGTAAGATGAAACTCTAACAATTGCCATGATATATCAAACTGAAACTTTAAAGTATTTTTAATTGTATTAGTTGAATCTTTAATATCTATAGAATTCATGGTAACCCTCCTAATTATAGTCAATGAAATATTAAATAAATATGTTTCACTTATCTAATTTCTATCCAATCACTTAATTTATTATAAACCTTAAATCCTCTCTTTTTATACATTTCATAAGCAATGTCATTCTTTTCTATTACTGTTAAGCAAATTTCTTCTACTTCCTTTTCATTTAAGTATTGTATTGCTGTTTCTAATAATTTTTTACCATAGCCTTTTCCCCTATACTCTTTTATTAATCCTATATCGAAAAAGCCTTTATTTCCTTCAATACTGGTATTTAAAAAACCTATGCTTTCACCTTTATCTATTATAATAAAATGATCTTCATTGTCATTTTTATTTTCTAAATATCCTTCTGCTTCTTCAATTTCTATATAGGTTCCATGAGGCATATCCATAAAAGACTTATTATATACATCAACATATTCCTTAATATTTTTCTTTGATAATTTAATTTTATATAATACATCATTTTCTTTCTCTCTATTATTTAAAATCATATTAAAGGATGAATAACTTCTTTCTAACCCAATTTCTTGTGCTAGGTTAAGTAAATCCTTATCTCTTATTCCAAGTAGAACTTTATTTGCTTTGTATTTATTAGCTAATTCTAATGAACTGTGAATTAGTTTATTTAATATTTCTTTATTATCCTTTTGACAAATTACTTTATTAATATAAATAGTTTTTAATTTATCTACAACCTCTAATATTACTGATAACTTACCTGCTATTTTATCTTTATGAAAATAAAATAATACACCTTCCCCATAATTAGAAATCTTACCCTTAAGATCTTTTTCAATTTCATATAATGATAATTTAGTATTTTCATTATTTTTTATATACTCTAATGCTGAAATTCTTTCATTATTATTTAATTCTAAAATATTCTTTATCATTATTCCTTCACCCAATATTCACTACAATCTTTAGATCTATACAAAAATCCATATTGAATTAAAGCTCTTCTTATTGTTGCATAGTCTTCATATATTCTTTTTAATACCCTATTTATTTCTTTTTCAGAATATATCTTTCCAACATTAAAGTTTTTAGTTATTTCTTCTAATATTATGATTTTTTTCTTTTCTCTAGCTGGATAACTCTTTAATGCACCATTTTCATCTACATAAGTTTCTATTACTTTAATTTTTTCTTCCTTAGTTATATTAAATCTATCATCTAAGGTTGTTGCCCCTTTGTGTGCATCACAAATAACATCTTCTTCCAGCATGTTTATATCTTTATTTGTATTTTTAGCAAGTAAATTCATAGTGGCTAAAAATAACTTAGCTTGCTTTTCTTTTTCTCTTAATTTATACCTATGATTTCTAATAGTAGAATTTGCAATACCCAATTTTGATGCTATTTCTTTATCGTTAAGTCCTAAAGCTATTAATTCAATTATTGCTTTTTGAGATGATGATATTCCTGTATAAAGGGAGTTCATACTCAGTAAATAACCTAACATAGAATTGTGTTTTTCTTTTACATGAAGCTGCGCAGCCTTTTTAGCATCATATAAATTATCACCTATCTCGTATATTCTGCCTTTAATAAATACTTCTTCACATACTATACATTTTATATATTCTTCAGTTTCTACAAATCCATTTTCTATTTCATCTATAGAAGCTCTCCAAAAAAACTCATTATCCATTATTATACCTCCATAATATTTCATTTATTAAATTTTACAACAATTTATTGTTTTTGTCTACAAATTCATAGACTTTATTGCGTTTGGTTTGTTATTATATAAAATTAGGAGCTGTGATAACAGCTCCTAATTTAAAAATATATTTATTTTTAAGTTTTACACTTTTCATTATTAATTTTATATTGTAGCAAAGCTTCTATTTTAATTTATATTCATATCCTTCTTTTTATAAATAACACTAGCAATAACTAATGATATTACTATCAGCAAAAATCCTATTATTATAAACTTCGCTTCAAATCCATCCTTTATTATATTTGATGGAATTACCCATTCATATGGAGAAAAGTATTTTATAAATGAAAATTCTTCTTTTAGTTTAGATAAAATACCTAGTATATATGTCATAAAAAACAAACTTACTCCTATACTAGTTGCAGCTTTTCCCTTTCTTAAAATTGTTGATACAGCTATTCCAATTGCCATAAATATATATCCTAAAAATGCCATTCCAATAAACATACTTTTTATATTTATTGAAAGATCTATCATATTTACTTCAGTTGGCTTAACTGTAATAGATATACCTACAGTAACAGCTACAACAATAACTAAAAATACAAGAAGATATATAACTCTTGATAATATCTTACTCCAAAGAATTTTATTTCTTGATACTGGCTTAGAATACAAAAATTCTATTGTCCCTTCGCTTTCTTCTTCAATTATAGAGTTAACCCCTAGCATTGCACCATAAATACCAAAAGCCATTGCAACATATTGAAGACAATATGCAAGAAAATCATTTATGTTACTAAAATCAGTGGTACTTGAAAAATTAAAGGCTTCTAGAATAGCTGGTGGAAGTGAATCTAATTTGGCACCTACTAACTCCTTCATTCCCATATCCTTCATGCTTGGAAATAATGCCATAAATAAAACTATAATTGCAGAAGTTCCTATACTCCAATATATTAATGATTTTATATTTCTTTTAAATTCAAATTTAAATATATTCATTATTTATTCTCTCCTTCATAATAATTTAAAAAGGCTTCTTCTAATTTAACTTCTTCAATTAGCAACTTATCCAAATTATATTTAGCTAATAAATTTATTAGCTCATTTATATTGCCTTTATAAATAAACTCAATTTCTTCATTAACATATTTAAAGCTTTCACTTATACCTTCAATTTCTTTCATATCCATATTGATAGATTTTAGAGTTATTCTTTTACCTAAATCTCTATCCATATTATTTAAATCTAGTATATCTATTATTTCCCCTTCTTTTATAACTGCAACTCTATCACAAAACTTTTCTATTTCAGATAGATTATGTGATGATAAAAATATGGTTTTACCTTTTGCTTTTTCCTTTAATAATATATTAAATAGTTTTTGTTGAATTAATGGATCTAAGCCATTTGTTGGCTCATCTAAAATTACTATTTTAGGATTACTTAAAAGCGCTTGAACTATAGCTACCTTCTTTTTATTTCCAAGGCTAAGCTCTTCAATTTTTTTATCTAGTTCAACTTCTAATTCATTACAAAGTTCATTTAAATACCTTTTATCACAATAATCAAAAAATGAAATTGCATAATTCAATATATCTTTTACTTTAACTTCTGAGTAATATTTTACTTCACTTGGCACATAACTTGTAAATTCCTTAATAAGTTTACTTTCACTAACAATATCTTTTCCTAATATCTTAGCACTTCCTGATGTAGGAAAAATAAAATTAAGCAATGTCTTTATAGTTGTAGATTTACCTGCTCCATTTGGACCTATAAATCCATATATCTCTCCTTCTCTAATTTCTAAGTTCACATTTTTTATTCCCCTGTTTTTTCCGTAACTTTTAGTCAAATTGTTTATTTTAATAGCTTCCATATTTACCACCCCACTATAAATTTTCTTTATATTTTATTAATTTATCATTAAACCTTTCCCCTGTTAATTTTTTATACGCATAAAAGTTTATTGTTACTAGCATAAAATAGCCTGTATATATCATAAAGAATATGCTATTAGATATTCCCCATAACTCTGTCCAATTAAAGTAATTAATAAAAATATTTAAAATACTTAAAAGTATTAAATAGTGTGCTACTACTTTAATTTTTATTGATACCTTAGATAAAAATTTTTCACTATATAAAATAAATTGAATTATACTAATTATTAATGCTAATGAAATAAATTCCCATAGTAATCCTAAAGGCATTATTTTATTTCCAATAAAAAGACTTACTACCCCATAGGTCAATATTATCATCATAAAAAATAATCCAGTTAATGATTTTAATTCATATCCCATATTATAAAAATCCTTCATTATTTCGTCTCCTTTTAATAATCTAATTTTGCTTTAAGTATAGGAACATATTGTCTTGAAACTATTAATTTTTCTTTATTTTCAAGTAGAACTTCAATACGTCCCCCCATTATAGGATTTATTACTGAAATTTTAGAGATATTTATTATTGTTGATTTAGACGCTCTAAAAAAATGATATGTAGAAAACTTTTCTTCAATTTCATAAAGCCTTAAATTGCTTTCATAAATATCTTTTTTAGTGTACATAAATGTTTTCTTATCTACAGATTCAAAATACAATATATTATCTGGTTTTATAATATAAACCTTATTATCTTTAAGTCCTGTAATAACATTTTCCTCTTCTTTTAATTTAGAAAGTATATTAATTACATCCTCGTTTATACTTTTACAATTTATAATTACTTCGATTTCATTATTATTTTCATCTTCATTAATTATTACTTTCATAATAACTCTCCTTAGACTTTTATAATCTCATACTACTACTTTTAATAAATATATCAATAATATTATCCTAAGATGCATTATTTTAATACCAAGATGTAATATTTTGCGAAGCAGTTTATAAATTTTAAGTATTAATAATTAGTAAATTATATATACTAAACTATAGAAAAATTATTATTGGGAGGTATAAGATGCATAATAAATATAATGATCTTTTTGATACTCTAGTGCGCTCTTATTACAAAGGAAATTTTGATGAAACTCTTTCTAAAATTATGGTATGTCATGAAGTTTCACCTCAGGAAACCTTCAAAATTATTACATCACTTTGTGGAGTATCTTTAGAATTTGATAATAATTACGTTTATAACTTAAAAAAAGCCATTACAAACTATAGTGTAAATAAAAGATTTATTGAAAAACTTGATAGTTGTAATATTAATTGTAAACAAGATGAAAATAATAAATTCAAATGTCAATCTAGTTGTCCATTTGATGCAATATCATATGATGATTCTAATAAATCTACATATATAAATTATGATTTATGCGTTGGTTGTGGATTATGTATTGATTCTTGTAAGGATGGTAAGTTCTTAGATAAAATTGACTTTCTTCCAATACTAGATTTATTAAAAAATAATAAAACTGTAATTGCTGCTGTTGCTCCTGCTATTATTGGACAATTTGGAGAAAATGTTACTATGGATCAATTGCGTGCTGCTTTTATAAAGATAGGATTTAGTGATATGATTGAAGTCGCTTTTGCAGCTGATATGATAACAATTAAAGAGGCTGTTGAATTTAATCATCATGTTAATGGACCTAATGATTTAATGATAACTTCTTGTTGTTGCCCTATGTGGGTTGGTATGTTGAAAAAAGTTTATAAGGAGCTAGTTCCAGACTTATCTCCATCTGTTTCTCCTATGGTTGGTGCTGGAAGAGTAATAAAGAAATTAAATCCACATGCTAAAGTTGTGTTTATTGGTCCTTGTATAGCAAAAAAGGCTGAAGCTAAAGAACCTGATCTATCTAAAGATATTGATTTTGTGTTAACTTTTCAAGAATTAGATAATATATTTAAATCTCTTGAAATCAAACTTGATAAACTTCAGGGGATTCCTTCAAAAGACTATGCGTCAAGAGGTGGAAGATTATATGCGCGTACAGGTGGGGTTTCTATAGCTGTGGGGGAAGCTGTTGCAGAGCTATATCCTAAGAAATCAAAACTATTTAAATCTGTTAAAGCTGAAGGAGTTAGAGAATGTAAAGACATTTTAAATAAAGCCTTAAGTGGTGAAATAGAAGCAAATTTCATAGAAGGAATGGGTTGTGTTGGAGGATGCGTTGGAGGTCCTAAAGCCCTTATACCTAAAGAACAAGGTAAAATCGCTGTAGATTCCTTTGCATATAATTCTCCTATAAAAATAGCTACTCATAGTGATACTATGGATACAGTATTAGAAAAGCTCAACATTCATTCATTAAAGGATTTTGAAGATGATTCTAAAACTGAAATATTCCATAGGGATTTTCATTAAAAGATATAATTCTTATAATAAATTATTAATTATATTTTGTTTTATAGCTTTTATTAAAAAATGGAGAATATATAATTCAAAAATTACATATTCTCCATTTTAAATTTTAATTACTTATTATTCTTCCCACTTCTTTAAGTTAGGATTATGATCCAATATTGAATTATACTGATTTAGTATTCCATATCTTCCATTTGGATCTAATGTCATATACCTATTATATTTTTCTATTCTATCCTCTAATCTGGACCAACCATAATGTTTTAATCTTAAATCGCTAATACTATATGCTAAGTTATTACAATTATATGGCATTCTTCCACAATGCTGAGGAGTTTCTCTAAATAAATAATTATAATTTTCTTGATATCTTATCATAAATAATCTATAGGTATTATGAGCATTCCATAGGCTATCTTCTCTGTAATGATCTTCATCCCAAAAATCATATAATCTAAACATATATCCATCAACTTCAGTATTTCTCATAAGATCTTTAACTTTATATTCAAATTTATCTTCAAATATCTCATCTGCATCTAAAAATACTATCCAATCTGGATTAGTTTTTATTGTTTCAATCCATTGTTGTTTTCTTAAAGTTACCTCATTACTAAATTTTGAAGTTTTATTTTCTATTAAAACATATGGTATATTCTTTAATACATCATTTATTATTTCAATGGTATTATCCGTACTACCATCATCTATAATAACTGCATTGTCTATATACTGTATTGCTTCCTCTAATACTTTTCTTAAGAATCTCTTCCCTTCATTTTTTACTACCATTGATAAGGTTAACTTATTATTTTCTTCCTTTACTTTTCTTATAAGAGGCTTTACTAATGGTTCAATTTCCTTTTCAATTATCCATTTAGCAATTTTATAGTTGTCCTCTTCATCCTTTTGTAATACACATTTTCCTTGTTTCTCTTTATGATAGCTATATCCATTTTTATATCCTTCTTCGTTATATATAACTTTAACAACAATTTCATTAAAATTATTAGTAAATGAGATTTGATAGTTAACTATATTTAATTTATTAGTTATCTTTTCTTCTAATATAATTTTTCTCATATTTTCCAGTTTATTTTTTAACCTTTGCCTTTCATCATGTGTAAAATACTTGAGATATCCTACTGGTAGCTCTTTTTTATAACTATAATCACTAATACCTTGAAGTGCTACCTTAATAACTTCTCTTGCTTTATAACTATTAATTTGAAAATCCTTATTTTTATTATTTAATTTATATGAGGCTACTTTTAATAAATCCTCACTTCTATATATATGATGAGCTGGATAATAGGTATCAACATATAATTGAATTCCTAGAACTGCTGCTCTTACGCAAAAATGCCTATCTTCTCCCCAAAAAGAAATATTATAAATCTTATTAAAATTTACTCCCTTATTTAAAGCTGATTTATATATTAATGTACATGCACCTAAGCCTCCAACCTTATAAGTCCCAGGTTTCTTTAACATTTCTAAGAACTCTGATGATTTTTTTAAAGTTTCTGCTTCAGTAAGTCCTACTCCACCTTCACTATCATATAAAGTATATGTGTCTTTTAACCATACTTGAGGTTGCTCATATGAATCTGGTTGCCACTTTGTCCAAAATATATTAGAAATTATCTCTTTATTTAATGATACTAATCTTTTCAAAGTATTAGGATGTAATATTAAATCTGAATCTATAAGAAAAAGATAATCAAAATTTTCTTTTATAGCTCTCTGTATTATAATATTTTTAAACTTCGATACTTTTTCTATTAATTCATTAGACCATCTATGAGTATAGTCATCGCAAATGTATAAGGATGTATTATTATTTTTTAATATAGTAACCTTTTTTTCTTCTTCTTTAAATTTCGCTAATATTAAAGAGGATTCCATTATACTATTGTCATCTATGAAACAATATTGAATATCTAATTCATCTTTTTTTAATTCTTTCAATGAAATTAAAAACTCTCTTAATATATCAGGTTTTTGATGAATCGGACTTCCTACCAAAACTTTAATCATAAGTTTCCTCCAATTTCTTAATCTAAATAATATACTTATACTTATCATATTATGCTTATTTTTAATAAAATAACCTCTAATAAGTAAATTTAAGTAGAAATAGCCAATATTATCTAGTTTTCTATTATTAGCAGATTTCATTTATTATCATATTGTATAGTGAAACAACTTTTATTGGAGGTAAATTTTCTTTGGGTACTTTAAGCGTTTGTATTATAGCTAAAAATGAAGAAGAAAATCTAGTTAGATGTCTTAAAAGCGTACAGAACATTGCTGATGAAATAATTTTAATTGATACCGGATCTATTGATAATACAATTAATATATCCAATGAATTTAATGCTAAAGTAATACACTTTTTATGGAATAATGACTTTAGCGCTGCAAAAAACAAAGCCTTAGAAGTTGCCTCTAAGGATTGGATTTTATGCATTGATTGTGATGAGGCATTAGATATTACTCAAATTATTAAGTTAAAAAATATATTAAATAATTCTTCTCATCTTGGCTTTAGATTACAACTTATAAACATAATTGATAATAAACCCTATAAAGGTGAATATTTACTTAGGATTATAAAAAATAACTCTGGTTTTTATTTTTCTGGAAAAATTAATGAAAGTCTTAAAAATTCTATATATAAAGATTCTTATATTAATAAAGTTTTGAATTCAGAGATGCTTTTATATAACTTTGGATATGACTATAATAAAAAATCTTTAATGAAGCGTTGCAATAGAAATCTTTCTATTTACCTTTCTTTTGATAATTATAAAAAAGACTATTTATATTATTACAATATTGCTAATGAATACTTTCTTTTAAAGAATTATACTAAAGCTATTGATAACTATATTAAAGCTCTTGATTTAAGTAGTAATTATTTTATAGAAAGCTATATGAGTTTTTTAATTGTAAAAACTTATTATAAAATGAATAACTTTAAGGAAGCAATATTTATTGGAGAAAGCTTATCAATTAAATATAATGCTTTTAGAGAAATTTATCTACTTTTAAGCATATGCTATGAAAAAATAGATGATTTAGATAAATCGAAGAACTATTTAAAAACTTACTTAAGTTTATACTCTAAGGGGCCTCCTTACTGTTTTAGACTAGACTATATAAATATGAATAATATAATTCCAGAAATGTTTGGTTTTAAATTAGATGATTTAGAAAACTTAATTTAAAAATGTTAAAAGGAGGATAAGTATTGCTACTTTCCTCCTTGTTACATTCATTAATAAAATAATATAGGTTTTTAGTGGAACCATTTAAAGTTTAAAATATAGATTATTGCATGATAATATAATTATTAGATTATTCTTCTCTTTTTTTCATTAATATTTGTTCTAATACATTAAGTCTAGTTTTCCCTAAAATTTGTTTTGGTTTTTTAGCTATCTCATTATCTTTATAAAATTTAACCTTATTACATTCTACAACTTTGAATATTTTTTCTTCTAAAGCTTCATCCTCTATGTTGCCTTCAAAATAATCATCTATGTAATCTCTTAAGGCATAACTAAGTTCCTCTTGATTTTTATAATATAATCTAATTCCACCCTTATTCAAGAATATTATCCTCCCTAAAATCTACTTTTATAATATGTTTATGATAAAAAATCTACTTTTAAAATATATTTTATACTAAAAATATCCTATATACAATATGTATTAAAATTATTAATTTTTATTTAATTAATTAAGTGTATATATTATTCATATTATAAAGTTTTACATATATGTTTCAATTAATAATCTACCTCATTACAATCTTATAAAATTAAAAGTTAATAAGTTTATTTAAGTAAAATAGCAGAATTGAAAGCATATAGTTTTTAATTTTTTATATAAGTTGCTGAAATACTGACTTTACTTAAATAATATCAACCTCAAAGATACTTTAAGTTAAATGTAGAATATTTATTTCAACTTAGTATAAATATACTTTATACCATATAGTTCTTAAGATAGTTGAGAAAATTTATCAATTATTTTTTCAAATACTATTGACTTCTTATTAAATAATAATTATTATTAATACATAGTAATTTTTAAAACATGAGGAGGAAAAATTTATGTCATTAATAGGAAAAAATTTAGAAGACTTTAAAGTTCAAGCTTACCACAATGGTAACTTTAAGGAAGTATCAAAGGAAGATGTTTTAGGAAACTGGGGAATATTCTTTTTCTATCCAGCAGATTTCACATTTGTTTGCCCAACTGAATTAGGAGATTTAGCAGATCATTATGATAGCTTTAAGGAAATAGGAGCTGAAATTTATTCAGTATCTGAAGATACACACTTTGTTCATAAGGCATGGGCTGATACAACAGAAACAATTGGAAAGATTAAATATCCAATGTTAGCTGACCCTACTGGAAAATTGGCAAGAATGTTCGAAGTTCTTATTGAAGAAGAAGGTCTTGCATTAAGAGGAACATTTATAGTTGATCCTGATGGTATAATACAAGCTTATGAAGTTCATCAAAATGGAATTGGAAGAAATGCTGAAGAATTATTAAGAAAAGTTCAAGCTGCTCAATTCGTGAGAGAACATGGTGATCAAGTTTGTCCAGCAAACTGGACTCCAGGTGAAGAAACTTTAGTACCAAGCTTAGACTTAGTTGGTAAACTTTAATATAAAACATAAGAGGAGTTAATCGCTCCTCATTATATATCAAGCATATATTAAAAAATTAGCGAGGCAACTCGCTATTTTTTTAATAAACTAATTGATAATAATTATTATCTAATAATACAATTGGAATCTTAAGGAGGAATTTATGAATAAAATATATGATCTAATAATAATTGGCGGAGGCCCTGCTGGCTTATCTGCAGGTTTATATGCTGGTAGAGCAAGACTTAATACTTTAATAATAGAAAAAGAACATACTGGTGGTCAAATTAATAGTACTGCTGAAATTGTAAACTATCCTGGCGTTGTAAAGACAACTGGTCCTAATCTAACATCAGACATGAGAACTCAAGCTGAAAATTTTGGTGTTAAATTCCAAACAGCAGACGTGCTTGATGTTGATTTTAATGGAGAGGTCAAAACCATCAAAACAAATAATGGAGAACTTCAAGGTAGAGCTGTAATTATAGCTACAGGTGCTTCACCAAGAAAACTTGGTTTCCCAGGTGAAATAGAATATGGTGGTAGAGGTGTTGCTTATTGTGCTACTTGTGATGGAGAATTCTTTAATAATTTAGAGGTTCTTGTAATTGGGGCAGGTTATGCTGCTGCTGAAGAAGCCATTTATTTAACTAGATTTGCTAAAAAGGTAATTATAATAGCTAGAGAACCTGAATTTACTTGTGCTAAATCTATAGGAGATAAAGTAAAAGCTAATCCAAAGATTGAAATAAGATTTAATACAGAAGTTTTAGAGGCAGTTGGTGATGATGTTTTAAGATCTGTGAAGCTTATTAATAATGTTACTAATGAAAAGTCTGAATACTTCCCACCTAAAGAAGATGGAACATTTGGTATATTTGTATTTGTAGGATATGAACCACAAACTAAGATCTTCAAAGACAAAATTGAAATGGATAGATACGGATATATCTTAACAAATGAAAATATGGAAACTAATATTAAGGGTGTATATGCTGCGGGTGATTTAAGACCTAAGCTATTAAGACAAGTTGTAACAGCAGTTGCAGACGGTGCTATTGCGGCAACGGATGCTGAAAGATATGTGGCTTCTGAAAAAGAGAGACTTGGAATAGTTGAAGAAAAAGTTATTGAAGAAAAAGTAGAAGTTAAGAAAGAAGGGCCTACTAGTAATAAAGCTTTATCTGGAAGAAGTAAATTATTAAATGATACCTTAAGAAATCAATTAAAAGGCATATTAGCTAAGATAGAAAATAATATTTCATTAGTTTCAATAGTTGATGAAAATAATTCTAAATCACTAGAATTAAGAGATTTAGTTTTAGATATATGTGATTTAAGTGATAAAGTATCGTCTATAATCTATAAAAAAGGTGAAAATACTGAAATGGAAGATAAAGTTCATGCAGATAAATATCCTATAGTTGCTCTACTAGATAAAAACGGTAATTATAGTGGTGTTAAGTTCCATGGAGTACCTGGAGGTCATGAATTAAATTCATTTATCCTAGCTATTTATAACTTAGCTGGTCCAGGTCAAGAATTAAATGAAGGTATATTAAATGAAATTAAATCTATAGATAATCGAATAAATATTAAGGTTGCAGTATCTCTTTCTTGCCATGTTTGCCCTGAAGTTGTAACTGCAGCTCAAAGGATAGCTATAGAAAATCCTAATATTGAAACAGAAATGCTAGATTTATCAAACTTTAAAGACATCAAAGATAAACATAAAATTATGAGTGTTCCTGCACTAATAATAAATGATTCTAAAGTATATTTTGGTGGTAAGAAACTTGAAGATATAGTAAAATTACTTAAATAATATCATAAAAAGAGGGAATTCAAATTTGAATTCCCTCTTTATTATTTCTTCTAACATCAAAGCTACTTATATACTATCTTAATTTAAGATTTTAAATAATTATATTAACTAAGCTTTTAAAGCTTTATTTTCTTTTCTTTTTTCAGTTTCATCAACTACTAAGGCTGCAACTGCAGACCCTGTAACATTAGTTGCTGTTCTCATCATGTCAATTATAGCATCTACAGCCATTACCATAGCCATTCCTTCTATAGGTAATCCTAAAGTTGATAAAACAACTGTTGTTGACATAGTTGCTGCACCTGGAACCCCTGCTATACCTATTGATGATACAATTGTTGTTAATACTATTAAGAAATAGTGATACATTGTCATATCAACATTAAATACATTTGCTACAAATATTGCAACTATTGCTGGATATATTCCTCCACAAGCATTCATTCCTATTGTTGATCCAAGTGGAGCAACAAAACTTGCTATATTTTCAGAAACTTTTGCATTTTCTACTAAGCTCTTTATTGTTACAGGTAAAGTTCCATAACTACTTTGACTTGTAAAAGCTACAACTTGAGCTGGGAAAATATCTTTGAAGAACTTCAATGGATTCTTTCTTGCAATAAATGATATTAAAGGAGTATGAACTAATAATATTTGTAATATACAAGCTATATATACTGCTAAAATAACATTAATTAATGATTTTATTGTATCCATTCCATTTGATGCTGCTGCTACTGCAATTAGTGCAAACACCCCAAACGGTATAAATTGTAATACCATTCTTGTTATACTTAAAACTAATTCATAAGTTGATAATATAAAATCTTTAAATGGTTTAATCTTCTCAGGATTTTTATTATCTTCAATTACTAAAGCTATAGCTATAAAAAGTGAAAATATAACTATTGGAATAACTTGATTGTTTACTATTGATGCTACTGGGTTAGATGGTAAAAAGTCTAATATTACTTTTGTAAAAGCTGGTATTTCTTTTGCTTTAAATCCTTCTACAGCAGCAAAGTTTATTCCTTGTCCTAGATTAAATACTTTTGCCATAACTATACCTATTATTGATGCAACCCCTGTTGTACCAAGCAATATTGCTAAAGTTTTAATACCTATTGTTTTTAAAGTATCTAAATTTTTAAGTCTAATTATACTAGTTATTATTGATACCATAACTAATGGAACTACTATCATTTTAATTAATGATATATATCCCTTACCTAGAACTTCAATAAACTTTATATCTGACTTGAATATTGCTCCAAGTATTAAACCTAATGTTAAAGCTGTTAATGTTGAATAAGAAAACTTTCCAGTTTTTGATTTTACTAAATAAATTACATATAGTGCTGCTATTGATAATATGATAGCTAATATTAAATTAATATTCATTTTAATTCCTCCTAGTATTTAAATTAAATTATTAGATTAATAAATTTTATTTGCTGGCCTGCAAACTTTCTTAAGATAATTTCTTAAATATTGTATTCTTAGATTTTATCTAACTGTTCTTTAGAGATTAACTATATCAAAAGTAATCTTTAATAAATTTATACTCCCCATATTATGTCCTTTTATTAAACATTTTAGAGATAGTACAAATAAAAAAACCTACCACCACTGTAAATACAGAGGCAGAAGGTAAACTTCCACGGTCCCACTCTGATTAGATATATAATTATAATATATCCATCTCTTTCAGGTACAATAATACCTTGTCTCTATAATGGGAGAACCCATAAAACCCTATTAAAAATTTCGGATTTTAAACTCTAAGGTGCACTTCATTAATAAAATAGTAGACTATCTCAGCAAATTAGCCTTCTCTGTAAAAATTTATATTAATTACTTTTCCTCTTCATTGTCTTTAATCATATCGGATTACTATGATTAAATTATATTTTATATTTTCCTCATTGTCAATATAAAATATAGCTTATTTTTATTACAATTTTAACCATAAATTTAAAGGAGCCATCTTGCGAAAGCTCCTTGAGTAATTTTATTTATCAATATATAAATCCACATTTTTAGATGTTATTTTTGTATGTCCTACTTTTATATACTTATTATCTTGAATACCTTCCACTTCTTCTATATTATGTCCTGTAGATAATGCCATTGCAATGTCAAAAATAGCTTTGGCTTGTGCCTTAGAATCACTTATTACAGTTCCAGCCATCTCCCCCTTTTTTACAGAGTCCATAGCTTCTTTTATGCCATCTATTCCAACAACAAGTGGTTTTTGAGTAAATACATTATTAGCATTAATTGCATGTATTGCTCCCAGTGCCATTTCATCATTATTGCTAAATACAACTTCAATATTATCCCCAAATTCTTTAATCCATTGATTCATCTTAGTTATTCCTTGATCGCTTTGCCAATTTGCACTATCATCTGCCAACTTTTCTAATTCTATTCCTCTTTCGGTGATTGATTTTATACAGTATTCTGTTCTTATTAGAGAGTCCTGATGTCCTGGTTCACCTTCGAGCATAACATATTGAATTTTATTGTCTTTGTTTTTATCTATTAAAACCTTTTTAGATATCCATTCATCTACAATTATATCAGCTTGTAATCGTGCTGATTGTTCTGCTTGAGCACCTACATAATATAACTTATCCCATCTACTCATATCTTCTTCTACTGGTTCTCTATTAAAGAATATTATGGGTATATCGGCTGATTTTGATTTATCTATTATTGTTGATGCTGCTGTTCTATCAACTAAATTAACACATATAACATCATAATCTTGATTTATAAATCTATCTACTTGATTTCCTTGATTTATTGTGCTCCCCTTAGCATCAACAAAATCAAGTATAACTTTAGTTCTATCATTATTTTCATTCTCTTTTGCTATTTCCTCTAAACTTTTAGTAATCGTTGATATAAAAGTATCATCTTGTCTATATAGTGTTACCCCTATCTTTATCTCTTTCTTAGATTTAATATTACTATCTTCATTGCAGCCTATAATAAGAGTAGATATTAGAATTAAACTAAACATATTAATTAAATTTTTCCCCTTCTTCACCTTGACCTCCTATAAGCATTGAATTGTTTATCTAACAAATGGAAATAACATTCTTTGATTTTCTTTAGAATACATATTTCTACTATTTATTATTGTTGATGTTATTATGCCTCTATCTAATGTACTTTCTTCTATTTCTGATACAGAAGCTTTTACACTTAAGTACCCTACATTGAAATCATTTTGTATAGCAATTGAGTCTATTATTTTCTCTTCAATTAATGATATAATCAAGCTCGTACTACCTGTACCATATAGCTCAATATTAGATTTTCCATTAATATCATTCATAACATATTTTTTAACTCTTCCTATGCTTTCTAAAATATTGGGATCAAATGCAACTATCACATCAGTTTCTCTTTTCTCCATAATATCTCTCATCTTATTGTAAAGCTGAACTTCATCACTTGGAAGTTCTAAAAATTCATAGTTATTTTTACTATTACTTATTTCATCTATAAATCCTAAGTATCTTTCATTAATACTACTACAGCTTAAATCACTTTTAATTATAGAAATCTTCTTATCAGTATTCCCATTCTTTATAACTTCTTCTGCTAAACTTTGTCCTAGTTTATAATTATCACAAGATATATACGGTATATCTTGATCTGTTTCTATTCTTGATTCAAATAAAATTATTGGTACTTTTCTTCTTGAGCTTTCTATTATACTGACCATTTCTTGATAATCTGCTGGAGCTATTAATATTGCATCTGTTCCTGAATTAATCTCTCTTTCCATTAATTCCTTTTGTTCTTTTATACTATTTTCTTCTAGGAGAGTAAGAAATCTTATGTTTACATTCATTTCAGAGGCAGCTTGTTCCATTCCTTCTTTTATTATTCTCCATCCCTCGCTATTTCTTCCTCTTACTATCACTGAAATATCATATACCCTGACTTCTTTTTTTCTGCCTTCTTCTAAAAGTATTAAAAATGAGGATATAAGCATAATAAATAAAACTATAAAAATGAGTTTTTTCTTTATTCTCATTATTTCTCCTCCTTAATACTATAGTAATCAATACATGGCATATGAACGCTTATTGTAGTTCCTTCGTCTGGCTCACTATATACCTCTAATCCATAGTTTTCTCCAAAATATAATTTTATTCTCTCATGAACATTTCTTAATCCTATTCCTGACCCCTTCTTTTGGATATTACTTTCACCTATTAATAATTTATCTGCTACTTCTTGAGGCATGCCAAGCCCATTATCAATGATATCTATATATAAATCATTATTCTTTATATAAGCTTGTACCATTATATCTCCATCTCCACTCATATATTCCATACCATGATATATTGCATTTTCAATTAATGGCTGAATTATAAGTTTAATACTAGCAAGGTTCAAAGTATTTTCTTCTGCTTTAATATCATAAGTAAATTTATTTTTATATCTTATATTTTGTATTGTTAAATAATTTCTCGCATGTTCTAATTCATCTCTAACTGTTATTACATTTTTTCCTTTGCTCAAACTTATTCTAAAAAATCTTGCTAATGCTGTAACCATTATTATAGCGCCATCATAATTTTCATTTTCTATCATCCAAATAATAGAATCTAAAGTATTATACAAAAAATGAGGATTTATTTGTGCTTGTAATGCATTTAGTTCACTTTTTCTTTTTTCTTCCTGCTCATTCATTACATTTTTCATAAGTATATTCATTTGCTTTACCATAGATTTTATTGCTTTTCCAAGATGCTGTATTTCATAAGAGCCTTTTTCTGATATATTTAAGCTAACTACTCCATTTTCAAATTCATTAACTGATTTTTCTAACTCTTTTATGGGATTTGCTATACGTGATGATACAAACATATTAAGTGATATTAATATGAATATCCCAAAAAGCATTATAAATATAGCAAATATCCTAATTTGATAATAATCTTCTGTTATATTTGCCATTGGAGATATGGCTACTATTTTCCATCCTGTATATCCAACAGTTTTTACTGTTACCGATCTTTTATTTCCCTGAAAATTTTCAATATAATTTCCATCCTCATATTTTGCTGCTTCATAATTATTTTCTTTTATTAAATTGGAATATATCAGTTGTTGCCTTGGATGATATATTATTTCTCCATCCCTATCTATAAGATAAACATATGCATTTTTCCCCATATCAACATTTTTACATATTTGCTCTATTCCACTGAAATTCATATCTACTAAAAGTACTCCACCATTAATCTTTCCACTTTCAGTAAGTTCTACTGCTCTACTTAATGATACTACCCATGTATATTTATAATTAGGATCGTAAAATAAATTTTGTACATGTGGCGTAGAAAAATGTAAATTTTCTCTTCTGTTTATTGCACTTTTAAACCACTCATTTTCTCTTGGATCTATATTATTTTTTAATTGTTGTAATGGATATGAGGCTATTACCTCTCCATAATTTGAAAACAAACTTATACTTATAAGATAATCTTTATTTGCTTCATAAATTAAATCCATTTCCTTATCTATACTTTCAGTTGATAAATCAGTTTTCTTTATTGCTCTATAATATATAGTATCTGATATTTTCATCATTTTTCTTAAGTAAGCATCTAAATTTAAATTAACTTGTTCCAATATGGATTTATTATTTTTAGAAACCATTTCTTCTGTTGAATTAATAAATCTTAAATAAAGTGCTCCACCTACAACTATCATTCCAATAACAGCTACTATTGTAAAAGATATAGATATTATATATTTAAAACTTGCTTTCCTATAATAACCTATTATTTTCTTTTTAATAGAACCTAACATATTAACTCACTCAATTCTTTCTGTACCTTGATGGTGATATTCCAAATTGTTTTTTAAATACATAACTAAAATAATTTGCTTCCTGGTATCCAACTTTAGTTGCTATTATATAAGTTTTATCATCTGTAGTATTTAATAGCTTTACTGCTTCTTCTAACCGTACTGATGTTAAGTAATTTACAAAACTCATATCAGTTTCCTTTTTAAATATAGTAGAAAAATAGGTTGGACTTACATGTAATTTTGAGCAAAGCTTTTCTACTGACATTTCATAGTCATTATAATTATTTTTTATATAATCCTTAGCTTTTTCTACTAAAAGTTTTGATGAATTGATTCTTTCCTTTTTTATAAGCTCATTCAATTTTATAGATTTATCTATAAACCATAATCTTATTTCTTCTATTGAATCTAACTCATTTAAATATACATAGCAATTAAAGTTTTCTCCAAAGACCTCTTTAATTTCTATATTGTAAGTTTGAGTTAATTTTAATAACGAGGTCAATACTTCCATTATATATATTCTATATTTTACTAGTGGTACAAAAGATTCTTCTAATTTTCTAAATATATTTTCAACTATTTCCTTAATTTCTTCTTTTGTTGATAATTTTATTGCATTTAGAAACTTAATTTCTTCTTGTTCATCAAATTGTAATTGTATAGAATTATCTGGTTCCACATCTTCTATATATATAGTTTTTCCATTACCTAAAATAGGTCTGTAACTTAATGCACTTTGTGCAGTGCTATATGAAAATCTTATCTTTGATATGTCATCATATACCCTTCCTATCCCTGCTGATATTGTACTTCCGAAAGTACATTCAAATACTTTAATTACTTCATTTAATCCTTTTATAAATCTCATTATTTTATCTTTTTCATCAAATGTAGCTAAAACAACTACTTTATCTGAGTATGGGAAACTTATAAATTCGCAATAGTTTGCCATAATTTCATCTACTATATTTTTTATAGATATAGATATTAGTCCAACATCATTTTGCAAACTTTCTCCTTCTGAATCATAACTTATTGCACCATCTCTTCCAATTAGTGATACAGATAAATATTTATTTATAAAATCTAATCCTAATTTTTTTTCATCTTCAACCCATTGTTCCTTAGTTATTCTTCCTTCTAAAGCTCCTACAAGAAATTGTTCTCTTATTACTGGAATACTTTCTAAGTAATGATTTTTTAATATTTCTACATTTCTTTTTGCATCATACTCTTTGTCCAGTTTTTCTTTTAATCTTTTTAAAACTTCTATAAGTTCAATAGAGTTAATGGGCTTTAAAACATATTCCACAACATTTATTTTAATTGCTTTATGGGCGTATTCTAAATCATCTGATCCAGAAAATATTATTATTTTAGTAGATGGCATTATATCTGTGATTCTTTTCCCTAATTCTAGACCATCCATAAACGGCATTTTAATATCTGTCATTATAACATCCGGATGAAGTTTTTCTGCCATTTCTAAAGCTTCTTGCCCATTTTCAGCATCTCCTACCACTTCAAAACCTTGTTCTGCCCAATTTATTTTTTTTATTACACCAAGCCTTATTTCTTCTTCGTCATCTACTATCATTAATTTATATAACCCCATAAACAACCTCCCAAATAATATATGTATAACCATAAATATGTACATTCAATTGTCTAAATACTCAAAATAATTATAGCACATTTTTATAATTATTTTTATGTAAATGTTTTAAATGCAAAAAAATAGGATAAGATTTCCTAAATCTTATCCTATTTTTATGATTAATATTTAAAATTTATACTAATACACCTATGATTAATGACAATGCTAATAATATAAATAACACTGCAAGAAACCTATCCATTGTTTTAACTGATACATCTAAGTTACCATATAAAGTATCTCTAACTGTTTTTTTGGGAACTTCTTCTTTAATATTTTCCTTTACAGTTTCATTTTGCATTTAACATCATTCCCTTTTTGATTATTTTTTAGCTATATATTTTCTTACGTCTAATGAAACGGCTACTATTATTATTAAACCTCTTATTATATATTGCCAATAAGCATTTACTCCAATAAAGTTCAATCCATAGTTTATAACTTGTAGTAAAACTGTTCCAATAAGTACTCCTGGAATTGTTCCTATTCCACCAGTGAATGATACTCCACCAACAACGCAGGCTGAAATTGCATCTAATTCATAGTTAAACCCTGTACTTGTTGTTGTAGATCCAGCTCTTGCTGCTTCCAAGAAACCTGCTAATCCATAAAGTACACCTGATATTATAAATATAATCATTATGTTCTTAACTAAGTTTACACCTGAAACTGCTGCTGCTTCTGGATTACCACCTATAGCAAACATATTCTTACCAAGTTTAGTTTTATTCCATACAAACCACATTATTGCAGCTACAATTGCAAGATAAAATATTAAATATGGTATTTCTACACTACCTAATCTTAAATATCCATTAACAAATTTAGTATATCTTTCATCTAAATTAGCAACTGGTTGAGCTCCTAGTGGAGGCCTATCAATATACAAACATGATGCTCCATAAGCTATAAGTTGAGTACCTAAAGTAATAATAAATGCATGGACCTTCAATTTTGCAACACCAAATCCATTTATAGCCCCAAATATACCACCAATAACTATTGCTAAAAACATTGGTAATATTAATGGTAATGCTTTTAAATTAGGATACATTCTTGCAGCATATGTTGTTGATTGTAATAATGATGCTGATATTATAGCTGTAAAGCCTAATATACGTCCTGCTGATAGGTCTGTACCTTGAAGCACAATAAGTCCCGCTACTCCTAACGCAAGTATTCCACGAGTTGATGCTTGGCTTAAAATATTAGTAAGATTCTTTAATGAAAGGAATCCTGGTTCCTTTATAACAAAGAACACTATCATTATAAATAATACTATATACAATGCATAATTCAGTAAGAAATTTTGTAAGGACTCTTTATTTAATTTAACTTTGTTCATAAGTTACACCTCTATTCTAAATATATTTAGCAGCCATAGACATAATATCTTCTTGTGACAATTTGTCTGCATCACCTATTCCAGCTACTTTTCCATTTGACATTACAAGTATTCTATCGCATATTCCTAATAATTCAGGCATTTCAGAAGATACAACTATTACCCCTTTGCCTTTATTAGCTAAATCTATAATAAGTTGATAAATTTCATATTTAGCTCCAACATCTATGCCTCTTGTTGGTTCATCCAATAGTAGTATTTCTGGATTAGTTAAAAGCCATCTTCCTATTATTACTTTTTGTTGGTTTCCTCCTGATAAACTTCTAATCAAAGTTTTTTGACTAGGAGTTTTAACCTTCATACTATCTATTGTCCATTTAGTATCTTTAGTCATCTTTTTATTATCTAATACTCCATATTTACTATATCCATCTATATTAGCAATCATGGTATTAAATTTAATATCAAGTTGTCCAAATATACCTGTAGCTCTACGCTCCTCTGTTAATAGCGCAAATCCATTTTTTATAGCCTTACGTGAATCAGAATTCTCTACTTTTTTACCATGAAGAATTATTTCCCCATCACTATGTTTAGCTATTCCAAATACTGTTTCTAATAATTCAGTTCTTTTAGAGCCTACTAAACCTGCAATTCCAAGTATTTCTCCCTTTCTTAATTCAAATGATACTTCCTTAATTGAAGGTTGAAAAGCACCCGTTAAATTTTTCACTTCCAAAATAACATCTTGTGGTTTATTTGTCTTTGGTGGGAATCTATTAGTCAAATCACGTCCAACCATTAACTTAATTATTTTATCTGTTGTAAGATCCTTAGCCGAAAGTGTATCTATCCACTTACCATCACGCATAATTGTTACATCATCTGATATTTGAAGAATTTCCTCCATTTTATGAGAAATATATATAATACCGCAGCCCTTATCTCTTAATTTATTTATAATTCTAAATAAGTGATTAACTTCTTCATTAGTTAATGATGATGTAGGTTCGTCTAACACTAAAATTTTCGCATTATATGAAACTGCTTTAGCTATTTCAACCATTTGTCTTTGGGAAACAGATAGTTTGGCCATCTTCATTTTTGGGTCAACATCTATTTCTAATTCATCTAATATTTTTTTAGTTTCTTCATACATTATTTTTTCGCTTACTATTCCAGCATTTCCTGGATATCTTCCAAGCCATATATTATCCATAACATTTCTTTGTAAAACTTGGTTTAATTCTTGGTGAACCATAGCAACGCCATTATCCATAGCTTGCTTTGGATTAGAAAACTTACTCTTTTCACCTTCTATTAAAATTTCTCCACTATCTTCAATATAAACTCCGAATAAACATTTCATTAAAGTAGATTTACCTGCTCCATTTTCTCCCATCAAAGCATGTACAGTTCCTGGTCTTACTTTCAATTGAACATTATCTAGCGCTTTAACCCCTGGAAATTCTTTACTTATATCCATCATCTCAAGAACATATTTTATATCTGCCATAACTTACTTCACCACTTTTCTATTATTTATTAAACTGCATAGTGAAAATACACTATGCAGTTTTTTTAATTCTATATGCTATATTATTTTTTAATATATTCTTGATATGGAATACGTACTGCAACTCCTGAGTCATCGAACTTATATGAAGTTCCATCTACAGCGCCTTTACCAGCTGCTAAATTCATTCCTGTTTCATATAATGCTTTAGCCATTCCTTCTGCATCTTGAAGAACTGATCCTAACATAAATCCTTTAGAAATTAAGTCTTGAGCTGCTGCTGTAGCATCAACACCTATAACTGGAATAGTTTTTGCTGCATCACCATTGTTATATCCTTGAGCTGTTAATGCTGCTATAGCCCCTTGAGCCATACCATCGTTATTAGCTATTACGGCTTCAATCTTATCACCAAATTTTGAGAACCATGCTTCTGTAGCATTTTGTGCTAACGCTTGATCCCAGTTACAAACTTGAAGTGCTAATTCTTCTGTTTTAACTCCCTTATCATTTAAAGTTGAAACTGAATATTGAGTTCTTGCAACTGCTTCTGGATTATCAGGTTCACCCTTTAACATTACATATTGTAATACTCCATCTCCATTTTTATCTATAGCTGCCTTATTACCTTCCCATGCTTTTGAAAGTATTTCTCCTTGCATAACCCCAGCTTCTTTTGCATTTGTTCCAACAAATATAGCTTTGTCATATGCTTTTATAGCATCTGCTGATGGCTCTCTGTTAAATAATACTACAGGTTTTTCAGCTGCTTTAATCTTGTCGATTACTGTTGGAGCTGCTCCTGTATCAACTAAATTAACTAATAAAAGATCCACATCCTTTTGAAGTAATGTATCTATACTATCATTTTGAGTAGCTTGGTCACCTTTTCCATCATAGAAAGTAAACTCAACTTTATCTGAGTTTTCAGATTGTAATTTTTCTAAGTTTTGACGAACTGTTGAAATATAAGTATCATCAAATTTGTATAAACATACCCCAACCTTAACTTTATCTCCCTTTGATGTATCTCCACCACTTGGAGATTCCGTCTTACCTCCACAGCCTACTAATGAAGCTGTAACCATAACTGTAGCCATTGCCATTGTAAGTAATTTTTTAACCTTTTTCATATTAACCCTCCACCTTTATAAAAATCGTTAACATTAAATTGATTTCGTTTACATTTATTATTATAAATTTATATGCTAATTACTTCCATACAAAAAACTTAACACTTCTATCGAAATTCTTAGATGTTGTTAATTGAAAAAATTTCTTTTTTATGATAGAATTTCTCGTTACTATTAAATAAATGAGGTGGTTGGTTTGAATAAAGAATACGTATTAAAATTCATTAAAGACTCTTGGAAGGCATTTCGCCCATTTTCACTAACCTTGGCAATAGGTTCTACAACTCTTGGAATTGCATCCGCATACAAAATGGGATTTATAAATTTAAATAGCTCTAGTGATATTATATTAATTTTGATTATAACTATTGCCGGTATACTAGCTCAATCCGGTGCTAATTTAGTAAATGATTATTTTGAAGGAAGTTTTAGATATTATAGACCTAGTGGAAGAAAAATAAAGTTTTTAGGAGTAGAAAGAACTTATTTTGATATATATGTTTTTCTTTGGGCCATGCTTTGCTTTGGGCTATCTTCCTTAAGTGGTTTATATCTTATTTACATAACTGATTTAAAAATGTTACTTATCGGCGTAGTTGGAATATTTTCTGCTTATGCATATACTGGTGAACCTTTTGTTTTTAAAAGAAAAGGACTTGGAGTACCAATTTCCTTTATAACAATGGGGCCATTAATGGTTTTAGGTGCTTCTTATCCATTTACCCAATCTATAAGCTTATATCCAATATTGTTATCTTTACCTGCTTCTTTCATTATTCCCGCTTTAATGATAAGTAATGAGATGAGAGATTTTAAAAGAGATGCTAATTTAAGTCTTGGAACATTAAGCGTTAGAATTGGAAGCAAATATAGTAAGTATATTTATAGATTTTTAGTTTTTGGAGCTTATGTATTAACGCTACTATACGTAATAACAGGATTTTATCCTGCTATTTCATTATTAGTATTTATAACATTACCAATAGCTTTAAAAGCTCATAAATCTGTTTGTAACTTTGAAAAGCTTGGGATACCGTATACTAATAATTTGCATTGGACTTTTACCCTACTTTTAATCTTAACTTTATTTATTGGATAGATCCATTTTTAGAGTAATTATAAATTAAATATTTAATAATACATCTTTCTTCTACATATAATATTTAATATAGAAAGGAGATGTATTTTTTTATGAAAAAAGGACTAAAAATATTAATAGCTATAATTGTAGTTATTATTATAATTATATTCCCTATAATTTCTAGTTATAATAAATTAGTATCTTTAGAGCAACTTGTTAATATTTCTGAATCCAATATAGATACTCAATTGCAAAGAAGATCTGATTTAATACCTAATCTAGTTAATACAGTTAAGGGATATGCTACTCAAGAAAAAGATATTTTTACTGATATTGCCAATGCAAGAAGTAAACTTTCTGGAGCTTCAAATATATCTGAACAAGCAAATGCAGATAGTGAATTATCAGGTGCTCTTTCTCGATTACTTGTAGTAGTAGAAAATTATCCTGATTTAAAATCCAATCAAAACTTCAAAGATTTAAGTATTCAGTTAGAAGGAACAGAAAATAGAATAGCTGTTGCTAGGCAAGATTATAATACAGCTGTAACTAATTACAATACTAAGATGAGAAGATTTCCTACTAATATAATTTCTTCAATATTTAGATTCGAGGAAAAGCAACTTTATAAAGCAAGTGATAATGCTAGTGAAGTGCCTTCCGTTGATTTTTCTAGATAATTATGAATGTTATAAGTAAGTTAAAAAAAATATTATTATCTTCTCTTTTAATAATTTTTAGTTTTTCAATTTCAATTTCAGCACAAGTTAATTATCCTTCACCTACAAATTATAAGTATATAAATGATTATTCGAATATACTAAATTCAAATGAAATAGAAACAATTGTCTCTTTAGGAAAAGAGCTTGAAGATAAAACTGGAGCTCAATCTATTGTTGTAATTATAGATACTACAGATAATATTCCTATTGAGAATTACTCAATAAACCTATTTCGTTCTTGGGGAATAGGGCAAAAGGCTAAAGATAACGGTTTGTTAATTTTAGTTGCCATCAAGGATAGAAAGTGGAGAGTAGAAGTTGGAAGAGGTTTAGAAGGTGTAATACCAGATGCTTTAAGTAATAGAGTCATGGAGTCCTTAGCTACAGATGATTTTAAAAACGACAATTATGGTTCTGGAATAATAAAAAGCTATAGTACTTTTAATGACCTTATTGCAGAAGAATATGGTGTTACTTTAAGCAAATCACTAAATATAGAAATTCCTAAAGAATCTAATAGGCAAGATTCAAGTAGTATTTTTGATGCCATACCTATTGGTATAATACTAGTGCTTCTTATACTTGATATAATTTTTAATCGTGGAAGAATAATAAGAACAATTTTTAAAATTCTTTTTTGGAGTAGTTTCTTCGGAAGACGTGGTGGTCCTGGAGGCAGAGGCTCCGGTGGCGGTGGCGGATTTGGAGGCTTCGGCGGCTCTGGCGGTGGATTCGGTGGATTTGGCGGTGGCTCTTCAAATGGCGGAGGTTCTTCTGGAAGTTGGTAATTTGTAAATATTCATTTAAACTTATAAATTTACATAAAAAGGAGCTGTTTTAATAACAACTCCTTTTTAGCTTTAGCTTATTTATATTTCTACAACAAAGAAACCTATTTCATATAATCCTTTGTTTCAGTATTTAATCCTTTTTTTCTTAATTTACTTTCTATAAAATACTTTACTATAGAATAAAAAATTGCAAATAATGGCACTCCTATTATCATTCCTATTATTCCCAATAACTTCCCTGCAACTAATATAGAAAATAATATCCAGAATGCTGATATTCCTATTGAGTCTCCTAAAATCTTTGGTCCTATTACATTACCATCTAATTGTTGTATAAATAAAATTATTACTAAAAACCATATGGCCTTAACTGGTGATATAAATAAAATTATTATAAAAGATGGAATTGCTCCTATAAAGGGACCAAAAAAAGGTATAACATTAGTTATACAAACTATTGATGATACTAATATTGTATATGGAATTGAAAATATAGTTAATACTATAAATGTCAATATCCCTATTATTAAAGAATCAATTATTTTCCCTACTATAAATCTTCCAAAAGTATAATTACTTCTATGCGCTAATTCAATAATCCCATCAGCATATTCTTTTGAGAATAATCCATAAGTAATTTTTTTGCTTAATGCACATAACTTTTCTTTATCTATTAATAAATAAACTGATACTATTATTCCTAAAACCACATTCCATATACTTGAAAGAATATCAGCTAAAAAGCCACCAAATGCAGGAATTAAATTGGTTGCAAACTTAATTATGTAGTTTACTAAATTATTAAAGTTGTCTAACAACATTTGTGAGTATCGCTCTTCTATATTTAATTTCAATATTGTTTCATTTGCAAATTTTGTAGAGTTCATTATATATGTTGGAATATTATTTACTAATCCTATAACACTATCTATAAGCTGAGGTAATAAAAATTTTATAAACATACTAATTATAAAAAAAGCTGTTATATATGAAAATATTATTGCTAACCCTCTTTTTGACTTTATCTTTAATTTCTTTACATATTTCATTTCAAAAACTATTTTTTCATAAAAGTTTAATAAAAAATTTATTATATATGCAATTGAGAATCCAATTATAAACGGTTGCATTATAATAATTATTGAATCTAGTTTATCTGTAAATATAGTAACCTGGGATATTGCTAAATAAAATAATATTACTAAAATTGCAACTATAAATGAATAAGTGGCTATTGTTGTATATTTACTATTCCAATTTACTTTCATTTTATACCTCTTCCTATTATATATTTTAATTTATAATTTATATAATTATTATGCTATAAGATTAAAACTTAATAAACCTATTTATAAAATATTAAATTTAAAAAATAAGTTTATTTTTTTATAAGTTTTATAATTCCAATTATAATACATTTAATTTTAAAATATCTATTACTAATAAAATTTAACTATTTATTCATTATTTATATGAATTCTAATATTATCATTTTTACTTTATATTATTACTATAGTACTTATATTTTTCAAATTTACTTTATTAATTTATATTACAAAAAAAGATTGTCTAAAACTAATTTAGACAATCTTTTTTAAATGAATAATAGTAAACTTATTGACATTACTATCATTCCTAAAATTAATCCATATATTGATAAATGATGCTCTCCATATTCTTTAGCAGCAGGTAATAATTCATCTAATGAAATAAACACCATTATACCAGCTACCATAGCAAAAATTATTCCGAATGTTAAATCATTAAAATAATTTCTTAGAAACACGTAGCCTACAATTGCTCCAACCGGTTCTGACATTCCTGATAAAAAGGAATATATAAAAGCTTTTTTCTTATCACCTGTTGCATAATAAATTGGAACTGACACTGATATTCCTTCTGGTATATTATGAATTGCTATTGCTACTGCTATAGGGATTGCTATTTTCATATCTCCTAAGGCTGATACAAAAGTAGCTAATCCTTCTGGAAAGTTATGAATTGCTATTGCTAATGCAGTAAAAACTCCTGTTCTTAATAAACCACTAGCACTCTTATCCTCACTATTTTCTGAAGGAATTAACTTAACTTCATGTGGATTTTCTCCACTAGGTACAAATTTATCAATTATTGCAATTAAGAACATTCCTGCAAAAAATGAACCTACTGTTAAATAATTTCCTGTTCTTTCTCCTAATGCTGATATTAATGAATCCTTAGCCTTAGAAAATATTTCAATCATAGACACATATATCATAACTCCTGCTGAGAAACCTAAACTTATGGATAAAAACTTCTTATTTGTTCCTTTTGCTAAAAAGGCTATTAAACTTCCTATACCAGTTGCAAGTCCAGCAAACAATGTTATTAAGAAAGCTATAGTTACATTACTCATATTTTTATCCTCCTTACTATATTTGTTTATATACTTATCTTACACTAATTGATAACTTTTATCAATTAAAATCAGAATTATCTTCTATAGCTTTTATTATTTTTTTATTCACAATTTTTACAATAATATATATTATTCCCATGTATATTAATGATAATAATTCTAGATTTATAAAATAATTATATCCACTTCCTATATCTTCAAGAATAGTTCCTCTAGCAGCTAGATTTGAATTGAAAGTTACAAAAAAATAATCTGTATTGAATATATGATTGAATACTCCCATTGTTATACCTATTATTTGAAGCATGATATATACCTTTAATACTTCCATTTCATTTAAGAAATATTTATGTATTATAAGAAAATATAACGGAATTACTATTATGGAAATATGAGATACCATAAATTGATAGTATTTAAAATATCTACTTGATAATGATGTATCCATAGATAATAAACTTCCAATTCCTCCTATTAATCCATAACAAAGTGTAAAATTATATATTTTTTTATTCTTGTTAATACCAAGAATTATGCATAATATATTTGATATATAACAAAGATGTAATGGTAAGTTTTCTAACTCTATCCCTATAATCATCCAATTTGCTAAATAATAAGATATAAAGAATACTCCTGATACAGATGTTAATATATATCTTATTATTTTTTCTGCTCTACTATTTATTCTTATTCTATCTCTATATAATAATAATAATCCTATTATTATTATCATTATTATTAAAGGAATGATTTGCTCAAAAATATTCATTCTATAGCTATCATATGCTCTTTTAAAAATAAAAAAATTTTTCATACTCTTTCTCTCCTTTATATAGAGTATGAATTTATTAATAAAATAATTCTTAATGGGGCTGTCTATTCGACAGCCCCATTATCATTTTATTTTTAGGTTACTGATCTCCAGCAACCATTTCTAGTACCACTATTATTACTTAGGTTACTAGTTCTTTGCCTAGCATTATTTAAACAATTCAATATTTCCCTATAAGCATTTTCATATCCTTGTCTAAGACCATTTTGGAATCCTACTCTAACACCTCTTTGATATCCTACCCTGCAACCTTTTTGATATCCTTTTTGATATCCTGCTCTATATCCTGCATTATATCCCTGTCTATACCCTCTTTCATAGCTAGCTCTTGCTAATTCTTGAGCTCTAGCAATTCCTCTTGCATAGCCTTCTCTAAAACCTTCTCTTCGTCCTTGTTGCCTTCCACACTCATATCCCTTTATATATCCTTTTTCTAAACCTGCTCTTAATCCTCTTTCATACCATTTACGACAATCAATTATTCCATTATTATCGCTACATCCTATGTCATTTATGTCATTATTATCATTACATCCGCAAGAACTTTTATTTCTAGTAGATTCTTCAACAAAACTATTATCTTGGAAAATATTATTTTTACTCAATTCTTCAATGTCATTCATTAAATTATTTTCTTCTCCAAATCCTGAAGAATTATTTTCGGTGAAATTAACATCTTGAAAAGAACTTGTTTCATCTTGCTGAATTCTTTTTAGAATTTCTTCGAAATCTTTAGTACCGAATTCATAATTTGTTTCCATCTTTTTTATCTCCTTGTTATAAATGTTTATAATACATAATATATGAATCTTTTATACCTTTTGTTAATGCTTTATAAAAGTTTTTATCTCCTTAGTAACTATGATGTAAATTATTCATTTAGTAATGAATTTACTTCTCTAACCAATCTCTTTACTCGATCAGGTAATTTTGATATAGCTTTTTCTCTCTTTTTTTCATCCTCTATTTGAGCTATTCTCATAACTTCTTGCTGTACTCCAGGAATACTATTAAACTCTGATACTATCCTATTAAATCGTTCTGCAAATCTAGGATCTTGCATCTTTGCTTGAAGTCTCATAATTAAGTTATAACTATTCATGATTAAATTACTCCTACAATTATTTTACTTTATACTATTCATAATTATTTTTATTTGTTACCTTAAACTTTAATCAAAAAAAGAAGTCAGCATAGTAACAACTAAACTGACTTCTTTTTATATTAAAATTTTAAATTTGAAACTTGTTTAAACATATCTATCTCTGTTTGAGATTCTACTTCACTTAAACTTTCATTCCATTCTTTATCAAATTTAATTTTATATATTTCTATATGTGATTTATCCTTTACAGGTGCCATAGCTACATATTCATTTCCACATATTAATTTTTGTTCTAAGATTTCATAATCAACTTTATTCCCATTTTCATCATTGAAAGACATTATCTTTTGATTCATATATATACACTCCTTTATTTTACTAAACTTATTTTGCTTTAATAGAATAAATTTATACATATATATTAAAAATATCTTTAACTAATCTTTAATAAGTATTCTTGCATTGATTTTATTTGTTCTGCATATTCATCTGATACTGCTATTAAACTTTTCTTTAAGTGCTCATGTATATTATTTTCTTTTATCACGAAATCTAAAATAGCTTTAAAACCCATCTCTGTACCTTTAATAGCTGTTTTTAATATTTCTTTATCAGTATCTATATTCATTTCTTTAAAGCTATTAAATAGTTCTAAAAACTTTCCCCATAAGCCTTCATCATATGGAACCTTAGATCCTAATTCTTCAATTTCTTTTACTATTAAATCTTTATTTTTTTGAACTGTTATCAATACCTTATCTAGAAGTTCTATAACTTTATAATCAACAGCTTTTTCTTTTAATTTTGCTATTTCATTTTCTCCCATTATAATTCCTTCTAATTCTTTATTAAGCACTTTTATATTTTCATCATTCATAATATCACTCTCCTTTATATTAGTTTAATAATATAAAGATTTATTATACATTAAAATCTATTCTACATTTCTATTCTTTGTTATTTTCTTCAGCTCTATTTTTAAGTTTATTATTTATAATCAAATGAATTTTATCTATTCTTCTATCATCTAATTTAACTAGCTTTAAAGTTATATTATCAAATTTTACTTCGCAATTTTTTGTGTTAGTTGGAATTTCTCCAAGTTTTTCAATAAAAAGTCCTGCTATTGTATCCGCTACCTCTGATTCTAATTCTATATCCAAATAATCACTTATATCTGATAATGTCATTAATCCACTAACTATATAATTTTCATCATCTATTTTTTCTATATCTAAATTATCATCATACTCATCTAGGATTTCACCCATTACTTCTTCTATAATGTCTTCCATTGTTACTATTCCTGAAAAACCACCATATTCATCTATTAAAATAGCTATATAAGCTTTCTTATCTTTTAATTCTTTAAATAAATCATCTATGCTTTTTGTTTCTATAAAGAAACATGGATCTTTTATTAGCTCTCTTATTTTTACATTGTCTATTCCCTTTTCAACTATATTTGCAAATAAATCTTTCATATGCAATATACCTATAATATTATCTACTTCATCTTCATAAACAGGTATTCTTGAAAAATTTTCATCTAAAATTTCTTTTATACAATCTCTAATATTTTCATTAACATCTAACAAAAATGTTTCTGTTCTTGGGGTCATTATTTTTTTAGCTGCTGTATCATCAAATTCTATTATTCCATCAATCATTTCTCTTTCTGCTTGATTTATTGCACCATTTTCCTCTCCTATTTCTATAAGACTTCTAATTTCTTCTCTTGATATTTGTTCTTCTATTCCTTCTGTTTTAAATCCAAATATCTTAAGTATTAGGTTTGTTGAAAATGATAAAAACCATACAAATGGTTTAGTTACTTTTGATATAAATAATATTATTTTTATAGAAAACATTGCAACCTTTTCTGAATTTTGAAGTGCTATTCTTTTAGGCACTAATTCTCCAAGAACTAGTGTTAAATATGAAATAGCTAAAGTGGTTAAAACTAATGCAATACTTTCACTATAAGGAATATTAATATTTTTTAATACATTTGCAAAGCCACCTGAAATTGATGTTGCTGCCGATGCTGATGCAAAGAAACCTGCAAATGTAATTCCTACCTGTATTGTAGATAAGAAATTATTGGGTTCTTTAAGTATATCTCTTAATAATATCGCTTTTTTATTTCCTTCTTCTGCTAATATGTTTATTTTGGTTTTATTTAATGATACTATTGCCATTTCCGCTGATGCAAAAAATGCATTAACCATTACCAATATTAAAATTAAAATAAAACTACTCCCGGGACTTCCTTCCATTTATTCATTCTCCTTAAATTAAAATATAGTGAACTAATTTTACCATATATATGTTTGTTCTATCAAATACTTATTTATAACACAAAAGATTAAATAGTCTCAATTTTTCAAATTATTATGAAATACTTGTATATATTAAGCTATATCTTTTAAAAACTAATAATTATTATTTATATCTATATTAAAAAGTGGACATATGTAAATGTGCTTATTGCTCGCTTCGCTCCAAGTCAATATAAACTTACATACGTCCACTAAAAAACTGAAGGAAGTAAATTATAAATAGTTATCAACATGATAAACTTTTTATAATTTCTTAAAGAGTTAAAAGAGGCGTATTAAAACGCCCCTTACTTAATAATCTAAAATTATTTTTCTTCACCTATAGCTTCTTTTAATGTATGCCATGCAAGAACAGCACATTTTACCCTAGCTGGCATATTTGATATATTTTTTAAAACTATAGCATCTTCTAATGCTTCAAGCTCTTCTTCATCACTTATTTCTCGCTTTATCATTCCAATAAATGTTTCTACAAGTTTTAAAGCTTCTTCTTTATTCTTACCTTTAATAAGATCTATCATCATTGAAGTTGATGCTTGAGATATCGCACAGCCTTGACCAGTAAAAGCCAAGTCTTCTATTATATCTTTATTCATTTTTAATTCTAATGTTATTTCATCCCCACAACTTGGATTATGACCCTTTTCAGATAAATCTGGATTGTCTAGCTTTCTTCTATTATGTCTTGAAGTACTGTGCTCCATTATAAGCTCTGTATATATAGCATTTAAATCCATTAACATTACCTCCATTTTGAAAACATATCATATGTTTGTTTTACTGCTTCTATTAATCTGTCAACATCTTCTTTTGTATTATAGAAATATATACTTGCTCTAGATGTTGCATTTATTCCCATATATCTCATTAGAGGTTGTGCACAGTGATTACCTGCTCTTATACAAACTCCAAAAGTATCAAATATTGAAGCTACATCATGCGGGTGAACCCCTTCTATTTCAAAAGATAAAACTCCACCTCTTTTTTCAATATCTTTAGGTCCATATATTTTCACATATTCAAGTTTACTCATTTCTTTATATGCATAAGTCATTAGTTCTTTTTCAATTTTTTCTATGTTCTCCATACCTATTCCATTTAAGTAATCTATTGCTTTTGATAACCCTACTGCAGCCTCGACATTTTGAGTTCCTGCTTCAAATTTATATGGTAATACATTAAAAGTAGTTTCTTGTTCATATACATACTCTACCATATCCCCACCAAACATTAAAGGTGGCATTTTTTCTAGTAATTCTTTCTTGCCATATAGTATCCCTATGCCCATAGGTGCTAATAGCTTATGTCCTGCAATTACTAAAAAGTCTGCATTTATATCTCTAACATCTACTTTTATATGTGGAACGCTTTGTGCTCCATCAACTATAACTACAGCTCCTTTTGAATGAGCATATTCCGCTATTTCTTTTACAGGGTTTATTGTTCCTAAAGCATTAGATACATGTGTTATACTTACAATCTTTGTTTTTTCAGTAATTTTACTTTTTACCTCTTCTTCTGTAAGTTCACCATTTTCATCAGTATACATATATTTAAGAATTGCACCTTTAGCCTTTGCTACTTGTTGCCATGGAATTAAATTTGAGTGATGTTCTGCAATTGAAATTACTATTTCATCACCTTCATTTATATAAGTCATTCCATATGACATTGCTAAAAGATTAAATGATTCAGTTGCATTTTTAGTGAAAATTATTTCCTCTCTATATTTTGCATTTATAAACTTTTTAACCTTTTCTCTTGCTTCATCATAAGCTTCCGTTGCGAGTACACTCAATTCATAAGCTCCTCTATGAGGATTTGCATTAGATTGTTCATAATAATCTTTTATAGAATTTATAACAGAATTAGGTTTTTGTGTTGTTGCAGCGCTATCTAAATAAACTATTCTTTTCCCATTTTTTTCTTTATTTAATGTAGGAAAATCCTTCAAAAAATCTATATTATTCATTATCTAAACATTCCTTTATGGAAGCTAAAATTGCTTCTCTTATATTTTCATTATCTATTTTATCTATTATTGGATTAAAAGCTCCTTCTATAATTATTCTTCTAGCATCATTATAGTTTAAGCCTCTGCTCATTAAATAGAATAGTTTTGCTTCATCTATTTTACCTGAAGCTGCTGCGTGTTCTCCAGATACATCATCTTCTTCACAAAGTAGTAATGGAAGTGCTTTTGCTCTTACTTTAGGAGATAGTATCATACAATATTCATCCTCTACTCCAACACTTCTTGTAGTTCCTCTTTTGAAATCAAGAGTTCCTCTAAATATTTTGCTTGCTTCTCCCTTTAGTGCTCCTTTAGTTGTTATCTCTGACTTACTTCTTCTTCCCTTATGAGTCATAACATAATTCATATCTATGACTTTTTTATCTCCACCTAAGTATATTGAACTAAGTGTTGACTGTGAATTATCTTCAAGTAAATCACCATGATAATTTGTTATACTGTTTTTCCCACCTAAATCTATTGAAACAAAATCAACCTTACCATTATATCCAACATCAGAAAGGTTTGAATCTAAATTCATGGTATTTTTATTTAATAAATTCACTTTAACAACTTGAATGTTACTATTGTCTTTACTAAATATCTTACAGACACCATTATGATATCCTTCACTATCATCTAATGAATTATATTTTATAATTACTTTTGCATTTGAATTTTCTTCTGCCACTATTAAAATATTATCTACTAAAGTGCTATTTTCCTTATCCATATTGAATTCTATAAGTATTGGCTCTTCTACATTAGCATTTTTATCTATATTTATTATATATCCCTTATTAAAATGAAGTTCTCCTTGCTTAACTATTTCATCTGAAACTCCATAAATAAATTTCTTATTTAATGGAAATACATTTCCCTTATTAAGTCTTTCTATCGTAACTCCTTCTAAATCATTACCAGTTATTTCATCATTATTAAAGTTTCCTATTTCAGGAGCTTTATAATCTTTCAATGTTACATCATTAACATTTAACCAGCTTTTAGTTCTTACAGGAGTCTTATTTAAATTATTGAAATTTAAATTAATATTCATTATCCAATGCTCCCTTCTAGTTCAAGCTTAATTAAATTATTCATTTCTACTGCATATTCTAGTGGTAATTCCTTTGATATAGGTTCAACGAATCCTCTTACTATCATTGATTTAGCTTCTTCTTCACTTATTCCTCTACTCATTAGATAGAATATAGCTTCATCACTAATTTTACCTATTTTAGCTTCATGTCCTATTTCAACATCATCATTCATTAAATCTATAACTGGTATAGTATCAGATTTAGATAAATTATCTAGCATCAATGATTCACAAGATACTACTGATTTAGAGTTATAAGCATTTGAGCTTACCTTTACAACACCTCTATAAGTAGCAGCCCCTCCATTTTTAGATATTGATTTTGAATTTATTGTTGAAGAAGTATTTGGTGCTGCATGTATTACTTTTGCTCCAGTATCTAAGTTTTGGCCTTTTCCAGCAAAAGATACTCCTGTAAATTCTGCTCTTGCACCTTCTCCTTTTAAAATACTCATAGGATAAAGCATTGATATATGTGATCCAAATGATCCTGATATCCACTCTATTCTTGCATTTTTTTCAACTATTGCTCTTTTTGTATTTAAGTTAAGCATATTCTTTGACCAGTTTTCTATTGTACTGTATCTAAGTGTTGCTCCCTCTTTTACAAATAATTCAACACAGCCTGCATGTAAATTTGTCATATTGTGCTTAGGGGCTGAACAGCCTTCTATAAAATGAAGCTTAGCTCCCTCTTCAACAATTATTAATGTATGTTCAAATTGTCCTGCACCTGGTGAGTTTAATCTAAAGTAAGATTGTAGTGGAATATCTACATTTACTCCTTTTGGTACATATACAAATGATCCGCCAGACCAAACAGCTCCATGTAATGCTGCAAATTTGTGGTCACTTGGTGTAACACATTTCATAAAGTATTCTCTAACTATATCTTCATGTTCCTTAATTGCTGTCTCCATATCTGTATAAATTACGCCTTGTTTAACAAGATCTTCTCTTATACTATGATAAACAACCTCTGAATCATATTGTGCTCCAACACCCGCTAATGATTTCTTTTCTGCTTCTGGTATTCCTAATAAATCAAAAGTTTTTTTAATATCTTCAGGAACTTCATCCCAACTTTCATGAAGTTTTGATTTTGGCTTAACATAAGTAACTATATTATCCATATCTAGTTCATCTAATGATGGTCCCCATGTTGGAAGTTTAATTTTATTATATACCTCAAGAGATTTTAATCTAAATTCTTTCATCCATTCTGGTTCATTTTTTTCTTTTGAAATGGTTTCTACGATTTCCTTTGTTAAACCCTTATCTGCTTTAAAATCAAATGTATCTTCATTTTTAACATCGTAGATTCCTCTATCCATATCTTCTACGTAGGTCTTATTCTTTATTTCCAAAGTGCTCACCTCCACACTATACTGATGCTTCTATTTTAAAAGCTTCATATCCATCTTTTTCAATTTCTTTAGCTAAAGATGCATCTCCAGTTTTAACTATTTTCCCATTAACTAAAACATGAACATAATCAGCTTCTAAATTTTCAAGTATCTTAGTATTGTGAGTTATTATTAAAACTCCATTATTTTCATTTGCAAACATCTTTATACCTTGAGAAACTACTCTTATTGCATCTACATCTAGTCCTGAGTCAGTTTCATCTAATATTGCAAGCTTAGGGCTTAACATAAGCATTTGTAATATTTCGTTCTTTTTCTTTTCTCCACCAGAAAAACCCACATTTAAATATCTCTTTGAATATTCATTATCAATTTTTAATTCTTTCATATTATTCTTTAAATCTTTATCAAACTTTAAGAACTTAATTAATTGACCATCCTTAGCTATTTTTGCGCTTCTTATAAAATTTTCTACAGTTATACCTGGTACTTCTTCTGGATGTTGGAAGGATAAGAATAAGCCTTTTTTTGCTCTTTCATCAGTTTTTAATTCTGTTATATCTTCACCTTCAAATGTAATCTCACCTTCAACTTGTTTATATTTTGGATGAGCCATTAATGTATTAGCTAATGTTGACTTTCCTGCACCATTTGGTCCCATTATTACGTGAATTTCACCTTTATTTATTTTTAAGTTCAATCCCTTTAAAATTTCTTTGCCTTCTACTGCTGTTTTTAACCCATCTATATTTAATAAAACATCACTCATATTTACATCTCCTTAACGTGTTTTATGTGAATTTAAATCAATTCCTATTATTTCAGTCTGAATTAATTATATCATACTAAATAGCTCTGATTTAATCAAATTATATTTTTTTTAATTTTACCTATATGACATGATTATTTGCCAATAACTTTTATTAGCTTTACATTTCTACTTTTATTTTATTTTTATGCAAAAAAATAAGGCTATTCAAAGGAATAAGCCTTTTTTACATAATTTAACATATATTTTATAATTCTTTTGCTAATACATATCTTCTTAAGCCACCATATTTGATTTTTTCTTTTTCGATTTTATAGCCTAATTTTTCAAAAGTATTAACACTATATTTATTATATGGGGAAGCTGTTGAAGTTAATAGTTTAACTTTTTCATTTTTAGCTATATCCTCTATTTTTTCGCAAAGTAGTCGTTGAAGTCCATTTCCTCTATAATCACTTCTAACTACTGTTGACTCAACTTGACCAACTTTAAGTAAGTTCTCACCTTCTAAATCTAAATCATACCCATAATTACCTTTATCATATCCCTTTTTTATATAAACGGCCATAGCAATTAATTCTTCTTCTTCATTTAAATAACCAATTATTTTTGCACCTTTTTGAAAATATTCTATAAATTCCTCTCTCTCTGTAGGGGCATATAATTGTTTGTCATCTAAATCTTGCATTATAATTTCTTGTAACTCTATTATTTGATCTATATAGCTTAAATCAAGCTCTTTGTATTTAGCATTAACTATATTTCCATTTTTATTTTTTAACCTTAGTATATCTATCATTTTACATCCCTCCTTATGTTTTATATAATATCATATTTCATTTACAATATTATTGTTAATAATAAAAGGATATTAGTTTTATTTTTAACCTATTAATAAATCTATTTTTAATTTTTTAATATTTTTTTAATTAATCACTTAAAAAATTAAATATTTTTTCTAAGTAAGGTATTAATATATCATCATTTTCTAAATAGAGTTCGTGCTTTCCATTTTCAAATCTAACAAGCTCACAACTTTTGCACTTTCTTGAGAATTTATTTTCTCCTCTTGCACCTACTAAAGAATCTTTTCCTGCTTGAAAAATCAAAACTGGTATATCAATTTTTTCTAAATTTTCTCTTTTAAATATATATTTAAAAGATTTTAATGATTCATAAAGCCACCTAAATGAACCTCCACCTCTTTGTATCTTCTCATTGCTTATTATTTCTCTATAATATACGTTATATCTAAATTCATTTGATGTTGAAGCTAAAATAAAATCGTAAGTACTTTCAAATGGCATATTTCCAAATATAAATTCATCACCTTTACCTAATAATATGCTTACTTTAGCTATAATTCTCGCTATAAAATTAGGGATGTTTCCTATTGCTATTTCTAACATCGGACAAGATAAAATAGCTTTTTTGAAGCTTCCTGGATATTTTTCTAAAAACATCACCCCTATTGTACCTCCCATAGAGTGAGAATATAAATATATCTTATCAGTATTTTTAATTACTATCTTATCTATAAATACTTTAAAATCATTTACATAATAATTGAAATCTTCTATGTTTATTTGGCTTTCATGTTTTTTGCCTAATCTACCTGAACGTCCATGACCTCTATGTTCCATTATAAATACTGAATAACCTTCTTTTATAAAATAATATATTATCTCTCTATACTTTTCTATACACTCTGTAAAGCCGTGGGATATAACTATTTTTCCTATTTGATTTTTAGCTTTATACTTTTCATAATATATTTTTATATCATTTTCTCCCATAAAATATCCTGACTCTTTTATATAAGAAAGTCTTTTTTTTACTTCATCTACTATATCTTCATCCATTCCAAAATTATAGAAATATTCTCTATTACTCTTTATACTTTTGTATTTCATATTAAGCACTCCTATACACAGTTAGTCCTTAATATTTTGTCTCTTTTATGAAATTTTATTTAAAAAGTAGAGATATGTATGTTTCCTTATTGAATAAATTCAATTCAGATCAACGTAACTTTACGCATATCAACTATAAATCTTAATAAAGTAATTAGGGAATGCCACAGACATCCCCTTAATTTAGATTATAAAAATTGTACGTCATCATCTATTAGTTAGCTTAATATAAAGCTTTGTATTGCCAGAAGTGCTTTAACATCTATATTTTCATTTGACTTTAAAAGTTCTTTTGCCTCTTCTTTAGAAATCAGTATAGCTTCTATATCCTCATCTGCTTCTAGATTTTCCTTGGAAATAATACCATCGCAAGTACATGAAACAAGTGCTACAGATTCATCCGTCATCCCTACTGAAACATATACTTTTTCTTTTGTTCTATTATAATCTATATTTACTAAATCTAGTCCTGTTTCTTCTTTTAATTCTCTTTTAGTTGCTTCTTCAAATCCCTCATTATTATCAACAAGTCCAGCTGGTAATTCTATTACATAATCATTTATAGGAACTCTAAATTGCCTTATTATTACTAATTTATCTTCTTTAATATGCTTAGCTATTATTACTACTGCATCAATTTTATCTTCTGTACCATGAAAAAACTTATTATTTATAGTATCTAAATCTTTTCTAGATGCTATAGTCCAATTTCTTAAAACTCCGTATTTGTTTGTATACTCTGCATTGTATAATTTTAAATATTTAGTATCTGCTAATAATTTTATATTCTCTAACTTTACTTTGCTCATTTTCTCAACTTCCTTACCTTTATATATATGTTTCAATTAATAATCTGAATTATTACAGTGTTATAATTCATTATATATATTTTTCTTTTATTTTACAAATAATTTAACCTTTATCACTAGTATTCTTATTCTTATTCATTTAAAATTATAATATAACTTTAAACAATGGAGGATTTTAAAATTTGAAAAATATAAGTAACAAGCTTAAACAGAATATTCTACTTGGAACATATTTAATAGCTCTTTATTTCATTCTTTTAAATATTAAATCTGTACTTAGTACTTTTGGGAGCATTATAGGTATACTTAAGCCATTTATTCTTGCCTTTTGTATGGCTTTTATTTTAAACTTACCTATGACTTTCTTTGAAAATAAAGTGTTCAACTTATTAGATAATCAAAAATCAGGTTACGCAAGAAAATTAAAGAGACCATTATCTATTCTAGCAACCTTTATTACTGTTATAGGCCTTGTAATAGCACTAGCTTTATTTGTTATTCCTGAGCTTATATCAAGCATTTCTACACTTTTAAATGCTGTACCTGATTATGTAAGATCTTTTGAGAAACTAATAAATCAATATATATCATCAACAGAAATATTACAAAATGCATACGATACTTTAATGACAACTTGGAAGGAATTATTAACAATAGTTGGTGGTTTATTAACAACTTCTCTAACAAGTATCTTAACTACAACTATCTCTATTACCAGTGGTGTTGTAAATTTTGTTCTTTCAATAGTTTTAACTATTTATATGCTTGCTAGTAAAGAAACCTTATTATATCACTCAAAAAAGATATTATATGCATTTGTATTTAAGCCATTAGCTGATAAGATAATTAGAGTTATTAGACTTTCTAATACTACTTTTTCTAAATTTATAACAGGCCAATGCATTGAAGCTGTTATACTTGGAATTCTATGCTTTATAGGTATGAATATTTTTTCTATGCCTTACTCCTTATTAGTTAGTGTTCTTATTGGAGTTACAGCATTAATTCCTGTTTTTGGTGCATTTATTGGCACAATTCCTTCTGTATTTCTAATTCTTCTAATAAATCCAATGCAAGCATTATGGTTTATCGTGTTCATATTATGTTTGCAACAATTTGAGGGAAATGTTATATATCCTAAAGTTGTGGGAAATTCTGTTGGACTTCCAGCAATTTGGGTTATGTTAGCCATGTTAGTTGGTGGTAGTACCCTTGGCTTAATTGGTATGCTAATTGGAATACCAGTATTTAGTGTGGCTTACCAACTTATAAGAGAGTACACAAATAAACGATTAGATTCAAAACAAATCAATTTATAATAAAAAAAAATTAGACATATATAATGTTTCTTATAACTTACTTTCGATACAAGTAACTTAAACTTATATATGTCCAATTTAAAACTTAAGGAACAATAATAATAACTTATTTTACAAAATATTATATATTGTTCCTTGCCTTTTTTATATATTATCTATTTCATTTAATATTTCATCACATATTTTATGAGTCTTTATAGCATCTTCTATTGTTGGCTTAGGTTGAACTCCTAGTCTTACCCCATTAATAAATTCGTTTATTATACTTTCAAATCCTCTTCTGTATAATATGCTATCCCAATCTTTAAATGTTTTATTTTCTTCTATATTATTTATAAGTATCTTTGAATTCATTAAATTTTTAACTATTATCTTTTTTCCACATGAAGTGTACTCTAATTCTTCTTCATTTGCTCCACCATCTCTATTCATCATTGCTATACATGTAGTGTTTTTATTCGTCATTGTAACAACAAGATTGTAAATTAATTCATTTTTCTTTAATCCATTTACATTTATATTTTCTATATCGTCATCCATTAAAAATCTTAAAGTATCTATAACATGGATAAAATCATCTAAAACAAATACTTCTGAGGATTTTGGACTATTTACTCTATTTTTTTCTAATTTAATAACTGAAGGAGTTCCATAATTTTTAAGATCAGAATACATTGGTGCAAATCTTCTATTAAAACCTACCATTAATATCTTATTAACATCTTTAGCTAATTTACATATCCTTAAACTCTCTTCATAATTATAGCTTATCGGCTTATCAACATAAACATGAATATTATTATTTAATAACTTTTCTATTATCTCTACATGGCTTTCTGTAGCTGTATGAACGAAAGCTGCATCAATGTTCATATTAATTAAATCATCAACTGAAGATACAGATTCATTAATTCTATATTTTTTTGATAAACTATCTAACTTTTCTTTATTACGAGTACAAAATACTAGTTCTACTTCTTCTTTAGCTGTAATGACAGGTAAATATGCTTTTTCGCATATATTGCCTAAACCAATTATTCCTATTTTCATTGCTTTCACCCCTCTATAAAATGCTTTTATTATATATTATGAATTATGAAGCAATTTTTTAGTGAAAAGTTAATAATGAAAGAGTGAAAAGTTAAGAGTGTTTTTCTCCATAAAACTTAAATTCAGCTTGTGCAAAGCACTCTTTATTCGAAAATCCCTTAAGTATTTTTTCCTTAACTTTTTTCACTCTTTCACTCTTTCCTTCTTCACTATTTTGCTTCGCAAAATTAAACAAGGCTATCTAATCTATCTTTATTTTCTTCTATTACTTCTATAAATTTTTCTGCAATAATAGGATCAAATTGAATTCCACTAAAATTTCTTAACTCTATAATAGCTTCTTCATAAGTTTTTCTTTTATTATAGGGTCTATTTGAAGTCATAGCATCAAAACTATCCACTACAGTTAAAACTCTTGCTAAATAAGGTATTTCTTCTCCTTTTAGATTTCCAGGATAACCTGTTCCATTATATTTTTCATGATGATGTAATATTATTGGAATCATATTTTGCAATGATTTTACAGGCTTTATTATTTCTACACCATTTTCCGGATGTTGTTTTAGCATATTCCATTCCTCAGGCAATAGTGGCATTTTTTTCATTAATACATCTTGAGCTATATTAATTTTACCAATATCATGCATATAAGCTCCATATATTAATGTATCTTCTTCTTCTTTGCTTAAATTTAACTTTTGAGCTAATAATCTACTATACAATACTACTCTTTCTGAATGTCCATATGTATATCTATCTTTAGCATTAATTACACTTATAAGTGTTTTGATTGATGTAACTAATTCCACATCTCTTTCATCAATATCATTTTTTAAATCATCTAATATAGATGTATATGTTTCAACTCGATTTTTATTAAAGAATTTTGCTCTATATAATGCATCATCTGCACTTTTTATAAGTTCTATATCACTTTTAGCTTTAACTGGAAAAACTGAAACCCCCATAGATGCTGTCAAAACTCCACTTGGCTGATTTTCCTCACCATAAAACTTAGTTTTCTCTATTACAGATCTTATTCTATCAGCTATTAATAATGCTTGCTCTTCTGTAGTATTTGGTAATATTAAAGCAAATTCCTCCCCACCATATCTGGCTGCGATATCTGTACTTCTTATATTTTTCTTTAATATATTTCCTATAGTTCTTAATACTTCATCTCCTCTTTGGTGTCCATATAGGTCATTGTAGTGCTTGAAATAATCTATATCAACAAATATCATAGAAATTGGCTCACCATTTTTCTCTGATAATATTATTTTCTCTTTTAATGAATCATGAAAATATCTATGATTAAATACACCTGTTAATCCATCCTTATTAACTAAATCTTCTAATCTACTTATATGCTCTCCCTCAATTTTTACATAAAACCCTAAAGGCCAAGCTGTAAGTAAAAAGATTCCTGATAATATCAAATCATTTTGAAAGTTTTTGTTAACCGCAACATTAGGCATACATAATATATCCATTATTAATATTGCTAATGATGATATTCCTGCAATAGTTATTCCACTTTTTAAGCCTAACTGTATAGTTGAACTGGTTATTATAAATAAAAATATATATTTATATTCACTTTGATAAGCTCCCGAAAATATAACTGTTCCCAAAAACATTGCTATAAAAGCTAAATTTTCTATAAAAATAATTTTCCTATATTTACTCTTATTAAGTTTACCATTTAATGAAAATGACCATAACATATATATTGCTAATAATAATAGCATTACACCTCCTAAGGCCATGAACATAATTTGTTGATACACCAAATTGTCTAAAAATTCATTATTATTAAAAAAATACTGGAAAAATATAATAGCTGTGAACATTAATGATGCTAATTTTACTATTGAAACCATATCATTTATTTGTTTTCTCTTATCTTTATTTATTTTATTCAAATTGTTCACCTCATAATTATTTAAATAAAGATCGGAAAATCCGATCTTTATTTAATTACTCATCTCTTAAAGCCTTTGGCTCCTCTGGTTGATACATAGCCCAGAAACATGCTGATGTAGATACTACAGATGCAATTACTGTAGCAAAAGCGGCAACTGCCATTAATACTTTGTTATTTAATCTTTTCATTTTTTTCCCCCCTTAATATCTTAAAAATTTTTATAAATAAAGAATCTACTATATTAACTAAAATATGACCATATTTAGTTAAAGTAAATACTTGCCATAACATTCCTATATATATACAAGCTGAATATACTAAAAATATATGATTCTTGCTTATATAATATATAATCACATTAAAAGCTACAATAATCATATAAATAGATAATAATATAATAGAGCCTTTTTTTAACTTTTTTATTTTTTCTTGCTTTTTTATCGGTTTATTAGGACTATCTACTGGTGCTAATTTATAAACAATGATAAGTGAAATTATATACAAAGGAATTCCTATAAAAATTATATAATTAATATTAAAATTTAGATTTTTAGTTATATAAGCTGGTATTACAGATATTAATACTCCAACTATTGCACAGTTAAGTGCTGTACTTGCATGTGCCCCACCTGAAAATTTTCTTAAAATAGCTACAACAAAAGAAATTATTAAAGCTTCAATCATTACATTAAATATTAATCCTATTACTGCTACTAATAATATTGATATACTCATATGAAAAAATGCAAATAGCCCATATTCAATAATACTAGCTTTATCCTCATTTAAATTTAATTGATTTTTTAAATTAATTGATATATTTTTACATATTAATTCTAAATTCATATTTTTTTAAGCTTCCTTCTTTTTTTATTTATAATATAAAAAATTGATATCATAATTGCTGTAATTGCTAATGACGGTATTCCTAATATAGTTTTACTAATCGGATCTTTAAGTAAAGTTTCCAAATCAAACTTCATAAAATTAAGCATTAAGACATTTATTGCTTCAGATATTAGCTGAATTAAATATACAAGTATAATACTTTTTATTGCATTGATAACATCTAATTTATTGTAATAAGCCATTATAAATAATAAAAATAAAACAGATAAAATCATATGTACTCCATAGCTTATTGGTAACATTCTAACAATATAAATAATTAAAGAAAATGTTATACTCGTTATTAAATATCTTTTTTTATTTATTTCTGTTTTTGAGAAGATATAGATTGCAAATATAACTATAAAACTTTCTGGTATTGCCCTTAAAAAGAATTCTATTGGATACAGTCTTAACATATTTTTTCTCCCTCTTAATTGTTTATTTTAATTTTTCTCTTTTGTTGTATTTAGTAGCTTTACTACATTATAAATTATTATGAATACATACACTCTTATAAATACATCTCCTATACTAAGAACACTATATCCAACATCAATTATATCTGTTAGTATCTTTAACTTAGTTGTTGAATCTCCTAATATATGTATATCATTTACTTTACTAAATGAATCTGCTTTTGCATATCCTGTTAGATATGACACCGTAGGGAATACTGGCATATATCCATTATTTACTGATATTGCTATATCATTCAATATACCTCCAATTATAACAAATCCAGCTCCAATTATAGCTGATATATATTGGTTATACTTAAATATCAATGGTAAATATGAACATAAATACATGGTTTTTAGTACACCTACATAATTTATTACTGAATAATTTTCGAGATAAATATTCACCTGCATTATTATGTAAATCAGCTCCATAAACATAACCGGGTATATTGTCCAATTTTTAAATAAAGGCTTTATTTTTAAACCTTTTATCTTACAAAATATAAGTGAAATCATTATAGTTTCTAGCATATATTATCTCTCCTACTATAAAATGACTTATATATAATTAAATTTTAATCCTATATATAAGTCATACTAATTATACTATTTATTGTTATTCTTTTCCATAGTTTTTTTGATTAAAAGAGGGCTTTTTGATATTTTTGCCAATATTTTGTCTATTCTAATTAATTATATTAGAATAGGGGATAAATTTCTTCTTTATCCCCTATCTTAAGCTATATTATTTTATAAAACTTTAATTATATGGATTTGAGCTAGCTATAGATTTAAATCTATATAGTTAAGCCTATTATTTACTATTTTTTGTGGCTGATGTGTAATATTTGATGCGCTATATAACTATTGGGCTTTTGTAAAAAGTCTTCATATAACTTTTGTATCATGGGATTCTCATGAGCTTTTCTAATATTTTTATTTTTATCTTCATTGTATATTGCTTCCATTCTCCTTTTTAGAATTTCTCTATTAGATTTTATAAACGGTTGTCCTCCTCCGTCAATACATCCCCCAGGACATGCCATAACCTCTATAAAATGATACTTAGATTTTCCTGACTTTATATCATCCATAACCTTTTTAGCATTTCCTAATGAACTAACAACTGCTATATTAACTTCTCTTCCATTTATATCTATTTTAGCCTCCTTAATTCCTTCTAAACCTCTTACATTTTCAAAATCTATTTTTTCTAGTGTCATTCCAGTCATCCATTCATAGGAAGTTCTAAGAGCAGCCTCCATGACCCCTCCACTAGTTCCAAATATAGTACCTGCTCCACTTGATACCCCTAACGGATTATCAAATTCTGAGTCCTTTAAATTAATTATATCTATCCCTGCCTCTTTTATAATTTTAGCTAGTTCTCTAGTAGTTATAACTAGATCTACATCCTTTATTCCATCATTACTTATCATTTCTTTTCTATTTGCTTCAAACTTCTTAGCTATGCATGGCATAATTGATACAACTTTCAAATTTTCCCTTTTTACAGATAATTTTTTGGGAAGATAATTTTTAGCTATAGCTCCAAACATTTGTTGAGGGGATTTACAACTTGATACAAGATTGATATTTTCTAGATAATTATTTTCTGCATAATTTATCCAAGCTGGACAACAACTAGTAATAAGAGGTAAATTTTCTCCTACAGTAAATCTTTCTATAAATTCATTAGCCTCTTCCATTATGGTTAAGTCTGCTGCAAAATTTGTATCAAATACAGAATTAAATGATAGCAATTTTAATGCAGTTATGATTTTCCCTGTAGATAATCCTCCTGATTCTAACCCAAATTCTTCAGCAAGAGCAGATCTCACAGCAGGTGCTATTTGCGCTACAACATATTTATTATCGTCATCTAATAATTCCCATGCCTTTTTGTAATCACTTTTTTCTCTTAAAGCTCCTGTTGGACAGACTGCTACGCATTGACCGCAATATGTGCAGTTTGTATCTTTTATTGAATCATTAGAAAAAGTTGATACATTAGTTCCAAATCCTCTGTTAGCTGCAGTTATAGCATGTACCTTTTGAACATCATTGCAAGCTGTAATACATCTTCTACATAAAATGCATTTTTCTCTATCTCTAATAAATCCGTCAGAAAAATCTAAATCAAAGTTTACCATTTCTCCTTCATATTTTTTTTCATCTACACCTAAATCTGAAGCTAACTTTTGTAGCTCACAATTTGTATTCTTATCACAATTTAAGCAATCCTTAGGGTGATTTGATAATAACAACTCTGTTATAATCCTTCTTGCTTTAATTGCTTTTATAGAATTAGTCTTTATTGACATTCCTTCTTTCACTTCTGTTGCACATGATGGTGCTAATCCACTCCACCCCTCTACTTCTACAACACAAACTCTACAAGTTCCCTTACAATTTCGAGTTTCCCCATCTGCCATATACATATGACACAGTGTTGGTAAATTTATATTTATCTTTTTTGCAGCTTCTAAAATACTACTGCCTTTTTCAACTTCTAAATTTATTCCATTAATTTTTATATTAACCATTTTAAGCTTCACCTCCTAAGCTAGTTTTTATTATGGCCTTAGTTGGACATGCCTCGTAGCATAAACCACATCTAATACATTTATCTATATCAATTTTATGCTTTTCTCTAATTTTTCCTTTAATAGCCAGTACAGGACAGGCTCTTAGACACTTGGTACATCCTATACATTCATCAGTAATCTCATATTTAACAAGTCCTTTACAAACTCCTGCAACACATTTTTTATCTACTACATGTTGCTTATATTCCTCCTTAAAAAACTTTAATGTACTCAAAACTGGATTTGGTGCAGATTCCCCTAATCCACAAAGAGACGCATCTTTAACTACCTCACAAAGCTCTTCCATTTTTTCCAGATCTTCTTCTGCTGCTGTTCCATTTGTTATCTTCTTCAAAAATTCTAATATTCTTTTATTACCTATTCTACATGGAGTACATTTACCACATGACTCGTCTACACTAAATTCTAAATAAAACTTAGCAATATCAACCATACAATTATCTTCATCCATTACTATCATTCCACCTGATCCCATCATAGAACCTATCTCTGTTAAGGTATCATATTCTATAGGGAGGTCTAAATATTCAATTGGAATACACCCACCTGAAGGTCCTCCTGTTTGTATTGCTTTTAATTCTTTATCATCTATAATTCCTCCACCTATTTCATATACAATATCTCTTAATGGAATTCCCATAGGAACCTCCACAAGCCCAACATTATTAATATTTCCTGCTAAAGCAAAAACTTTAGTTCCTGTAGATTTCTCCGCTCCTATTGAGCTATACCATTCAGAACCTTTGTTAATTATTTGACTAACATTTGCGAAAGTTTCCACGTTATTAACACATGTAGGCCTTTGCCATAATCCCTTTTCAGAAGTTCTCGGTGGCTTCATAGTAGGCTCTCCTCTTAATCCTTCTATTGAGTGAATTAATGCTGTTGCTTCTCCACACACAAATGCTCCTGCTCCATATTTTATTTCTATATCAAATTTAAATCCTGTATTTAATATATTGTCTCCTAGCACACCTATTTCTCTTGCTTGCTTTAAAGCTATTTTCAGCCTTTGAACAGCTAGAGGATATTCCGCTCTTATATATATATAACCCTTACTTGATCCAATAGCATATCCACAAATAGCCATTGCTTCTAAAACTGAATTAGGGTCACCCTCTAATATTGCTCTATCCATAAATGCTCCTGGATCGCCTTCATCAGCATTACAGATTACATATTTTACATCACCTTTTGCTCTTCTTGCAGCTTCCCACTTTCTACCTGTTGGAAATCCTCCGCCTCCTCGGCCTCTAAGTCCTGATTCACTAATTTCCTTTATAACATCTTCTTGTGTCATAGTTGTTAATACTTTTCCTAACGCTGTATAAGCTCCTATCCCTAAAGCTTCTTCCATATTTTCTGGATCTATAACTCCACAGTTTTTTAGTGCTATTTTTACTTGCTTTTTATAAAAAGGAATATCTTCTTTTACTTTTATTCTTTCTTTTGTTTCTTTATCTTCATAAAGTAATCTCTCAACTACTCTTCCCTCTAAAATATGACTTTCTATTATTTCTTTAACGTCCTCTTCTGTTACCTTTATATAAAATACCTTATCTGGCATAATTTCTATTACTGGGCCTTTTGCACAAAATCCAAAGCATCCAGTCATTATTACTTTAATTTCATCTTTTAAATTTAGCCTATCTATTTCTTCATTGAAAGCTCTGCTAATATTATCAGCATTTGAAGCTTTACATCCTGGTCCTCCACAAATTAATATATGTCTTTCTTTTATTTCACCATTATTATATTTTTCAGGATTCTCTCTAACCTCTATATTCTTTTTAAATTCTTGAACTCTTTCTAATAAATCATTGTAATTATTTATTCTCTCCATATTAACCTTGCTCCCTTAGATTATTTATTAATTCATTTACTTGAGGTTTAGTAAAATATCCATAAACTTTATCATTTACAAGCACTACTGGTGCAATAGCACATGATCCGACACATCTTAAAGTATCTAAAGTAAATAATCCATCTTTGGTAGTTTCGCCTTCTTTTATGCCTAATATTTTTTTAAAATCCTCTAATATATCACAAGCTCCTCTTACAAAACAAGCAGTTCCTGTACATATACTTATTACATATTTGCCTTTTGGTTCGGTTGAAAAATAGGAATAAAATGTTACTACACCATATACTTTAGATGCTGGTATATTTAGCATAGAAGCAATATACTCCTGAACCTCTCTTCCTAAATATCCATATAAGCCTTGTGCATGATGAAGTACCGCAATCAAAGAACTTTCATCATCATTCCCATTCTGGATAAATAATTCTAACTCCTTAAATTTACCACATGTATTTCTCAAACTATCTCCCCCGTATCTTTTTCTTAATATTATAAATTTTCAAAATATTTTAATAATTAAATGGTATCATATTTCTATTTATTTTGAAATATGTAAAAATTTATATATTCACTTTATTTATTTAATATTATGTTCTATTATAATTTATACATAAAAATAAAAGAGTTATATTCTATATAATATTTATTAGAATATGACTCTTTTATGTATAATTTTTATTTTTGTTATTAAAATTTAATTATTAATTTATTCTTCTCCATAGATATTTAGTGAAAAACCAGATTTCAATGCTTCTTTAGCATATTCCTTTGCTCCAAATAATGATAAATCCTTATAGTTTCCACATTGAATTTCATTAGCTGCAGGTATTTCTGTTGCATTCAAAATTTCTTTTAATGAAAATTCCAATTCACTCTTTATTTCATAAGGTTCTATATCTCCCCAAATAGTCAAATAAAATCCTGTTCTACATCCCATTGGTGATAAATCTATTATTCCTTCTAATCTTCCTCTTAATTCATGAGCTAGAAGATGTTCTAATCCATGCATTGCTGCTGTACCAAAAGCTTCTTTGTTAGGTTGTAAAAATCTAATATCAAATTTAGTTACCTTATCTCCTTTTTCCCCTGTTAATAAACAACACTTTCTAATATAAGGAGCTTTAACTATTCTATGATCTAATTCAAAACTTTCTACCTTTTCCATATTTCATCCTCCATATAGATATTTAACTTTTTTATTTAGTATCATATATATATTAACTAATTTATTACTTTTTCACAATTATTAATAGTATCCAATATAGAAAATATATTTGTACTTATTCTCTTAGCAACATATGCATTATTCATTGTATATAAATGGACTCCATCAACACCACTTGATATTAAATCTATTATTTGCTCAATAGCATATGCGATTCCTGCATCTCTTAAGGCTTCTGGATTATATTCGTATTTATTCATTATTTTAATGAACTTTTTAGGTAGTTTAGCTCCACATAACGATACAATCCTTTTTATTTGTTTAGTATTAATAACAGGCATTATTCCTGCTTGTATTGGAATATCTATATTGTACTCATTAGTTTTATCTAAGAAATTATAAAAATACTCGTTATCAAAAAACAGTTGAGATATTAAATGCGTTGCTCCTGAATCTTGCTTTTTCTTCAAAATTTTAAATTCTGTATCTAAATCTACAGTATTTAAATGCCCTTCTGGATAACAAGCTCCCACTATATTAAAATCATTTCTTTTCTTAATGTGACTTATAAGATCACTTGCATAATTAAATTCACTAATTCCATCATAATTACTTGGAATATCTCCCCTTAATGCCAATATATTTTCTATTCCTGATTCCTTTAAATTATTTAGTATATAATCAACTTGAGTTTTAGTTGAATTTATACAAGTTAAATGCGCTAAAGCCTCTATACCATATTTCTTTTTTACTACTGAAGAAATTTCACATGTCATATTCTTTGATAAACTCCCACCTGCCCCATAAGTTACACTAATAAAATCTGGCTTTAAATCTTTTAATTCCTCTAAGGTATTGTAAATTATATCGATTTTTGATTCTTGCTTTGGTGGAAATATCTCAAAAGAAAAAACCACCTCTTTTTCATTAAATAAATTCTTAATATTCATATTTTCCCCCCATTTTATTGCTTAAATATTTTAACAAAAGCGCAAAACACTTTTTAAGTTCACAGTTTACAAGGCATAATTCACAGTTGTTTATTTAGTGAATACTTGATAAGAAGTAGTGAAAATTATAGGAATAATTCACCAAAATTAAGTTTTAAAAACTATTATAATTTTTTAGGCAATAAAAAATACCCAAAGATAACACTTGGGTATTAATATATTGCCTATAAATTACCCTTATCTAACAGGAATTAGCACCACACAATAGAAATATATAAATTAAAATCACTTATTACATTTCACCTTTGTAGGTTGCCGGGTTTCTCAGGGCCAGTCCCTCCACCACTCTTGATAAAGTCTTAGTATATTCTTTTTTATAATTATAAAGTATTTTATATCTTGTGTAAATAATACTATTAATTAAATATGGCTAATCTTTAGTTATCATCTTTAAACATAGCCATAATTATTTCATCATAATATCTTCCATTTCTATATATCTCTTTTTTTAATATTCCTTCTTCTTTAAATCCAACCTTCTTATAACATGCTATTGCTCTATTATTAAATGAAAATACATTAAGTTTTATTTTATTCATGTTAACTTCTTCAAAAATAAACTTGATTAGTACTTTTAGTGCATCACTTCCATATCCCTTGCCCCAATATTCTTTATCTCCAATCATTATTCCCACTACACAAGTTCTATTTTTTACATCACATTCATTAATACTGCATCCGCCTATATATTTTCCAGTTTTTAAATCCTCAATTGCAAAATCATAAGTAAAATCCGTATTTGCTTTTCTACTTCTTACCCACTCTTCTTCTTGCCATTTAGTCATAGGAAATGGGATTGCAGAGTCCATAAGTTTTTTTACTTCTTCATTATTTATATATACTGTTGCCTTTTCTATATCTTCTTCCTTATATGCTCTTAGTTTTACTAACTGACCACTATACATAATAAGCCCCCCCTTTTATATTAATTAGTTCAGAATGCACAATTCGCGGTTCACAGTTTTTTGGTAAAGTACACAGGTATCAAGAAACAAGTTGTGATGTAAATTGAGAACCAATCTATATAACAACTTGTATCCGTTAACTGTTACCTGTCCTATTACTGTTCCCTATAACATAGAAACACCCGTGCACTGAAATAAATATTAATTCTTAATTAAAAGTAATACTATCGAAATTATACTAAAAGCTAAGCTAACCATATTTATATATGTTACAACTTGCTTTGGAGTAAATCCCTTTGCTTCTAATCTATAATGTATTTGACTTCTATCTGCTTGATACACAGGTTTTCCATCTAAAAACCTTTTTATTATAACAAATATATTATCAAAAATAGGTATTGCAAGAGCTAAAATAGGTATAAATAAACTCATTAGAGTAGCTTGTTTAAAAGCTCCATCTAAAGCTATTATACTTAAGATAAACCCTAAAAAATTAGCTCCTGAATCTCCCATAAAAACCTTTGCTGGATATTTATTGTACATTAAAAAGCCCAGTGTTACTCCTGATACTATTAATGACATACTAATTGATTCACTTTGCTTTAATATTATGGCTGCTCCTGCAAAAGTTATAGATGATATCAAAGACAATCCCCCTGCTAAGCCATCCATACCATCAGACCAATTTATAACCGTTGTTACGCCAAAGATCCATGTCATAGTTAGTATAAATTGTAGTACTCCTGATAATTGTATGTAAATTCCTGTAAATGGATTTGTAAATCCTCTAAACACTATTCCAGATTTAAAAACTATAAATGCCGCTAATAATTGAATTATTAACCTTGGGTATATAGGGAACTCTTTTCCTCTAGTCTTAAAAGTATCATCTATTAAACCTATTGCTAATATTAATAAAGCACCTGCAAATATCCATAACTTTTCATCTATTGCTGTATATCTATTAATAAAAAAATATACTATAAAGAAGCTTATAAACATAGATAAGCCACCACAAAGTGGAATTTCTCTTCCATGCTTTTTTCTTTTAGTTGGTTTATCTGTAAAACTATATTTAAAAGATACTTTAATTAAAATTGGTGTTATTAAATATACTATCAAAAAAGATAATATAAAGGATATTGCATATATCATAATTTTCTCCTTGATTTCTCACGTCTATCATTCATTAAGTTACTAAAATTCATTACTTTATTATACTATTAATAGGCATATTTATCAATTACAAAACTGTTACGTTTATTATGTAATTAAACAACATATAATGTAGCTTATATATGTAAACAAAATTAAGGAGATGTTTTCACATCTCCTTAATTTCTTGCTTCTATCATATCTTTAACTTTCATAAGTCTAGTTAAAGCTCCTCTTTCATTTTCATCCAGCTTCATTCTTATATATTTTATAGTTTCTTGTAATGAAGGAATGGTCATATATTCAAGAGCATTAACCCTTCTTCTTGTCTTTTCTATTTCATCTGCCATAAGCTGAGTTGATTTTTCTACTTCTGCAAGTTCTAATAACTTTGGTAATATTTTATATAGCTTAGCTATTGAATCATCTAATTCAGATGATGTACTTGCAAAACCGTATGGAAATATACTTCCTTCATCTCCCTCAAGCTGTCTATGGAATTTCATCTCTGGAACATTAACACTCATTATATTTTTAGTTCCTACTTCAACAGATATACTCTCTTTTGGATAAGCTACTGCTTCTTCTAAAAATTCTGAGCTCATAACAGCTCTAGCCATAACAAAATCTTTAAGAGAACCTTGTAATTCTTCTTCTACAGATTTTCTTAATTCATTATTGTATTTGACAAGATTAACGAATTGCCTCATAAGCTCATCTTGTTTATCCTTTAAAAGTTTATGTCCTCTTGTAGCTGTAGCTAATCTTTTTTTCAGCTTAGACATCTCCATTCTAGTAGGATTTACATTTAATCTTGCCATGGCTATTCTTCATCTCCCTTTGGCATATACTTTTCTAAGTATTCATCTCTTATTCTCTTAAGTTCTGTTCTTGGAAGTATTTTTAGAAGCTTCCATCCTAATTGTAAAGTTTCTTCTATACTTCTATTCGTTGTAAAGCCTTGAGATACATATTGCTCCTCAAATGCTTCTGCAAACTTAGCATATTGCTTATCTACATCTGATAAAGCTGATTCACCTAAAATTACTGATAACTCTTTTGCCTGCTTACCTTGTGCATAAGCTGAGAATAATTGGTTCATTGTATCAGCATGATCTTCTCTAGTTTTGTTCTTACCAATACCTTTATCTTTAAGTCTTGAAAGTGATGGTAATACATCTATAGGAGGCATAATTCCTTTCTTGTATAACTCTCTTGAAAGAATTATTTGTCCTTCTGTAATATATCCAGTTAAGTCTGGAATTGGATGAGTTTTATCTTCTTCCGGCATTGTTAAAATAGGAATTTGAGTTATGGAACCCTCTTTTCCTCTAAGTCTACCTGCTCTTTCATATAAAGTTGAAAGGTCAGTATATAAATATCCTGGATATCCTCTTCTACCTGGAACTTCTTTTCTAGCAGCTGAAACTTCTCTTAATGCTTCTGCGTAATTTGTTATATCAGTCATAATAACTAATACGTGCATTCCTTTTTCATAAGCTAAGAATTCAGCTGTAGTAAGTGCCATTCTTGGAGTTGCTATTCTTTCTATAGCTGGATCTGATGCAAGATTCATAAATAATACAGAATTATCTATAGCGCCTGTTTTATTAAATTCATCTACGAAGAACTGAGATTCTTCAAAAGTAATACCAATAGCAGCAAATACAACTGCAAAGTTAGAATCTGAATTTAAAACTTTCGCTTGTCTTGCTATTTGTGCAGCCAATTGTGCATGAGGAAGTCCTGAAGCTGAGAACACAGGTAACTTTTGTCCTCTAACTAAAGTATTAAGTCCATCAATAGCTGAAATCCCAGTTTGAATAAATTCTGATGGATAATCTCTTGATACTGGATTTATAGCTTCACCATTAATATCAACTCTTTTTTCAGCTATTATTCTTGGCCCATTGTCAATTGGATTTCCCATTCCATCAAATATTCTTCCAAGCATATCTTTAGAAACTCCTAATTCTAGAGGTTTACCTAAAAATCGTGCCTTTGTTTCCTTTAAATTAATCCCTGTAGATCCTTCAAATAATTGAACCATAGCCTTGGTTCCATTTATTTCAAGAACTTTTCCTCTTCTCTTTTCTCCTGTTTGAAGTTCTACTTCAACTAATTCATCATATTTAACACCTTCAACACCTTCAACAACCATTAAAGGTCCCACAACTTCTGTAACTGTTTTATATTCCTTAAGCATTTAGAACCCCTCCTTCTTCGTTGATTAAAGTATCTATTGTAGTTTTTAAATCTTCTTCTATTTTATCTATCTTATTTATTTCATTCTCAGATATATACTTACTTCTTGCTATTCTATCTCTAATTTCATCAAGATTTAATATCTTATTTAAATATACTCCAGCTTTTAAAGCTCTTTCAGCTTCTTTTCTAAATAATAAGATTAATTTAAGCATTTTATATTGCTTATCTAATGAAGTATATGTATCTGTCTCATGAAATGCATTTTGTTGTAAATAGTCTTCTCTTATTGATTTTGAAATTTCCAATTTCAATCTATCATTTTCTGACAAGGCATCTATACCAACTAAACTAACTATTTCTTGAAGAGCTGATTCTTCTTGAAGTAAAGTCATAGCTTCTATTCTTAAAGATGACCAATCTTGTGATACTTCATTGTTCATCCATTTATCAACTGAATCTTCATATAATGAATAAGAGTTTAACCAATTTATTGATGGGAAATGTCTCTTATATGCAAGGTTTGCATCTAATCCCCAGAAAACTTTAACTATTCTTAATGTAGCTTGAGAAACCGGTTCTGAAATATCTCCCCCAGGAGGTGATACTGCACCAATTGCTGTAACTGCACCTTCTCTTCCATCACTACCTAAACATACAACTTTACCTGCTCTTTCATAGTAATCAGCAAGTCTTGATCCAAGGTATGCCGGATATCCTTCATCTCCTGGCATTTCTTCTAGTCTTCCAGACATTTCTCTTAAGGCTTCTGCCCATCTTGAGGTTGAATCTGCCATTATTGATACTGAATATCCCATATCTCTAAAGTATTCAGCTATAGTTATTCCTGTATAAATGGAGGCCTCTCTAGCTGCAACTGGCATATTTGAAGTATTCGCTATAAGAACTGTTCTCTTCATTAAGCTTTCACCAGTCTTTGGATCTTTAAGTTCTGGGAATTCATTAAGAACGTCTGTCATTTCATTCCCACGTTCTCCACAACCAACATAAACAACTATTTCAGTATCTCCCCATTTTGCTATTTGGTGTTGTACAACTGTTTTACCTGCTCCAAATGGTCCTGGTACTGAAGCAGCCCCACCTTTTGCTACTGGGAAAAATGTATCTATAACTCTTTGGCCTGTAATCATTGGTGATTCTGGTTTTAACTTTTTGCTATATGGTCTTCCTTTTCTTGAAGGCCATTTTTGCATTAAAGTTAATTCTTTATCTCCATTTTCAGTTTCTACTATAGCTACTGTATCAACTATAGTAAAATCTCCAGCTTTAATTTCTTTAATAGTTCCCTTAATGCCATAAGGTACCATTATCTTATGAAGTATAACTGACGTTTCTTGTACAGTACCTATTATATCTCCAGCTTCTACATGTTCACCATTTTTAATTGTAGGATTAAATGTCCAAACTTTTTCTCTATCTAATGATTTAACTGATACTCCTCTTTTTAAAAATGGTGAGTTTGATGCGCTTTCTAAAGCATTTAAAGGTCTTTGTATTCCATCAAACATAGCTTCTATAAGACCTGGTCCTAATTCTATGCTAAGAGGCTCTCCTGTTGTAATAACTGGGTCGCCAGGGCCTATTCCTGTAGTTTCTTCATAAACTTGGATTGATGCCTTATCATTTCTCATTTCAATGATTTCTCCAATAAGACCCTTTTCTCCAACTTTAACCATATCATAAATGTTTGCTTCTTCCATTCCTTCAGCAACAACCAAAGGACCAGCAACCTTAATAATTCTTCCGGTCTTCAACTTACTAACCTACCTTCCTATAAAATATTAACGCCAACAGCTTTTTCCACACTATTACTAATTCTCTTTAGTCCAATATTTAATGAACCTTGATTACTTGGAATTAATATTACAGCTGGAAGTATTTCTTCATTGTAACGTGCTATAGTTTCTTCAATATGTTGTGCTATCTGCTCAGTTACAAAAATTACTGCATAGTTACTTCTTGCACAGTTATCAACTGCTCTTCTTGCTTCATCAGCTTCAACTACTGGAAATACATCTATTCCTAAAGCTTTGAAAGCTAAAACTGAATCCTTATCGCCAACAACACCTATTTTCTTATTCATATATATCACGCAACCTTTCTCTTATTACTTCCTCAGCAATATTATTAAGCTTGCCAACCATTATAATTCTTATTACTTTTATTTCTGTTTCTTTTGCATAAATATAAGATAATATCTTTTCTGGTCCAAAAGTAACTAACTTAGAATCTTTCATTAATCTCATAATATAATTATCACTCAATTTTTCTAAAAGACTTGCAGATTCTGTAGATATATAGCCCTCAAAACCTTGCTTTATTAAATCTGAATATATAGTGCTTTGTAATTTAGTCATTATATTTTCTGGTGATTCATTTAATAAAGATATAAGTTTGCTACTATCTATTGCTCCACCATTAACTATAACTTCTCCAGCAAAGTCTCTTCCTTTATTTTGCTTCTTTATTCTAAGTAATGTTCTTATATTAGTAGAATCTATCATAGCTTTAACTAAATTATCTATGAACTTATAATTTAATGAATTTTTTATATCTACTAATTCTTTATACATATATTTATCTATTATTATATCTATCTTTTGAGGATCCTTAGTTTCTTCAAAAGATTTCATTGCTTCTTGAACTCCTTTTCCAAGGTTTCCATTTAAACTCTTGAAATTTTCTCCATCTATTTTACGTTTAACTTCTTGTAAATCTAGATTTCCTAATTGTATAAGCATTGAAGATAAATCTTTACTTAATACTTTTCCTTTTAGAAGCACCTTTATATTATGATAGTCATATTTTAAACTCATTAACTTTACAACATCTTTTATAGGGCTTATTTCATAAACTAAATTATATATTCTTTTAAGTTCTGCACTTAATATTTCTTCATAATCTTCTGCTCTTTTTATATTAGTTGAAACATTTGAATACTCTGTTTCATTTAATATTCTTAGTACTTCATTTGCTGATGGAGCTTCTATCATTCTTTCAATTTTAGGCTTATCAAGAAGTTTAGTTTCTAAAACCCATATTCTTGATACAGCTTGGGTAAATTTCATTACATCCATATCTTACCCTCCTTAATTAAACAACACTCTTGCTACTTCAAACTCCAATTCATCTTTTAATGAACTTACTAAAGCTTCATATGTGTTATTGATTTCTATACCATTACTTTCAAGAATAAATCCACCCTTAAAGTTCCCAGTATTAGGACTTAGTTTAATATTTCCTTTATCTCCTAATGATTGATTTAAATCATAGATAAAAGTAAGATCTACTAATTCCATTCCTTCTTTATTTAAAATTAATGTCTGTTCTCCTATTTCACCTAGAGAAAGTATTGAGTTTTTTATAAATCTTAAAAAATCATCTCCAGATATAGTTGCTAACATATCTATACTATTTTCAAATACTTCTTTTATAACTTCCTGCTTTGCAGATAATTTATTATTTCTAACCTTAAGAGAAGCAGAAGATAAAATTCTTTCTTTTTTAGTTTTAGCTTCAAGCTCAGCCTTTTGTATAATCTCTTTTTCAAGTTCTTTGGCTTTAGCTATTTTCTTAGAAAGAATCTTATTTTTATCTTCTTCTGCAGAAGCTAAAATACTTTCCTTTCTCTCTTCAGCATCCCTAAGGATTTTAGAAGTTAGATTATTTACGTTTGCCATAGCCTATTCTCTCCAATCTTAGAATCCCTTATTTACTAGCATGAATGAAATAACGAATCCTAATAATGCGTATGTTTCAACCATTGCTGCTAATATTATACCTTTTGTATTATGTTCTGGGTTTTTAGCTAATATTTGAATACCAGATGCTGCAACTTTACCTTGAGCTATTCCTGACCAAAGACCTGCAAATGCTATTGGTAAACAAGCTCCTAATAAATATAAACCTTGATCTAATGGCATTCCTGAAGCCATTTTTGTAAATACTAAGAATCCTATAACAAATCCATATAATCCTTGTGTACCTGGTAATAATTGAAGAACTAACGCCTTACCAAATTTTTCTGGTTCTTCTGTAACTAATCCACTTGCTGCTTCACCAACTATACCAACTCCTTTAGCTGAACCTATACCTGATAAACCAACTGCTAAGGCTACTCCCATAGCTGCAAATATTAATCCACCGTTATTTTCCATAAAAAATTGAATCCATGACATTTCCATTTTATAATTCCTCCTAATTTCTTTTGATCTTTATATACTTTTCTGAAACTTTAAATGCTCTAAAAGGTCTTCCTCCACCTTCGTAGAATTTACCAAAATACTCAACGTATTGAAGTCTTGCTGTATGAACATAAGCTCCAAGTAATGATAAACCTAAATTAAATATATGAAATAAAACAAATAAAATAGGACCTACTACTATTGCTGCTACACCTGGTAAAGTGTTAATTAATAGATTTAAAGCTCCTGCGATTGAACCGCCAGCTAATCCTAAAGCCATAAGCCTTGTGTAAGAAACTAAGTCTCCTACATAACCAGTAATACCATATAATGAATATAACCCTTGACCTGCTTTAGCTCCAAAGGATTTTTCTTCTCTTCCTCCACCAATAACTACTAGTATCATACCAATAACCATTGTAATTATAAAAATATTTCCAACTATACTTGGGAATTTTAATGCCTTAGCAGCTACTAATCCACCTATAGATAATAATGTTATTATCCATGAGCCAGCATCTAATAATGCATCTTTTGCTTTACCAATCCTAACCAGACTATAAACCTTTATGAATAATCCAAAGAATATTTGAATAACTCCTAATCCCAAAGATAGAACCACTATAGTCATAACATCTTTATTTGTATCAATTATTTGGGTTGGTAATTTTATAGCATCTCCAAAGAAAGATCCATAAATTGCTCCAAAGAATATTGTTGGTATACTTAAATATAAAAAGAATTTTGCAAAATCCTTTTTACCTTCATCTAGCTTTAAAAGCTTAAGTGCTAATGCTGCTCCTATTAAAACTAACAATCCATATCCTACGTCTGCTACCATCATTCCAAAAAATATTAAATAAAATGGTGCAAGTAGGGGTGTTGGATCTATTTGATTATATTTAGGATAACTATACATTCCAGTTACACTTTCAAATGCTGAAACAAGTTCACCATTTTTAAGCTTAATTGGAACTTCATCTATTTCATCTTCTTTAACATCTTCAAATTCTATATAATAGTCATCTTTAAGAATATTATTGCATATAGACTTTAATGTCTCACTATCTTCTTGTGCTACCCATCCCTGAATTGCACATATATTTTTTGTCTTTAAAAAATTGGTTGAAACTTTAACACGTTCAACTTTACTTACAAAATAATCATAAGCTAATTCTAAGTTTTTTAGATCTTCTTCAAAGTTTGCAATTTCCTCTTGAATGAAAAATTTCTTTGATTGAAGTTCTTCTATTTGATGCTTAAATTCTAAAATAAGCTTCATTGGGACATCTTTGTGCTCAGTTTTAAATGCACTAAATCCAACACCCCTTAAAACCTCTGATACATTTTCGCTTTCCTCTTTATTAGATAAAATTAGAAGGTTTATATCATTATTACTTCTTGATATTATTTCAACATATGTATTTGATAATTCTCCTAATAAATCATCTTCATAAGATTTTGCTATAGTTCCTAAGAAATATGATGTCTTTTTCAAATTTTTTATTTTATCAAAAGCTACATCCAAATCCTGCCAAGGAATTAAAGTATCTATCTCAGCTTGTAACTTTGTTATCTTTGAATCTAAATTAGACAGTTCAGCCTCTTTTTCTTTTGCTTTATTATAGCTTGCTTCCCAATTATAGGCTTTAACTTTCTCTTCTAATTCATCTAAAGTTAATATTAGCTTTTCTTCTTTTAATGCCTTTAATGCTGACTTTTTAGGAACATATTTTTTTAGAAATTCTAAAGCAAATTTAGCTTTTGATAAATTTTCTTCATACTTTGAATACTCTAAATCTATATCATCTTTAGCTAAGCTTTTTAATTCTTCATATTTTTCAAGGAAATCATCATCTTGTAAATTAATAAACTCTACATTAGATAATCCTTGTATTTCCCTTAAAAGCTTTTGCTTTTTAGATTCAAAGGTAAGCAAAGTGAACTTGTTCATCTTAACTATTGCCATGAATCTTCACTATCCTCTCAACGATTAAATTAATAGCATTATTCTTTTTTTCGTCAGAAATATTTTTTATATTTTCTATTTCTTTTGCGCCTTTTTCTAATATAGGCGTTGCTTCTGAATTTCCTTCTTCTTCTGCCTTGGTAATAATCTGTGCTTTCTTAAAATTTGCTTCATTTAGAATTTTATTGTACTCTTCTTCAGCTTGAATGCTAGCATTCTTTACTATTTCCTTAGAAGTTATCGTAGCTTCTTGAATTAGCTCTTCAGCTTTTTCTTCAGCTTTCTTAATTTCATTTATTGCTTCTAATGCCAAAATCTCACCACCTTATCATTCTGATAATATAGTAATTAATACTTAATATAGTATTAATTACTCTTTTTACTTTCTATTATACATGTTTTTAGGTTTTTTTCAACACTTTATTTTTATTTAACTAACCATTAATATTTTGTTAATAATTTAACCGTTAATTTTAACTTTATATAATATGTTGAGTTATACGTATTATATCACCTTCATGCCCAAATAAATAATAATCTTTTTCTTTAACTATAATTGAATTTTCTATAAACTTATAAATATTTATATTAAATACTTCTATATAGTAATTTTTAAAAGAATATACTCCTTTGAATGTTTCCTTAATTTTTGTCTCTTCTTCTTTATCTAAATTAGATTTTATAAATTCTGGCATTCCTCTTCTTTTATTGAAAGTTAAATAATCAAATTTCAAAAGATTTTTTAATATAAAATCTTCTTCTTTTAATATATCTTTATTGAAATCTAAAAACAATTTATAGTATTCACTATTGCCTATATTCTTATTAAAATAGCCCCTAGAATCAAAATAATTTCCCAAGGTATAATAAAAATCAAAAGGAGTATCAAACTTGTTTACTAAATATTTTATTATGTTATTAAATTTTTGTGAGTTATAATATTTATCGACCATTTCCTCTATTTTCTTAAGCTTTATTATTTCATTATAATTAATATCCTTTGTTTTTAGTATTTCATATGGTGGATATGGTGAATATTTCATTCCATATTCTTCTGCTTCTTCTCTCATAGATGATCCTCTTAAGAGTTTTAAAAACCCTAATTGTATTTCCTCTGGTCTTATGCTATAAACATCATTAAAGGATTTTTTGAAAGAATTATAATCTTCGCCTGGTAATCCTGCTATTAAATCTAGATGTTGTTTTATATTTCTGATTTCAAGAAGTTCCTCAACTTTTTCTTTTATATCGCTAAAATTTACAAACCTATTTATTCTACTTAAAACATCATCATTTGTTGTTTGAACTCCAACTTCAAATTGAAATCTGTTCTTTGGAGCATTTTTTAGAAGTTCAAGCTCTGATTTTTTTAAAATATCTGCTGATATTTCAAAGTGGAATTGAGTTTTTGTATTTTGATTAATTAAGAATTCCCAAATTTCCATAGTAAATTTATGATTACAATTGAAGGTTCTATCTACGAATTTTACTAATCTTACTTCTTTATCTATAAAGTATTTTAATTCTTTTTTCACTCTATCTATATCTATAAATCTTACTCCATGAGTTGTTGATGATAAACAATATTTACAATTAAAAGGACATCCTCTTGAAGCTTCATAATATACAATCTTATTATCTAAATTTTCATTTTCTTCATAAGGAAATATTAATTCATTCATATTCATTAATGGTCTCTTTCCATTAAGAACTACTTCATCATTAACTTTGTAATAAAGACCTCTTATTGAGTTTATATCTCTTTCTCCTATTTTATACTCTACAAACTCTCTATATGTTTTTTCTCCTTCTCCTTCAATTATATATTCTCCATTTAATTCTTTTAATATGTTTTGGCTATCATAAGATACTTCTGGTCCACCATATAATATCTCTATATTTTCATCTACAAGTTTTATAAGATTAGAAATTCTCTTTATCATTTCTATATTCCAAATATAAGTTGAGAAGGCAACTACATTAGGTTTTTCTTTTATAATCTCTTCAAGCACCTTCTCATCTCTATCATTAATTGAAAATTCTCTAATCTTACATTCATAGTCCATGTCTTTAGTAAATGCTTTTAAATATCTAACAGCCAAATTACTGTGAACAAATTTAGAGTTTACAGCTGTAAGTAAAATCTTCATAAGTATTTTCTTCCTTTCAATATTTAAAGTTTTATACCTTTTATAAAGTGTATATCTTCCCATAACTTAGTTTCTTCTATTTTATAATATTTTTCAAGTAATTTCTCATTTTCTTCTATATTAGATTTTATTATAGGATTTAAATTTCTGAACTCAAATTCTTTTATTTTCCCTGAAGGTAGTACTGCCATTATTTTATTATTTATAATATCCTTAACTTCTTTATTTATGTCCCATATATATATTTTCCCGCCTACTTTAACATATTTACTTACTTCTTCTATTAACTTTAGTCTTCCATAATTGTTCCATAATTTACTTAGATGAAAAAACATTGTGCATGTATCATATTCTTCTTCCTTAATCTCATTTGAATTTTCTCCTCCTACATAGTCTACTGATATTTCATCCTCAATACCTTTAGATATGTTATATATTACCCCAAAACTTTCTCCAACATCTAATATGTCTCCTTCTAACTTTACGTCTGATAAATTAAGTACTATTGTTTTTCCCATACCACTTTACCTCCTAATTATATAAGTTATATATTCCAATTAACAATTTACAATTAACAATTTAAAATAATATATATAAATTGTTTTAGTAAGTGTAATAATTTAATTAGACCTTCTATGTTATATTTATATTTTCTATTTACATATTTTATTAATAATTTTTCTAAAAAGTTAAAAAGACTATTACACAATTTTTTTCATTGCGTAATAACCTTTTTAGTCTACATTTTTTTATTAAGTTTTGTATCTCTATTTTTTATTAGTATAGATACAATTATTACTAATATGAATACTATTGAAAAAACCCAAAATATTTTTGGCAATTTAAATATTGTATTTGTATCATTCAATTTAAGGTTATATAAGCACCCAGCTTTGCTATCTAAAATAAAAAATCCATCTTTATAAAATATTATTTTTTCCACTTTGCTTCTTTCATCTAAGGATATTAATTCTCTTGCAACTCCTTCTTTACTTAGTGCATATATAAATCCTTTTTTATTATTCCCAAATATAACCGTGTTTTTATCAAAACACTTTCCAACTTTATCTATAGCTAAACCTTGTAACGATGATACATCGCTATCTTGATATATAGGTGCTGCCGGATTTTTATCAACATGATTTTTTATCAAAAATTCTTGTTTTATAGAATCTGTGAATCTTGGGGATGTTATTGGATCTCCTCCACTATAATCAGGCCAACCATACCAATTGTCTTTTTGTAAATTATATATATAATCTTTATCATCTTTTATATTTCTAGGAGGTATGTCTTCCATGCCTCCAATTATAGCTTTAATCTCACCTTCACTATCAATATCCCATCCATTTATATTTCTGATTCCATGTGCAAATAAGTTTATTTCTTGATTTTTTATATTGTATGAGAGTACAGCTGCATTACCTATTTTCTGTGATTCTACACCTTCCCCAACTTCAGTGCTTACAGAATATTGGGAAAAGGCTCCTGTCTTTCCTTCTCCATAATTGTTTCCAGTTAATATCCATGGACTTGTAGCTATGTCAAAAGCCTCACTTTTGGAGTTTACTACTCCAGCGTTTGTATTGCTTCCTATTGAAAAATAAAGTTTATCTTCATTTAGTAATAAATTTATTTTTTTATTAATTCCATTATTAGGTATGCTTGTTACAATTTCTTTATAAGTTTTTGTATCAATGCTATATTCTAATATTCTGTTATCTGTAGCTATGTATAATAAATTGTTATGATATAGTATATCTAGTATATTAAATTTGCTCTCCTTTATAATTAATTCATCATTTCCTTCTTTATTTACTACCCTAATTGTATCTTCAAAAGCTAAATATAAATTTCCTTCTTCATCAAAGTCAAAACTTCTAGCTCCTTCGCATCCCTTAAGGCTTATTAACCAATCTACATTATTATTTAAAATATCTAAATTATATTTATTTTTAACCTTAAAAATTCCAAAAGCTAAAGTTACTACTATAATAGAAACAAATAAAAATTTAATAAACCTCTTCATGTGCTCCCCCTAATTTTCTATTTATGTTTAATTTATATTTCTAAATAGATAAATTATTACTTATATAATCATTTATTTTCTTTTACTTATTTATTTTCTTCGTATTTAGTTATGGTATATTTTAATTTCTTTAAGAATAGATATAAGTGTATTGAGGCACAATCCAATAAATAATAGATCAGTATGCTAACATATTATTTATTTTCATGTGCTTAATTGGGGGTGATAGAATTTGGAAAAAGATAGCTTTGTAAGAAATTCATTTCTTCTTACAATATCTAATATAACAACTGGAGTTTTAGGTTTTATATTTTCAATTTACTTATCAAAACTTATAGGACCTGTAGGTATAGGATTGTATGGTTTAGTAATGCCTATATATAACCTTTTTATTTGCCTTATGACCGCTGGAATAATAGCTGCTATATCTCAAGTATCCGCTATCTATAAAGCTAAAAATCAATATAACAATATAAATAAAACTATAAAAACGGTTGCAAGTTTTAATGTAATATGGGCAGCTGCCATAGGAGTAATGGTATTTTTCTTAGCTCCTTACATAAGTAAATATGGTATACATGATATGAGAACTGTTAATGCTATTAGAGTAACTTGTCCTGCAATGGTTTTTATAGCTATATCTAATATATTAAAAGGTTATTTTTATGGAGTTTCAAAAATAGTAGTTCCTTCATTCATAGATATTTTAGAGAAAGCAATGCGTATAGTTACTATTGCCTTACTAATTTATATGTTTAAAGCTACTTCTATTACTTCTTTAGTTACATTAGCATATGTATCTTTAGCTATAGGAGAGCTACAAAGTTTGATTCTTTTATTTTGTTATTATAAAAATATATCAAGAAAAGCTCCTTTATCAACTGCAAAGCCAGAAAGAGCATCACAATTATTATTTAATGTATTTATAATTGCTTTTCCTTTATGTATAAATGGCTTTCTTGGAAATTTATTTGGAACAGCATCAACTTTACTAGTTCCTAGACGACTAGTTGCAGCTGGATTTGATTCTATAGCAGCTTTAGGAATGATAGGAAAGTTCACTGGTATGGCTTTAACAATAGTAACTTTTCCTATGATAGTTATTATGTCCATAAATTCTCTTATTGTTCCCGATCTATCAGAAACTTTAAGTAGAGGTGATTATTATAATGCCACTGTTAGAATAAAAAAAATAATAAAAATTGCATTTTTGCTTGGACTTGCTACAACAGTAATTTGTAATATAATTCCAGATTCCCTGGGCCAAATGTTTTATAGTAGAGGTGACTTAGGGGAATATATCAGAATTGCTTCATTAAGTGCTCCTATTTTCTTTACTTCTAGCACCATGTTTGGAATCCTAAATGGACTAAACAAACAAGGAGTAATCCTTAGAAATTCATTAATAGTATCAATTCTAGAGCTTATATGTTTATTTATATTCATTGGTATTCCAGGTGTTAATATAATGGGTTATGGTATAACTTTATTCTTAACATCCAGTGTAAGTTTATTTATAAATCTTAGAGAAGTTCAAAAACATATATACTTAGATTTATCTAAAAGTAATATAAGTATATTTTTACTATTATCAGTATTAATATTTATGATACTTAGATTATTTACAAATAACTTTTTAAGTGATTTATTTATTATTAAAAACTTAGTTATAATTTCATTAACATTCCTTATATTCACCGGACTTAGTTTCTTTGGAATTGATGAAGAGTAGTTTCAAATTGCAAAGCAATTTATATAGGATGGTAATTAATGTTTAACACTTACCATTATTTATGTATAATTAAATAAGAAAATACTTTATAATATTATAGCTATGAACCTAACGTTATTTTCTTATCTATGTAGGAGGTTAAAACATGATTATAGTTCAAAGAATAGGCTTACTCCATACAAAGTCAGTATGTAATTATAGTGGAATTTTGTATGGAGTATTAAACCACTAACAAAAGTTCTATACATACGACTTTGTACCCTATATATTTTAATATTTAGGAGTGAAGTTTGTATGAAATATAAGAATGCTAATAATATATTACCAGAACATTTGATTCTTGAAATACAACAATATATTCAAGGAGAATATCTATATATACCTGCACAACCACTGTATTGTAAGAGGTGGGGGGAGAAATCAGGAATTCGTAAAATTTTAGCTCATAGGAATAAGGAAATTATAGATAAATATAAACAAGGTTATACGATGATAGATTTGGCAGATGAATACTTCCTTTCTATCCATTCAATAAAACAAATAATTTATAAAAAATGATTAAATAGGGTTGCCAATTGGTAACCCTATTTCTATAAAACTATATAGAATTATTTTTTATCTTGAATGAGCTTTATCGCGACAATACAATATAGTAAGAATGGAGGTAATAAAAATGAAACAAAATAAATATGAAGATAAAACCTTTTTTGATAAATACAGTAGTATGAATCGCTCAAAACAAGGGCTTAAAGGTGCTGGAGAATGGCACGAACTAAGAAAAATATTACCAACCTTTGAAGATAAAAGAGTTTTAGATTTAGGCTGTGGTTTTGGATGGCATTGTCAATTTGCTATAGAAAATGGTGCAAGGTCAGTAATTGGAGTTGATATTTCACAAAAGATGTTAAATGAAGCAAGAAACAAAACTGAATCAGCAAATATCCAGTATTTATGTATGCCAATAGAGGAGATTGATTTCCCTGAAAACTCCTTTGATATTATTATCAGTTCATTAGCACTTCATTATATTCAATCATTTGAAGAAGTTTTGAATAGAATAAGTAAGTGTATTTCAAAAGGTGGAAAACTTGTTTTCTCTGTGGAGCATCCAATCTTCACTGCACAAGGGCCACAGGATTGGTATTATGATGCTGAGGGTAAAATATTACATTGGCCAGTTGATCATTATTTTATAGAAGGTGTTCGTAATACAATTTTTTTAGGTGAGGAAGTTATAAAGTATCATAGAACATTAACAACATACTTAAATACTATTTTAAAAGGTGGATTTGAAATAACAGATATTGTTGAACCAAAACCACAAGAAAATTTACTTTCTACTATTCCTGAAATGTTAGATGAATTACGCAGACCAATGATGTTACTTGTAGCAGCAACAAAAAAATAATAATATAATTATAAATAATAAGCGTAATTAAAAAAGCACTTCAATCTAATTGAGTGCTTTTTTAATAAAACTAATTTTTAAGTATAATTTGAAAAATTAATTTTACTAATAAACTAATAACATATGTTATTAGCGAAAATATTATGGCTATGAAAAGAATATTTATTATAAATATGTTATAGCTTATTATGCTACTTAGTGATATATATTTTGTTACTCCTAATAAATTTAATAGCATAAGTACAAAAAACATACTAAAGATTCCCCTGCTAGCTCCTTTTATATCGGCCTTACTTAATGATATATGTGAAGATATACATATTGCTAAGAATAAAAAAACTATGAATCTTATATTTATGAAATTGTCTACTGTAAATATTAACTTTATTAGTGATTTAAACGTTAAAACTAAGTTAATTAAATTCATCTCATTTATACTACTAAATATAGTTATCCTAAATTCCTTGTATATATTAGGTATAAGAAAATACATTAAAATATCGATAGAAAATATTCCGCCTAAAATTGGTGCTATTCCAATAAAGAAATTTCCAATTTGCTGATATATGCTACGAGGATTATACGCATGTTTTACATATCCCAATGTTCCATCTTCATTATTAGGTTGAAAAAGCTTTATTTTGTTTACTTTATGTTTAAAAATAATCGCTACTAATGCATGACTTAGTTCATGAATAGGAACCCCTATAAATCCGGTTATATAAATACTCTTTCTTCCAATGGCTCCATAAAAGTTTTTTATAGACTTAGTCCTTAAAACCCCTAATATAAATCCTACTACAAAAATAGATCCTATAAAATACACAATTTCAATTATTGTTGTAATTATTAATCCTTTTAATAACTCCATAAACTATTTCCCTTCCAAACTTTTTGGTGAAAAATTAATAGTAAAAGAGTGAAAAAGTTAAGGATGTTTTGCTATGCAAAACTTAAACTGCAACTGGTGCAAAGCACCTTTATACAAAAATCCCTTAAGGATTTTTCACCTTCATTTTTTCACTCTTTCACTTTTTCACTAGTAATATTTTGCTTCGCAAAATTTTATTATTAAATTAGTTCTTTTCTCAATCTTCTAGGTAAGAATCTAAATATTCTTGGTGAAATTAAATCTAGATCCTTCTTTCTTATTCCACCAAAGTAAACCATTGTATATAGATATACTACTCCTCCTATACCGATTAAAACTAATGTTGCTATTGCAATAATTACTCTTCCCCCGCCAAGCATATCTGCCAATTTAATGACTGGAAATTTTACTAGAAATATTACAATTGCCATTAATACAGAGCATATTGTTGGTACTATCGCTTGTCTTACTATAGGTATTTTGACTTTAAAAAATCTTTCTATCTTTCTATGATTTATTACCGCTGGAATAATAAATGATACAAAAGTTGCTACTACCGCGCCCATTATATTTATTCTTGGAATTGGAATTAAAATAAGGTTTATAACTATTTTGACTATTAATCCTGCACTTGCAGATACTATTATTAAATATAATTTATTTATTCCTTGAAGAATAACATTTTGTATTGTTGTTATTGACATAAATATAAGCAAAGATGATCCATACATAAGTAATGTATATCCTGTAGATGTGTTATTAAATAGGAATTTATATATCTCTTTACTTAATATAGCTAATCCCAATGTAGCTGGCATTATTATTATGTATGTTATTCTAAATGCATAGCTTGTTTGTTGCTTTAATTCCCTTTTATTCTTATGCACAAAAGCCTGTATTACTTTTGGAAATATAGATGTACCCAATGCTGTTACTATAGCTAATGGTACATAAACTAGAGTTTTATAATATGATAAAACTGCTCTTAAATCATTAACCTCTACTTTATTAAAGCCTGCTGAACTTAATCCTCTTCCTAGAGTCATAGTATCTATTACTCCAGCAAAGTTTTGTACACCTGCAACTAACGTTATAGGAAGTGCATACATAAATAATTTTTTAACTATCCTTTTATCTGACACCCTTCTTCTAGTTGGATCATGATTTTTTTCTGCTTCTTCTTTATAATTCCTCTTTTCATATATGTATATTATATATATTATTGCAACTACTGCTCCTAAAGATGTACCTACTGTTCCCCCTGCGCTCCCCCACTCATCATTACTTGTTATAGCAATTAATATACCTGCAAATACTAAACTAAGTATAACATTTATTAATTGTTCTATAATTTGAGATATAGCTAGTGCTTCCATTTCTTCAACTGCTTGCATATATCCTCTATAAGCTGCTAAAATAGCAGCAAAAATTATTGCAGGAGCTAAAAATACAAAAGTTAAAGCTGATTGTTCAGCGCTAATTAGCTTTGAAAGAGGAAAGGCTAATATCATAAATACTCCAGCAATTACTATACTTATAATAGCTAAATACTTTATAGATAGTTTCATAGCTCTTAAGGCATCCTTATGATTTCCCATTGCTCTAAGTTCTGTAACAACCTTTGTAACTGCAGGTTGTGCTCCTAAACTAGTTACCGCAATTAAAAATACAAATATATCATATCCAGCAGTATATATTCCATATCCTGTTTCGCCTAGAACAGCTGTTAATAAAGGAACATATATTGCTGATAATAACTTACCAGCAATACCTGCTATTGATAATATTAAAAAACCACGTCCTACTGACTTTTGTTCCATACCCAATCACCTTTTACTATATTGTGAATTTAAACACATCATTTTTAATTTTCTTAAATACTGGTGGTAAGCTTTCTGTTATAGTTTTATTATTTAAATATTCTAGTTTATCTGGTGTGTTTCTAAAAATCAATTTATATGCATATAAGAATTGGCAATCAAGTCCGAATTTATTTGCAAAAAATGAATTTAATTTTCTATCTCCATATTTATTATCACCAATTATAGGAGCCCCTAAATGTGATAAATGCGCTCTTATTTGATGACTTCTTCCTGTTATTAAATCTATTTCTAAAAGTGAATATGCACCGTTAGTTCTTATTGTCTTCACTTCCATGGCTATTTCTTTTGAATCATTTACTTTTTCGTCATATATCTTTGATATATTAGCCTCTTCATTTTTATGTATATATCCTTTATATAGTCCGTCTTTTATTTTACCTTTAACTAAAGTATTATAATATTTTTCTACATTTCCTTCTCTTATCATTTCATTCATTGTTCTTAATGCTTCAAAGTTTTTTCCAAATATAACAATACCTGAAGTATTTCTATCTAATCTATTACATGGTGCAGGAGTAAATGTTATTTCATTTTCTGGTAAGTAATCACCTTTCTCATTTAAGTATGATAATACATAATCAGTTAAACTTGCCTCTTTTCCTTTTTCATCAGGATGAACTAAAATATTAGGCCATTTTTCTACTATTAATATATTAGAATCTTCATAAGTAATTTTCATTCCACTAGCATTAACTTTAATAAATTTCTCTTTTGGATCTTCTTTTGTACTTTGTATATATTTTATTTCTATTACATCATTTATTTGCAGCGAATAATTTTCTTTTTGCTTACTTCCATTAACCCTTACATCACCTTTTCTTAGTGCTTTAAAGATTTTACTTAGTGGAACATCCTTTAACAATTTTCTTAAAAATTTGTCTAATCTCTGACCTGCTTCATTTGTTCCTATTTCTATTCTCAAACTAATCACTCCTAGTTTTTTAGTATTCTAACTATATTTTCCCCATTGTTATAGATTAATATTAAATTAGCTTCTTGTCAAATATTCAAATACCATTTGACACTGCATTGCTACACCCAAAGGCAAACAGTCTTCATCTATGTCAAATAAACTACTATGAGCTGGATAAATTATATTCTTACTTTTATTTCCTGAACCTAAGAAATAGAATACTGAAGGTCTTTCATTTGCAAAATAAGCAAAGCTTTCTACTCCCATTTTAGGATTCTTTTGTAGTAAAACATTTTCTTTTCCTATAATTTTTTCAGCTCCAATTTTAAATAAGTCCACCATATAATCGTCATTATATAAATTTGGATAGGATTCTTCTATCTCTATTTCAGCAGTCGCTCTAGATGACTCACATATTCCTTTAACAATTTGATTTAATCTTTCCTTTGCAAAAGCTCTATCCTCTTTACTCATAGTTCTTATTATTCCACTTATTTGAACTTCCTCAGGTATTATATTTTGAGCTGTTCCCCCATGTATGCTTCCTACTGTTATAACTGCTGGATTTGCTGTATTAATTTCTCTACTTACTATAGTTTGCAAGGCTAATACAACATGACTTGCTATAACTACTGGATCTACTGTTGTATGTGGATAGGCTCCATGTCCTCCTGCTCCTTTAATTGTTATTGTAAATGGATTAGATGCTGCATTAACTACTCCATGTTTTAACATTATAGTTCCGCACTCCAATGTTTCTTCTACATGAAGCCCACATACACAATCTACTCTTGGATTTTCAAGAACACCTTCACTTATCATGAACCTTGCTCCACCTATAGTTTCTTCTGCTGGTTCAAATAATAATTTTATATTTCCAGAAAATAAATGCTTGTTTCTATTTAAAATCTTAGCAGCTCCAAGTAATATAGTTGTATGTGCATCATGCCCACATGCATGCATTTTTCCTTTAACTTTCGATGAATAATCACATACCTTTTTATCTAATATTGGTAATCCATCTATGTCCCCTCTTAAGGCTATTGTTTTTTCAATACCTTCATCATTTTGTTTAGTTCCTCTTATTATTCCACATATTCCTGTTTTAGAAACTTCTTTAAATTCTATTCTTTCATTCTTTAAAAATCTCTTAATAAATTTAGATGTTTCATACTCTTCCATTCCTAGTTCAGGATGTTCATGTAATACTCTTCTTATTTTTACTAATTCATTTTTTATGCTTATTGCTTCATTTTTAAAATTCATATTAACAGCCCCCTTTATACAATTAACAATTAACAATTAACAATAATATTTAATTAATATTTATCATCATTAATTCTTATCCCCTAGTATCCCTTGCAAATTCATTTATTTAAATATAATTTAACTCCAAAAAACTTCGATATTATCCCCATCTTTTAACTTTTCTGTATATCCAGTTTTATTTCCGTTAAGTAATAAATTTATTATTCCTTTTGCTTCTTTTAAATCAAAATTAGCATAATTAAAGATATCCACAAATATATAGTCTTTTTGTCCACTAAGTGTTATTAATTTATTATTAAATGTTACTTTAATTTCATTATTTGGCTTATTTTCCTTTAAAGTACTTTCCTTAAATACTTCTTTAATTTCTAATGATTCTAAAATTTCAGTTTCTTTAATATTACTATATGTGATTAACTTATCCCCTTCGCTAACTGTATAATCATCTGATAGTTTTATTCTATTGCTTTCAATAATAACGTCTTCTTTTATTATATATTCTTTTATATCCTTAATTGATTTTGGGAATACTATATTTATGTCATCGTCCTCATTTATATAATATTCAAAATCTACAACAGTATTATTGGCAAATATAATTGGCTCTAAATTAATTAATTTATTATTTATATATATACCTATACTATTGAATTCTTTTATTTGTTCTGATATCTTTGCCTTGGCATCTTTACCTGAAATTGCATATTCTATTTCTATAGTATCTCCCGCCTTAACTTTTTTATCTATACTTTCTAATTTGCCATTAAGCTTTATTATTGGATTTCTTCCTTTTTCCCCAAATGCTATTCTTTTTATACCATTTAACTTATATTTTAAATTCTTACCATTTTTTCCTATTAGCATACTTGGATTTATTCCTGCTTGAATTATAACATCCATAATTGTATGCTCATGTGAATTGAACATGCTTATCGGAACTCCATTTAAAACTACATCAATGAAATCATTTCCTCCATTTTTTAATGCAGTTAATGCTATTCCAAGAACTGTTACCCCTTCTGATCCTAGGTTATTATTACTGATACATTCAACAACAGCACTTCTATCTTTTATAGCAATTCTTTGAATCGGCATATTTAAGTTTTCACTAAGCTCTTCTATTATCCAAGGAGTATGTGCCCCTCCACCTACTAGAAATAATGCACTTGGAGATTTATTTGCATTAAGTTCAATTATTTTTGCTGATATTCCTTCAGCAATTTTTTTAACTACAGGTCTTATACTTTTCATTATATTCTCTGATTTAATTGTGTTCTCTAACCCAAGTATATCTGTATATGTTATTTCATCTTTCAACTCAATATTTCTTTTTATGTATTCAGCAGTATTAAAATCGACTAAACATTCTTGCACTATTGCCTCAGTAACTTCATCACCAGCTTGTGGAACCATGCCATATGAAGATATGCTCTCTTTAGAACTTATTGCTATATCTGATGTCCCTGCTCCAATATCTACTAAGGCTATATTTAAAAGTCTTAATTTCTTAGGAACTACAGCCTCAATAGCAGCAATTGGTTCTAATGTTAAATTGCTTACTCTTAGCCCTACCTTTTTCATAACTGTATATAAAGAATCTACAACTGACCTTGGTAAAAATGTTGCTATTACTTCAACCGCTGCTTTCTCTCCTTTATGTCCTATTAAATTAGATATAATAAATCCATTTAAATAATAATTTTTAACTGAATATCCAACACAATATAGCTTTCCATCAGTAGTCTTATTTATTTCATTCTCAGCTTCTTTTAAAGCTAACATTTCTAGTTTTCTTACATCTTCTTTAGATATTTCTTCCTCAGAATCTAATTCCATTGTACCTTGTGAATTTATAGTTTTCAAAAACCTTCCCGCTGCTGCTATAGATACATTTTCTAATTTAATATCTATTTCATCTTCTATATCATCTACTATTTTTTTTACGCCCTTGGCCACTAAATTTATATCATGAATCTGTCCATCTACCATTGCTCTTTCTTCATGTTCTAAATACTTCTCACATATAACTTTAAACTTGTCATTTTCTATCAAACCTACACTACCGATAATAGATCTTGTTCCTACATCAAGTGCAAATTTAATATTCTTTAAATTTATATTATTCATTTGCTAACACCTCATAATTTAATATAATAATCATTATATTTAAAAATCATCATCCTTTTTATTATCAATTACTATGCTATCCTCTTTTTTTCTAGTTCTCTCAAATTTAATTAATGCATAATAAACTCCACTTTCTACAGCAAATGTTATAACAAAATATAGTACAACAACTACTACTATTCCTATTAAGATATAAACCAATTACAAATCCCCCTTTAATTACCATAATAAAATTATACAACTTCCCTGCATAATAGTGAACACTTAGTTCTTCATTATAATAATATTATTCTCTATTAAAACCCTTAGAGAAAAACTTTTACTCACACAATCCCCGAAATCTATTTTAATTACATCGTCATCTATTGACAATACTTTTCCATTACCATAACTTTTATGATGAATAATATCATTCATCTTTATTCCATAATCATTATTTGAATTTATACTTTTTAATCCACCTTCTAAAACGAACCTAGAAATATCCTTAAATTTCCCCTTTTGTGTTTTGGGAGAAAATATATATAAGTTATCTATGGCCCTAGTTACTGCAACGTAAAATAATCTTCTTTCTTCCTCTATATTTTCTTCCATTGATGATTTATGTGGAATTATTTCTTCTGTTGAATTAATTATAAAAACATTTTTAAATTCCATTCCCTTAACCCCATGTATTGTGCTCAAAATTACTCCATCTTGCACCTCTTTACTTTCCTCTATCTTTTCTTTTACTCTTTCTACATGAGATAATAATTCTACTATTGTTTTTAACCCATCTGCTGCCACTTTGAATTCTTCTACTATGTCTTCTAATTCTTCTATACTTTGATTATATCGTTCACCATAATCTTTTAGATAATCTATATAATTTAATTCTGAAATTATATACTGTATTGCACCAGAAAGTGAAATTTTATTAAGATAAAGTATGTCTCTTTTTAATTCATCTAATTTTTTTGCTTGATATGGTGGTGTATCCCTTTTTTCTATTAAAATATCAAAAGGTGATTTGTATTCAATAGAACTTTTTATATATTCTAAATTGGCTTTGCTTACATATCTGAAAGGCTTATTTATTATTGATAAAAAATTTTCTTTACTGTTTATATCTATTGAAAGTCTTAGGTAAGACAAAATATCCTTACATATAAAATGCTCAAAGAAGTTATATCCCTTATCTAAAAGGATAAATGGAATTCTTCTTCTGGTGAAAGTATCAATTATACTTCTAGCTTCCATATTAGTTCTATATAATATAGCATTATCACTTAGATTTTCTATTGATTTTTCTATTATATTTGCTATGTCTTCACCTTGATTTCTTTCATCATAAGGTGTTCTAAAATTTATTACCCCCACTGAATCCTTATTTGCTTTTATTAATTTATTGTTTCTACTTTTATTATTCTTGATTATTTCCTTTGATACTTCTACTATATTATTATTGCTTCTATAATTAGTAGATAAATATATTTTTTTAGCATGTTCAAAAATTTCACTAAAGCTAACCATATATTCTGGTCTTGACCCTCTAAAACTATATATACATTGATCCTCATCTCCAACTGCAAACAAAGAGTTATTTTTATTTAACATTTTTAAAAACTTAATTTGTAATTCATCACAATCTTGAAATTCATCTACTAATATATATTTAAACATTGTTTGATACTTACTTAAAATTTCTGTATTATCATTTAATAAATTTACAACTTTGATTGATAAATCATCAAAATCCCAAAGCCCATTTTTTGATTTATAATCTTCATATTTTTCTAAACACTCAATAAAAATATCTTTTGCCATTGTTGCTTTAAATTCTTCTATATTCTTAAGAGAAGTTTTGAAGAAAGATATATTATTCAAAGCTTCCTTTATTTTATCTTCACTTACTTCATCAGAATATTTATTTAAAGTAGATTTAATTATTCTATGAGCTATACCACCTTCAATTATAGAAATATTAAATCCTTCCCTTAAAAGAATCTTATAAAACAAACCATGGAATGTTCCAAAAAAAGGTGCAATTTCTCTATTAAAAATATTTTTATATCTATTTCTCATATTGTCCGCAGCAGCTCTTGTAAATGTTATTACCACTATGTTGCCTAATTTTACTTTTAAATTGGTTACCAAATGATTTACTCTATTAATTATAACTGTTGTTTTTCCTGAACCTGGTGCTGCAACCACTAACACATTATTTTCTTTTATATATACAGCTTCCTTTTGATAGTTATCTAAATAAATTTTCATAATTGCTCCTTTTTTATGTATTATTGTCTTTTTTATGCTATAAATATCTATATTGTAATAATTTATCTCTAGATGTACAATATATTTAATATATTTAATTTTGTGAAACAAAATAATTCATAATTAATTATTAATAATTAAAGGAGAAAAATCTCAAGATTTTTAATTGAACAAATAAGGGAGAAAAACATGGAAAACTTAATTAGATTTGATGTTACTAATGAACGTAATCTTACTATGTTAGTTGATTTTTATGAACTAACAATGGCAAATGGATACTTTAATAAAGAAATTCAAAATAAAATAGCATATTTTGATATGTATTTTAGAAGAGTTCCAGATGGCGGAGGCTATTGTATAATGGCTGGAGTTGATCAACTAATTCAATATTTAAACAATTTGAAATTCACAGAATCTGATATAGATTACTTAAGAAACAAAAATTTATTTTCAGAAGAATTTCTAAATTACTTAGAAAACTTCGAATTTAAATGTGACGTATGGGCTATTCCAGAGGGAAATTTTGTTTTTCCAAATCAACCATTAGTTATGGTTAGAGGGCCAGTTGTTCAAGCTCAATTTATAGAGACAATGATTTTACTTACAATAAATCATCAAACTCTTATTGCAACTAAAGCTAATAGAATTTGTAGAGCCGCAGCTGGTAGAACAGTCATGGAATTTGGCTCTCGTAGAGCTCAAGGGTACGATGGGGCTATTTATGGAGCTAGAGCTTCAATAATCGGTGGATGTGATTCAACAGCTTGTACTATTGCGGACAAATACTTTGATGTTCCAGCTGTTGGTACAATGGCTCATAGTTGGGTTCAATTATTTGATACAGAATATGAAGCCTTTAAAGCTTGGGCAGAGGTTTATCCTGATAATTGTTCACTTCTTGTTGATACATATAATGTTTTAAAATCAGGAATTCCTAATGCTATCAAAGTATTTAATGATGTATTAAAGCCTATGGGTAAGAGACCTAAAGGAATTAGAATTGATTCAGGTGATATAGCATATTTAACTAAAAAATGCAGAAAGCTTTTAGATGCTGCTGGTTATTCTGATTGTAAAATAATTGTGTCTAACTCATTAGATGAGCATATTATTAGAGATGTCTTAAATCAAGGTGCTTGTATAGATTCCTTTGGTGTTGGTGAAAGATTAATAACTGCAAAATCTGAACCAGTTTTTGGAGGAGTTTATAAATTAGTAGCTGTTGAAAATAATGATAAAATAGTTCCTAAGATAAAAATAAGTGAAAATACAGAAAAAATTACTAATCCAGGCTTTAAAAAGATATATAGAATTTATGATAAGGAAACTCACAATGCAATAGCCGATATTATCGCTTTAAATCATGAAATAATTGATGAATCAATGCCTCTTGAGATTTTCCATCCTATAGAAACTTGGAAAAGAAAATTAGTAACTAATTTTTATGTTAAAGATCTGATGGTTAAAATTTTTGATAAAGGTCAGCAAGTTTATGACAGTCCTTCTGTTTTAGAAATAAAAGAATTTTCTAAAAATCAAAGTACTAAAATGTGGCCTGAAATATTGAGATTTGAAAATCCACATACTTATTATGTTGATTTATCTCAAGAATTATGGACATTAAAGCAAGACTTACTGCATAAATGCATAAAATAGGAGTTGTCATAAGACAACTCCTATTAAAATTTAATAATTAATAACTTTTTCATCTGAATAATTTATATACCTATCTTGTGAATAAAATAAGTCTTCATCCACATTATCAACAAATGCTACTTTATTACTTGAAGATAAAAATTCCTTAAACGGACATGTACTATCTTCTGAATGCATAGGACATGCATTATAACAACTTATCTTTTCATTATTAGTTGACCAAAATGGACATTTGCTCATGATTCTCCCCCCAATACCCATATGTGAAAACGAAATCACAATTTTCTTATATTATATTATATATTTTTGTTAAAATAAAGCATTTCATGCCTATTTCTGTAAAATAAATATCGACTTAATTCCCTATATTTTTACTCCATTCAATAGCTTTACAATATGAATTCCATAATGACCCTTTATCAACTTTTAATTTATTACATTTTCTTGTTATATTTTCATTATCAACCATTTCATAAGCTAAAGATAATTCTAATATATTTCTAAAAATATTATCTTCTCCAAGTAGTGCTTTTTTTATTTTCATATTAACAGGTAAATTTTCTACTAAATATTCTACATCTTTTTCTATCATAAGGTGTAAATTAGAAAATAAACCTACCATAAAAGCTGATGATGCATCTTCATTACATATGGATGCTATTTCTTCACAAAATTTAGCTCTTATAATTATGTTTTTAGCATACTCTTCACTTTTACCTGATGATATTTCAACAACAGATAATATTGATAGCCATTTTCTAAGTTCTTCTCGACCTATCAATATAATAGCTTGCTTTATAGATTTTATCTCATATAAAAAATTAAAGTATGCTGAATTTATGAATCTTAAAAATTTATATGTTAATGCAATATCTGTTTTTATTATATATTCTACTTTATCTAAATCATAATCTTCTCTTATAAGCTCAACTAAAAGTGAAAAAATACTACTATTTTTAATAGAGATATCTTTCCCTAAAAATATAGATGGTTTACTATAATAGTAGCCTTGATAATAATCATAACCTAAATCCTGTGCTTCTTTTAAATCTTCTAATGTCTCTATTTTCTCTGCTAACATTTCAATATTAAAGTTTTTGCAAATATTAGCTATTTGTTTCCTTGATTCTTTAGATGAAAGTAAAAAATCAACCTTTACTATATCTATAACATCTTTAAAATTTATAATATGTTCTTCTTCCACTACATCATCTAAAGCTATATTATATCCAACTTCCTTTAGAAACTTTAATCTATCTATTATTTCTTTAGATGGATTTACAGTTTCTAATACCTCAATTACTACCTTATCTTTTGGTAATAATGTTGCAATATTCTTCTTTATTAATTTTTCTGAAAAATTTACAAAAGCTTTTCTATTATCAGTTAAAATATCTAATCCAAAAGATGATATGTTTTCTATAACTTTATATGTGGCTATTTCTTCTTCTATAGAGTCATCAAAAATATTATTTAATGAGTTTCTATATAATAATTCATAAGCTACTACTTTTTCCTCTTTATTATATATTCCTTGTCTAGCTATAAAAATATCCATTTTCTCATCCTCAATACATAATTTATAATCATTATATAATAGTTATATATAATTTAAAAGGAAATCATAAAATTTTAATTTTTATACGTCTTTATACAATAAAAAAAGAAGGAATTACTTTTTAATGCTATAATTAATGAACATTAGAAAGTAATTACCCCTCTTTATAATTTACAATGAGTGTTATTTTTAACTACTGAAATATTTATTATTTCATTTGTGAATGCTTTTAAAAGAGCTTTTTCTAGTACCTTTTCCTGATCAAAGTTTTCTATATCTCTACATTCAGCAAATACCTTATTTATTTCACCATCAACATTTCTATATGTTAAAGTTACATATGGTTTATCATATTCAACTTTAATAATTTTTAAACCCCATGATATTTGTGCGTAATCTCCATCTGTTGTAAGGTATGTTAGTTCTCTTAACTTTTCTTTTTCCTCTGAAGGATCGCTTATTACAATTAATTCATCTCCAACTTTATATTTTGCCATTTTATTTCCTCCTTATAAATATATAATTACATTATTGTAATTATATAGATTATTATTTTTAACTATATATATATTATTACTAATTTTTGTGATATTATTATGCTATGTGTATTAATTTAAATCTTAGAGTTTGTTAATTAATTAACAACCACATTATTATATTAACATATTAAATTTATAATTACAATACTTAAAAGAAAATTTTACTACTAAATGTAAATACTATAAAATAATTAAACAACTAAATACCTTAATAATTAATATTGATTATTCAATAGAATTAATTACTAAAAAACATACATTGACATATAATATAGAGTATTATATAATTATATAAACAATATAAAAGGATGGTGTATTATGGAGAATATAACTTCTATCTTCAGAGAAAAGAAATTAAAACTTACTCCTCAAAGATTAGCAGTTTACAAATATTTAATGAGTACAAATGAACATCCTTCTGCAGAAATTATATATAAAGCACTTCAACCTGAATACCCTACTATGAGTTTAGCTACAGTTTATAAAGCATTAAAGACTTTAGTAGAAGTTGGCTTAGTTCAAGAAATTAATGTTGGAGAAGGTAATTTTAGATATGATGCTAATTCACATGAACATGCTCATATCCAATGTATAAACTGTAGTAAGGTATCTGATTTACAAAATATATCATTTACAACTCTTAATCGTACTGCTGAGGAGTGCTCAGAATATAAGGTTCTATCAAATAGAATATTTTTTTATGGACTATGTAAAGATTGTCAATAAACAAAAAGCTAGGAATTTCATTTAATTTCTAGCTTTTTATTTATGTTGAATTAATCACTAATGAATTTCATATAATAAATTGAGGTGATTATATGTCAAAATTCATTATTATAAAGAAAAACTCTATATTATCTTATATAGTATCATTACTTATACTTTTTGTATTTATTTCATCAATTTACTTTTTCTTTACAAAAGATCAATATATTGAGGCTTTTACTCCTGTAAATTCTAAAAATAATATATCTTTTGATTTTGATGGTGATGGTGAAAAAGACGAGATAGAAGTATCTAAGGAAAATAATAGCTACATAATAAATATAAAAAGTAAGGATGAAACTTATTCATTAACTAGTAAAGATAACTTAGCATTGCTTGGAGATTCAGTTACTAAATGGCCAATAAAAATAGATGTTTTGGATATATCAAGAAATAATATTCCTGAAATTATTGTTAGATTATCTAAAGATAAAACTCCTATAAATTATATATTCTCATGGAATGGTGATAAGTTTATAAATACCTTCACATCTAATGATAATATAGTTGGAATATTAGACTCTAATAATAACAAGACTCCTAAATTATTATCTTTATCTTCTAGTAAAGGTGATGGTTCTACTAAAGGATATATTTTTTTTGAAGATAAGATAAAAGATATAACATTTTCAAAACCAAAAGTTCAAGGTCTTTCTGTTATTCAAAGCTTTATAGATATTATTGAGGCTCCATATGAATTATCAGAAGCTCCAAATATTTTCACTTCAGACATTGATAGTAATGAACTAGCAATTTTATGGGGCCTAGATAAAGATAATACTAGATATTCATTTCAAAATGGATATTTTACAGATTTTGAATGGGATAAAGATGGAAATATTTTAGGAATGAATTGGACTTTATCTTTTGAGAATACCAAAAGTGTACATGATTCTACTCCATCAAAGGAATTATTACTTTATTTAACTGTTAAATATGATGGGTATACTTCTCTCAAAATATCTTCGATAAAGAAAATATAAGTTTAAAATCAAAAGGCCGCTAATAGCGGCCTAAAAGGGGGATGGGGGGGTTTAGCTTAAACGAAGATTTCTCTACGTTTGCTATAGGAGAATACTTCTCCGGTACATTATTATTCTTTGCTTATGGTTCTTCTTTTATACATTAAAAAATATATTTATTAAACTTTACATAAGAGTATTATTTGAAATCACCCTTATTATATGCTTCTATAATTCTTTCTATAAACGCAGCCTTCTTCGGGTCAACTATACTTTTAATAGCGATTAGCATTTGTATGTTTTCGTCATCATATAGTACTTCATTATCTATGCTATCTATATCATCATCAGATATGTTTAAATTATTTTCATTAGTTAAATTTGAATACTGAGGAGAGTTATTGTTAAAGTTAAAGTTCCCTAAACCTAAATTATTCATCATTCCCTGCAAAGCTCCTAAATCAAATATATTTCTATTACCGGGATTTACATTATTTTCTTGATGATTATTATTAAAATTCCCCAAATTAAAATTATTCAAATCTAAACCATCCATCTTCATAGATGAAAGCATACTTCCAATTTGACTCATATCCATATTACCACCTAACATACTCATAAGTTGAGCTGGATTTATACCAAAAGGAGCATTATTTGTTCTATTGTTAGAGTTTTCATTGACTACTCTCTCTCCTTTATGCCTACGCTTTTTCCTTGACATTTAGGTTCCTCCTATTATATTTCCTTTGATTTATTATATGTAAAAAGAGCTAATGTGTTTATAATTTAAGACATTTTTTTGGAGGGCATAGCCCTCCATCCTCTATACTAACAACAGCCTTCTCCACCAAATAGGTTTCCGAAAGAGCCTCCACATAGTAAGAATAATAAAATTATTAGATATGAGCAATTGTTATTTAAAACACCTGAACCACATGCTATTAATAAGAATATTATTGGTGTAATACAACTATTTATTCCATTAAATGCATTTCCAGCTCCACAGCATGGTACTGGTTCACAGCAACAGCAATCATCATAGTAGTCTTTTTTGTGAGAATGTTTCTTTGACATGATTATCTCTCCTTTCTAATTTAAACTAGCAGCATCCGCCAAATAGATTTCCGTTTCCGATATTACCGGAACCAGAGCAGCCATTGCATAGGAATAGAATTACTAATAGGAATAGATAAGATGAACAGTTTCCAGTTCCATATCCGCCATATCCGTAATCGTCGCAGCAGCAATCATGTTTTCTTTCTTTTCTACAGCAACATCTATTATTTCTAGCGCCAAATCCTCCACTATAAAATAGTATTAAAAGAATCCAGATCCAGCTTCCAAATCCACAATTGTTTCCACAGTTATTGTTGAAACCTTGTATGCCTTGTGGTGGACATTGAGGTGCAATTCCATCGTTAGCACCGTATGAATTTAGACCATTTAGAATTTCATTCATTTCCATAACTTACTCCTCCTTGGGATTTTTAGTTTTTTGTTTTTATAGTATATACTATTCTCTCGAATAATAATTGCCACTGTTTTTTATTGTAATATTTTAAATTTTTAACAAATAAAAAAGAACTTAAAGCTTTAATACTTTAAGTTCTTCCTTAATTATTCTTCTTTTTCTTCAATTATAGAGCCAAAAAGATTATCTATTAACTCATCTTTCCCTTTTTTATTCACTGATGAGAAGAAATATAATTTATCTTCATTTGATAAATTCAATGTTTCTCTTATTACTTTTTCACTTTTTCTTAATTCATTATTAGACAGTTTATCACTTTTAGTTGCTATAACTACTTCATCATACCCATAAAATTTAATCCATTCATGCATTTGTATATCATCTGCTGTTGGTTTATGTCTAGAGTCAACTAAAAGTACTACTCTCTTTAACTGTTCTCTATTATTTAAGTAAGTTTCTATAGTATTACCCCAACTTGCTTTTTCAGTCTTTGAGACTTTGGCATATCCATATCCAGGCAAATCAACTAAATAAAATTTATCTCCATTTATGATAAAAAAATTAATTAACCTTGTTTTTCCAGGTGTCTGACTAACTTTAGCAAGTTTTTTTCTATTAGTTATAGCATTAATTATAGAGCTTTTACCAACATTAGAGCGTCCTACAAACGCAACCTCTGGCAATCCAGTTATCGGATATTGTTCTCTTTTAACTGCAGATATAACAAAATCTGAATTTATAATTTTAATCAATATTTTCAACTCCAATTATAGCTTTATTTAATACTTCATTGACATGATTAACTGCAATGATATTAAGCTTACTCTTCACTGTAGATGGAATCTTAATAATATCCTTCTCATTTTCCTTTGGAATTATTATAGTATCAATACCAGCTCTAAATGCTGCTATTGACTTTTCCTTTAATCCACCTATTGCAAGAACTGTACCTGTTAATGTTACCTCTCCAGTCATAGCAACATTACTTCTTACTTTTTTCTTTGTTAATGCTGATATAATAGATGTAATTATAGTTACACCAGCTGAAGGTCCATCTTTCTTTATAGCTCCTTCTGGAAAATGTATATGAATATCTGTATTTTTATAGAATTCTTCTTCAATTCCATATTTACTTGCATTAGCTCTTACAAATCCAAAGGCAATCTTAGCTGATTCTTGCATAACATCTCCTAATTGACCTGTAAGAATTAGCTTTCCAGTTCCCTTCATAATTACGGATTCAACCGGCAGTGTATCTCCGCCAGCAGCTGTCCATGCCATTCCTTTTACTACACCTATTCTATCTTCTTTTTCTTTTACATCAAAAGTATAAATTTTATTTCCTAAATACTTTTCTATTCTATTAGCAGATATTGATATAGATTTTTTATTATCTCTCATCATTTCTGTAAGTACTTTTCTTATTAACTTTCCTAAGACTCTCTCTAAGCTTCTTACTCCAGCTTCTCTAGTATAAGAGTTAATAATTTCTTTTATAGCACTTTCTGATATTTTGAATTGTTCATTGGTTAACTTATGTTCCTTTAATAATTTAGGTATAAGATGATCTTTTGCTATATTATATTTTTCTTCATAAGTATATCCAGATACTTCTATGATTTCCATCCTATCTAAAAGTGGTGTTGGTATTGTATCTAGTGAATTAGCAGTTGTTATAAATAATATTTTAGATAAATCCATATCTAATTCTAAATAATGATCTCTAAATGTATTGTTTTGTTCACTATCTAAAACTTCTAGAAGTGCATCAGAAACATTACCTCTATGATCTGATCCTAATTTATCTATTTCATCTAATAAAACAAGAGGATTGTTTACTTTAGCTTCCTTTAAAACATATGCTAATCTTCCAGGTATAGCTCCAACATAGGTTTTCCTATGACCTCTTATTTCTGCCTCATCTCTTACTCCACCTAAGGACATTCTTGCATATTTTCTATTTGTTGCATTAGCTATTGATTTAGCTATTGAAGTTTTACCAACCCCTGGTGGACCAACTAAACATAATATAGGTCCCTTTAAAGTATTAGTATATTGTTTAACAGCTAAATATTCTATTATTCTTTCCTTTACTTCTTCTAAGCCATAATGCTCATCATTAAGTATTTTCTCTGCATTTTTGATATCAAAATTATCCTTTGTTGATTTACTCCAAGGTATATCAAGTATCCAGTCTAAATAATTTCTTATCACATTACTTTCAGAACCTTGCCCTGATACAGATTTTAATCTAGATAATTCACTTTCTGCTTTTTCCTTAACATGCTTTGGTAATTTAGATTTTTTTATTCTTTCTTCATACTTAGAAATTTCTTTTTTATCTTCATCATATTCTCCAATTTCCTCTTGAAGAACCTTTATTTGTTCTCTTATATAGTATTCTCTTTGAGATTTATCAACACTTTCTCTAAGCTTTTTGCCTATTTTCTTTTCTACATTTATTATATCTATTTCATTTTCTATTATAATAAGTAGTTTTTCTATTCTTTTTATACAGTCTACTTCTTGTAATATTTCTTGTTTCTTATCCTCATCTACAATTACATAAGATGCAACTACATCTATTAATTCACTGTAGTTTACTATAGTATCGAATATAGACATGATGTTGCTTTTCATATTTCCTGAAGCCTTAATATATCTACTAAAACTTTTTCTTAATGAATTAATATAAGCTTCAATATCTTCATATTCTTCATTTGAAGGTTCTTCTATTTTTTCTACAGAAACTTTGAAATAATCTTCACTATTATCTAAGCTAGTTATTCTTCCTCTGTCTAATCCTTCGACTAATACTCTAATTATATTATTTGGTAATTTTATTATTTGTTTAACTTTACATATAGTTCCTATATCGTAAATATCATTAATTTCTGGTTCCTCTATTTCATAATCCTTTTGAGTTGCTAGGAATATATTTGTTTGATTTTCCATTGCCGCTTCAATAGCTGCTTTAGACTTTTCTCTTCCTACATCAAAATGTATTATCATATTAGGGAAAATGCTAATTCCCCTTAGAGGAATCAAAGGTAGAGTCATTAATATATCACTCATTATTCCCATCCTCCTTATATCATTATGTAACTTTTATAGTATACACATAAAATTATAATTTTTCAATCTATTTTAATTTATCAATCATTATATCATAACTTTATAACAAATAGCTAATATTTATTATCATATGCTCATTATTATCATGTATATATTATTATAATACATAATTTAAATTTATCAATGGACAATACTGTTAATAGATTTTTAACAATAAGCTTACCTAAAAAACATAATAAGTTATATAAAAAATTACATTTTATTGCTACTTCAAATAGTAAGTGAAAAAGAATCTGCCTTTTATAGCAGATTCCTTTTTATTCTTCTCCTTTTGCTGATAATACATCCATATTATTACTAACTACTATATCATCTACAACTACATCTTCTAATATAGCATTTTCTATTACTTCATTTAAAGTTTTAACAGGAATAACTTTTATTCCTTCTATATTTTTAAAGCTCTCTTTCCAGTTATCTGTAGGTATAATAACCTTTGTCGCTCCTGCTTTTTGAGCTGCATTTATTTTGGCACTAACTCCTCCAATCGGATTTACTTCCCCTAACAGACTTATTTCTCCTGTCATCGCAACTTTACTATTTACCTTAACTTTATTTATAGCGCTATATATAGCTGTCGCTATTGTTACTCCTGCTGATGGGCCATCAACCGGCATTCCTCCTGGAATATTTATATGTATATCATAATTTTCACATTCTAAGTTAAAAATATTATTTAACACTGTAAATACATTTTGTATTGATGAGTATGCAGTACTTTTCCTTTTTACTTTCCTATTATTACTACTTATTTCTTCTTCCTCAACTATCCCTGTAACTTTTAAATTGCCTATTCTATGGGTTACTTTTTTTGCAGTTACCTCTATTTCCATTAATATACCTATATTGGCTCCATGTACTGCCAATCCATTAACTACTCCAACTTGAGATTTATTTCTAATTTTTTTATCTGGAATTTGTGTATAGTTACCATTTTCTATAACCCATTGTATATCGTCTATATTTATATCATTTCTATCTTCATTTATTGCTACTCCTGATGAAAGTTGTATTAAATTTACAACATCTCTACCATTTGTACAATATTTAGAAATCAAATTTAAGCATTCTTCATCAATTTCCAATCCTATTTTATTTGCTGCATTTTTTGCTATAACTCTTATTTCTTCCTGTTCAAGAGATCTAAAGAAAATTTCTACACATCTTGATCGTATAGCTGGAACTATCTCTTCTGGACTTCTTGTTGTTGCTCCTATTAGTCTAAAATCTGCTGGAAGGCCATTATCAAATATTTCTTTAATATAATCTGGCATATTTGGATTCTCACTGCTGTAATAAGAACTGTCTAAAAATACTTTTCTATCTTCTAATACCTTAAGAAGTTTATTTAATTCTATTGGATGAAGTTCTCCTATTTCATCCATAAATAAAATTCCTCCATGGGCTTTTGTTACAGCTCCTGGTTTCGGTTGTGGTATTCCTGCTACTCCTAGAGATCCTGCTCCTTGATAAATAGGGTCATGTACTGATCCTATTAATGGATCAGCTATACCTCTTTCATCAAATCTTATTGTTGTTGCATCTATTTCTATAAACTTTGCATCCTTTTTAAATGGAGACTTTTCCATTTTTTTAGCTTCTTCCAAAACTAATCTAGCCGCTGCTGTTTTTCCAATACCTGGTGGACCATATATTATAACATGTTGAGGATTTGGGCCGCACAGTGCTGCTTTTAATGCCTTTATCCCATCTTCTTGACCAATTATTTCTTGAAATTTAGTAGGTCTACTCTTTTCTGTTAATGGTTGTGTTAATTGAATGCTTCGCATCCTATTTAATTTATCCATTTCTTTTATATTTTCTTTTTCTATAACAACCTTATTGCTACTATGACCTTTATTATTATTGACCATATAATATATAAACAGTAACATAGTTGTTATTTGCAATATTACTAAGATTTCAGTCATAAAATTTGCATTAACTTTTTAAAAGTAATGCACCCTCCCTTCTTTTAGTTATATACATATTATTAACTTAATCATAAGTTAATATTCTATAAAAAAAGGGATAATTACCATGATTTTTCTTATACATATTGTTTTTCCAATTTAATATAAAAAAGGTCATATGTAAATTTTCTTATTCCGTCGGTTCACTCCAAGTCAACGTAAACTTATATATGACCTTTTGCCAGCTGAAGGAAGAAATCATAAATAGTTATACACATCATAAACTTTTTATAATTTCCTAAAGAATAAAAAGAACATCTCACTGTTAAATATAACAATAAGATGTTCTTATATTAAGCTGTTTCTATACCTTTTCTTTTTTTGGTTTTCTTAGCCTTTAATTGAGGTCTTACCTCACCTTCAGATAACCTTATAATTTCTGGGCTTTTTTTAGATTTTATGCAGTCTTCATTTATAACAATTTTTGAAATTGTTTCATCAGAAGGAATTTCAAACATAACATCAGTCATCATTTCTTCTACTATAGACCTTAATCCTCTAGCTCCAGTTTTTCTTTCTATAGCTTCATCAGCAATTGCTTTTAATGCTTCACCAGTAAATTCTAGCTCTACATTATCTATTTCAAAAAGCTTTCTATATTGTTTAACTAAAGCATTCTTTGGCTCAGTTAATATATTAACTAAAGCATCATTATCTAATGATTCTAAAGTTACTACAACTGGCAATCTACCAACAAACTCTGGTATAAGTCCAAATTTTAATAAATCCCCTGGCATTATATCCTTAAGTAATTTACCAATATCTTTAGTATGCTTAGATGTTATATTTGCTCCAAATCCTATAGAACTTTTTTCTGTTCTCTTTTCTATTATTTTATCTACTCCATCAAATGCTCCACCACAAATAAATAAGATATTAGATGTATCTATTTGTAAGAATTCTTGATGAGGATGTTTTCTACCTCCTTGTGGCGGTACTGAGGCAGTAGTTCCTTCAAGTATCTTTAATAATGCTTGTTGAACTCCTTCTCCAGAAACATCCCTAGTAATAGATGGATTTTCAGATTTTCTAGCAATTTTATCTATTTCATCTATATATATTATTCCTTTTTCTGCTCTTTCTATGTCATAGTCAGCGTTTTGGATTAATTTTAATAGGATATTTTCTACGTCTTCCCCTACATATCCAGCTTCCGTTAGTGTAGTTGCATCTGCAATAGCAAATGGAACATTTAAAAACTTAGCTAATGTTTGTGCTAAAAGTGTTTTACCAGAACCTGTAGGACCTAATAAAAGAATATTACTCTTTTGTAGTTCTATATCATCATCCATTAAATTAGAGTTTATTCTCTTATAATGATTATAAACCGCAACAGATAATGATTTTTTAGCTTTCTCCTGACCAATTACGTATTGATCTAAATAATTTTTAATTTCATTTGGTTTAGGTACACTTGTTGTATCTAATTCTATGCCTTCTTCAAACTCATCTGCTATTATTTCAGAACATAAGTCTATACACTCATCACATATATATACGCCTGGTCCAGCTATTAATCTTTTTACTTGTTCTTGATTCTTTCCACAGAAAGAACATTTCAATTGTTTCTTATCATCGTATTTAGCCATAAATTCACCTCGCTTAGGTTAAGATAGAACTATATTTCGTTGCTACCTTTATCATTTTTAGTAATCACCTTATCCACTAACCCATAATTCATAGCTTCTTCTGCTGACATAAAATAATCTCTTTCAACATCTGCTTTGATTTTATCAAGAGGCTGATTAGTATTTTCACTTAATATTTTATTTAAAGATTCTTTTATTTTTAATATTCTCTTTGCGTGTATATCAAAGTCTGTTGCTTGACCTTTGAAACCACCTAGAGGTTGATGAATCATAATTTCACTATTTGGTAACGCAAATCTTTTTCCTTTTGCTCCAGATGAAAGTAAAAATGATCCCATTGATGCTGCCATGCCTATGCATATAGTAGATACATCTGGTTTAATATATTGCATTGTATCATAAATAGCCATTCCTGCTGTTATTGACCCTCCTGGACTATTTATGTAAATATAAATATCCTTATCAGGATCTTCACTTTCTAAAAATAGTAGTTGAGATACTACTAAATTTGAAGTATTATCATCAATTTCTCCACTTAACATAATTATTCTATCTTTTAATAATCTTGAAAAAATATCGTAAGATCTTTCTCCTCTGCTAGTTTGCTCTACAACCATAGGAACTAAACTCATTTCTTATTCCCTCCTTCTCTATTTTCTACCTTCTTTTATAATATATCCATATTAGTAAAAACTAATTATATAAAAAATTAAAAATATATGCTTTCAATTTTACTATTTCATTCAATAGGTTTATTAATTTTATAAAACTGTAATGATTTATATTATTAATTGAAATATATATATATTAAATTATATAAGATTTTATTTATTTTGTTAATGAATATTTGAAATAATTGCCAGAATTTTATTCTGGCAATTATTTTTTATATATTATTTATTATTTTCAACTAAGAATGTTATAGTTTTTGCTACTTTAACATCAGATACAAGCGCTGCTCTTTGACCATTTAATAATAAATCAACTAGCTTTTCATCTTCTTCTGCTGAATACATTTTTGCAACTTCTTTAGCTTTTTCCTTTAATTCTTCTTCTGTTACATCTATATTTTCAGCTTTTTCTATAGCTTCTAAAACTAAATCTGTCTTTACCTTAACTTCAGCATTCTCTTTCATATATTCTCTCATTTTCGCTTCATCAGTTCCAGTAAATTGGAAATATTGTTCTAGGTTTAATCCTTGATATTGAAGTCTTTGTTCTAAATTCTTTACCATTGTATCTATTTCTTTTTCTACCATAACAGCAGGAATTTCAACTTTTGCATTTTCAACAACAGCTTTTATTATTGCATCTTCATGTTCTCTTTCTTCTCTGTTCTTGTTAGTTTCTTCTAATTTCTTTGTTATGTCTTCTTTTAATTCTGCTAATGTATCAAATTCTGATACTTCATTTGCAAATTCATCATCTATTTCTGGTAATTCTTTTATTTTTATTTCTTTTACTAAAACTTCAAATCTTGCTTTTTTATTATTTAATTCTTCTCTACCATAGTTTTCAGGGAAAGTAACATTAACTTCTACTTCGTCTCCAACCTTAGATCCAACTAATTGGTCTTCAAAAGTATCTATAAATGAACCTGATCCTATTTCAAGTGAATAATCTTTTCCTTCTCCACCTTCAAATGCTACATCGTCAATAAATCCTTTAAAATCTATAACTACTGTATCTCCTGTAGCTACTTCTCCAGCTTCTTTAGTTTCAATTCTAGCATTTTTTTGTTGCATTTCTTTTAATTTTTCATTTATTGCATCTTCTGTAACTTCATAAGATGGCTTCTCTACTTTTAAACCTTTATATTCTCCTAATTCTACCTCTGGATAAACTGTAACTTCTGCAGTATATATAAAATCTTTTCCTTCTTCTGCTGTTATTACATCTACCTTTGGATAATCAACAGGAACTATATTATTTTCTTCTAATGCCTTTGAATATGATGAGTCTATTGCAAAATTAACTGCATCCTCAATTAGAACTCCTATTCCATAATATTTTTTTACTATAGCCATAGGAACTTTTCCTTTTCTGAATCCTGGCACATTGAAATTCTTAACATTTTTATTGTAAGCTCTCTTTATAGCCTCTTGAAATTCTCCAGCTTCAACCTTTACTTCAAACTTAATAACGTTTTTCTCTATTTTTTCCATTTTAGCTTCCATTGTATACTCTTCCTCCTAAAATAGTACGATTCTATCATAATTGATATAACTAGGTTATTATACCATATAATATCAAATACTTTCAAACATTTGTTTATATAAGTTGTAATAAATATTCAACTCTTAACTGAATTATTCTTGTATTGATAACATTTAAACTTTTAGCTAATTTGTTAATTCGCCATTAACATTTACATATTTAACATTGCCATCAATTACAACTTCTAATCCTTTTTCTTTTAATTCTCCAAATTTTATTTCTTTTCCTTTGGAGTTCCATAATGTCTTATGATTATTATTACTTAAATCTACAACCCATACATATTTATTTAAATCATATCCAAAGTAAGGCACATTGCTTATATATGCAACACTTGTATCACTTATAAACTTTGCCTCTACATTCCATAAGTATCCATTATATGTTTGTATAACTGAATCTTTATTAAATACTTCACCATTTGGTGCTGTATATTTATCCTTTGTTATATTAACTTCTTTTTTATCCATATTAAAAAATTTCATATTTTGCTTTTCATCTATGGTCAAAATTAAATTTTTCCCTGCATTTATAGAATAATAAATATTACTTGGTGCTTCCTTTACTCCTTTAAGCTTAATTGCTCCATTTATATCTTCATATTCTGCTTTTACTATAATATTATCATTAACTTTAAATTCTATAAGCTTTATCTCAGGTTCTTTAGGTGCTTCTTCAACCACTTGATTATCTTCATTATGTTCTAAATCGCTAATATTTTTATCTTCTTCTTTAGTAGCATCATCTTCATCAATCCACATCTGAACTTTATTTCTTAAGGTATCCATATTTATGCTACTCATAGCAATTTTCATAAATACAATTCCAATAATAATAAGTCCTAATATTGAGATAAGAGCTATTCTTCTTCTTCGTTTTCTCATTCTTCTCTCATAATCTCTGCTGAATATGCTAGGTTTTCTCACACCTAATACCTCCCCTTAATTTATAATTTATATTAAAAGCATTTACATTTATTTATAATAAAATACATTTATATGTTATTTTCTTTTACTTTTACAACCACAGGATGATTTACCATTCTTACTACTACAACAGCCACCACATTTTAAAAGTCCAAGTTCTCGCATTTCTTCTACTGATAATTTTGCTTCATTTTCAGTATAGTCTTCATAATCTGGCGTAGATTTTAGTATTTCTTCCTTTTTTAAATCTATCAATATATATCACCTCAACTTCTATTATATATATGTTTTTATTAATTATCTACCCAATTAAAATAATACAATGTTAAATAACTATAAATTTCTGAACAATTTATTAGTTCACAGTTCACAAGGCACAGTTCACAGTTGTTTTTATATTTGATGTAACATTGAACAGGTATACGATTAGGTACCAAGTATAAAATATATGATTATATCTACTTCAGATGAGCTTCCATAGATAGGATTTCATACTAGTTGAATTGTAAATGTGTTTAATCCCCAAAGTATTCAGTACTTACTATTTGAAACTTAGACTTTAATTGATATAAGGTAGATTTTATTTATTTTTCTATGTTTTTATTTTATAAAATTCTAATATATTCCGAAAATATCTTATTTTCGATATTTTTTTTTAAAACTATTGGATTTTTTGACAAAATATAATATAATAAATATATAAATTTTACAATTATTTTATTTATTACATATATTTTCATTATAAAAATGCCCATACTACTGTTAATAATTTATTATTAACAGTTTTAATAAAACCCCACATATGTTCATTTATTCCCTTTCTTAAATGAACATAAAACCCTTTAACCTGTGCAATTTTCTTGTACAGGTTTTTTTATAATTGATAATGGAGAATTTTATCACTAACTATCAATTATTCACTATAAAAAAAGGCCTTTCGGCCTTTTTTAAACATATTGCATAGGGTTTGTATGTTGTCCATTAATTCTTATTTCCCAATGAATATGGGGACCTGTACTCATACCTGTTGTTCCAACATATGCAATTGTTTCACCTCTTGCTACAGTTTGTCCAACGCTTACTAACCTTTGACTATTATGTCCATATAAAGTTTGAACTCCATTTCCATGGTCAATTATTACAGTTTCCCCATATCCAGATATCCATCCTGAATAAGCAACTACACCACTTTTAGATGCAGCAACAGGCGCACCAGAATGATCACCTAAATCTACACCAGTATGAAATCCTGATTCTCCTGTTACTGGATTTATTCTTGGTCCATAAGGATCTGTTACAACTCCATATCCTGGTCTTAAAAATGTTTCACTGCTTGGATCCCCAGGTATTTCATTACCACCTGAGTTTTCTCCACCAGAATTATTTCCCCCACCATTATTCCCATTATTTATTTCATCAAATATACTATCTAATTCTTGTTGTAATTGTTTATTATATGAAACTAAATCTCCAATTTTATCTTCTAGTTCTTCTTGTTTATCTGTAAGAGAAGATATTAAATTAGATTTCTGCGATTCTAATCCATAAAGTTCATTCATCTTACTTTGGTGAAACTCTTGCTTTACTAAAAACTCTTTTTGTGCTTCCTTTAGTTCATCTTGCTTTGCAACTATTTCTTCTTTACTTAATTCTATTTTTTCTAAATTTTTTGAAATCTCAAATTTTTCTTCTTCCAATTGCTTTTGAAGAATTTTAGCAGCTTCCATTAAGCTTTTATCTAAACTTATTATTTTATATACATTCTCTATATTATTAAGTAAAGAAATTATATTTTCACTTTTTAATACCATATATATGTAATTTGAAGTTATATCAATTTTATAATAACTTCTAACTCTTTGATCTAAAGCTTCTTTTATTTTTTTGCCTTCTTCTTCTTTTTGTATTATAAGATTTTCTCTAGTTTTTATTTCCTCTTCTGCAGTAGAAATTTCATTATTTATCTTATCTATTTCAGCTTGCACTTCATTTATTTTAATTTGATAAGAATTTACTTCTGCCTTTGCACTATCTAAATCTTTACTTTTTGCATCTATTTGATTTAGTATTCCTTGTAAATCATTAGCTTGATTTTCTAGTTCACCATTTATCTGATTTTTTTCATTCTCTAGATTATTTATATCATTTTGATTTTGATTTATTTTATCTTGTAAAGAGCTTGTACTATCAGCTAATGCTAAGGTATTACTTGAAAAAATTACTGCAATAGCTAAAGTTAGTATTTTTATTTTTTTATTCACCTATAATACACCTACCTTTATTCTAAGTTAAACTTTTGCACATCAATTACTTGCCATTTTTCATCAACATACTGAACTTGAGTTAAAAACATTTCATCAACATTACTTTTTATAAATGGCATAAGCTTTTTGCTTATACTATAATTTAAATTAATAACTATATTAGCTTTATAAGTATTATTTTCATAATAATACTCACTGCTTTTTACTTCTGTATTTAATTCAGTAATATCATAATTATTTTTTAAAAATAAACTTTCTTTTCTTATGCTATCATAAATCTTGTTTTTAGTCTCCTCACTTGAATTCTCTATTAAAGAGTAATTATTAGAATTTAAAGCATTAAAAACACTATCATAAAAACTTTTAATAAATTTAGCTATATCAGTTGTAAGTGTATCATTGACCATATTAATATCTATATTGATATTTGGCAATTCATCTACCTTAACTTTATCGCTTCTTATTATTCCCCATGGAAATTTTCTTTCTAAGTATATTTCAATATTTTTCCCTATTGGTATTGGGCCATAATTTTTTATTTCTTTTACAGTTTTATTTGTATTAATATCATTTATATATACATCTGCATCACTAAAATTCGATGTTAAATTTATATTTATAGCATTTAAATTTAACTTATACTCCTCATTTTGCATTGCAAATACTGTTTGTTCTTCAACTACTTGTCCATAAGATGTATTTAACTCAGCTTTTATTATGTATTTCCCGGGAATTAGACTTCTTTTTATTTTTGTTGATTCTATTTTTGAATTATTTACATAAATCTCAGCCTCATTAAAATTTGTGTTTATTTTTATATCAATTGGATTTATTTCTACTTTGTAATTATCAAAGAATAATCTTTTTTCATTTTTTAAAGAAAAAAAACTACTTTCTCCATAAATATCTAGCTTATTTATTAAGTCGTCAATTTTAGCTGGATAATCTAAATAATAATCAGATAATGGTTGAAAATCACTTTTACTTATTTTTTTATTATTAACTTTTACTTTTTTATATATCTTTTCAGGTTTATTTTCCTTTAAAGCTATTTCTAAATTTTTCAACACAATATCTTTTGATGATTCATAACTATATATCTTAAAAGTAATAATAAAAATAGAACTTAAAAGAATTACAAATATTATTTTTCTTTTTACTAGAAATTCTTTTATATTATTAAATCTTAATTCTTTTATATCTTCTCTCAAATAATATAAATATTCTCTTAAATAATTTAATAGATTGTTAAATTTATTCAAATTTATCAACTCTCTTTACTCTAAAATATCTATTATCCACTTTTTACATTCTAAGCACTTATATATTCTTATAACGAATAAATCTAGTACTCTTCCTACTCCTGATGCTGATTGTAATTCTATTTCTTCCTTAGTTAGAAACTCATCATTTTCATCTAAAAAGCCTGGTATCTCGATTATGTAGTTTTTATTTGTTTTTTCACAACACTCATTTGGGCCAACAACTTCTATTTCTTCATATATAAGATTAGCACTAAGCTCTTGTATAATATCTATTATATCCTCAAATTCATCTAAATTATCTAAAAAATCTTCCTTATAAAATATTAAATCCTTTATTTCGAATAATTTTTCCATAAAAACACACCTTTATTTATATTTTTAATTTAATTTTATATTTATTAATAATATTAATCAAGATATTTTATATAATAGTAAACTAACAATAAATGTATGTTATAATTTAAAAGTAATATTTTATATTTAAGGAGAGATTTTTATGATCTTTGATAGCCATATGCATTCTAACTTTTCTACTGATAGTACTATGAAAATAACAGATGCAATTAATATAGCAAAAGAAAAAAATATAGGAATTATAATAACAGATCATATGGATTTAGACTATCCTGTAAAAGATGAGTTTAGATTTGATATCAATGAATATTTTAACGAATATGAAATCTATAGATCACATAAAGTAAAATTAGGAATAGAGATCGGATTAACTGAAAATACCCTTATAGAAAACGAAAAAATAGGTGCTAACCCTAATTTTGATTTTGTTTTAGGCTCTATCCATGCAGTCAAAGGTCTAGATATTTATTGTGATTATATTAACCAAGTATATAATAAGCAAGATTTTTTCTCTTTTTATTTTAAGGACATGCTTAAATGTGTTCAATTATATAACAACTTCGATTCATTATCTCATATAGATTATCCTTGCAGATACTGTAAATTTGATAATAAGGAAATTTTAATAGCTGATTTTAAAGATATTTTAGCTGTGATTTTCAAAACTCTTATTAATAAGGGGAAGGTCTTGGAACTTAATACTTCAAGACTTCATATTAAAGAATCTCATGATGCCTTACTAGACATTTATAACCTTTATAGCGATTTAGGAGGAAAATATGTTACTTTAGGATCTGATTCACATATACAAAATAATATTTCTAGAAATTTTGATATTGCCTTAAGCTTTCTGGACACATTAAATTTACAAGGTGTTTATTTTAATAAAAGAAAACTTGAGCTTTTTTAAAATATTGTTGCAAATTAAAAACTACTAATCTTTAGGGTTATTGGTTTGTTTGAAATTAGTAAAACTTAACCAAAAACTCTTATCATAGTAGTTTTTACAAAATTATATTTCTTCTATTTCTCTTCTTTCACCTTTTAAATTGTTTATCTTCTTTCTTCTCTTTTTTAACTCTTCCTCAACTTCTTCAACTGAAATATTAAGCTCTGCCATAGTCACAAGTAAATGATAAATTAAATCTCCTATTTCTAGTATTTGTTCTTCTTTATTATCATTTTTTGCGCTTATTATAGTTTCTGTACATTCTTCTCCAAGTTTTTTTAGTATTTTATCTATTCCTTTATTAAATAAATAGCTTGTATAAGAACTTTCGTCTCTATTTTCTTTTCTATCTTTTATTACTTCATATAATTCAAGTATAATGTTGTCCATGAATAATCCCCCTTTTATAGAACCTTATTATAAAAACAGCTTCTTTCTCCAGTGTGGCAAGCTACTCCCTTTTGTTCTACTAAAACTAGTACTGTATCTAAATCACAATCTACTTTTAACTCTTTAACTGTTTGAATATGTCCTGAAGTAGCTCCTTTATTCCAAAGCTCATTTCTGCTTCTGCTGTAAAACCAAGTCATTTTTGTTTCTAAGGTTTTTAATAAGCTTTCTTTTGACATATAGGCAAGCATTAATACTTCTTTAGTATTAAAATCTTGAATAATTGCTGGAACTAAACCATTTCCTTTATTAAAATCTATTAAATTTATATCAAACTCCATATTAATACCTAACCCCAATATCATTTTTTATTAAATATTCTTTAACATCTTTAACTTTTAAATTTCCATAGTGAAATAAGGAAGCTGCTAAAGCTGCATCTGCTTTTCCTTCTATAAATACATCTTTAAAATCTTCTATTTTTCCACACCCACCTGATGCTATAACTGGAATGTCCACAAGTTCACTAACTTTTCTTGTTAGTTCTAAGTCAAACCCATTTTTAGTTCCATCTGCATCCATTGAAGTCAATAGTATTTCTCCAGCTCCTAGTTTGTACCCTTCTTCTATCCAGCTAAATAACTCTATTCCTGTATCAATTCTTCCACCATTTATAAATACATTCCATTTATTTTTTTCTACTCTTTTTGCATCAACAGCTAGTACTATACATTGATTTCCAAAGTAATAAGCTCCTTCTTTAATTAAGTTTTTATTTCTTATAGCAGCCGAATTTAAGCTTATTTTATCTGCACCAGCTCTTAAAATATTTCTTATTTCATCTATATTGCCTATTCCTCCACCTACAGTAAAGGGAATAAAAACTTTTTCAGATACCTTTTCTACTAATTCAACAATTGTTTTTCTTTTTTCATGTGTAGCAGTAATATCTAAAAATACTATCTCATCAGCACCTTGAATATAATATTCTTCTGCCAGTGTTACTGGATCTCCAACTTCTTTAAGTCCTTCAAAGTTAATTCCTTTAACTACTTTTCCGTCTTTAACATCTAAACATGGTATTATTCTCTTAGTATGCATAACTTCACCTACTTTACAGAATCTATAGCTTCTTTTAGATTTACATCTTTTGAATATATAGCTTTTCCTACTATACATCCATAAATATTTAGCTTATTTAAAGTAATTATATTATCTATATTTTTTATTCCTCCAGATGAAGTTATATCTATATTAGTAATTTCACTTATTTCCTTTATTATATCTACATTTGGTCCCTCTAGTGTTCCATCTTTACTTATATCAGTTACAATTATATTTGTAACTTCTAACTCTTTAATTTCCTTTATTAAATCTATATAGTGAGTTTTACTTTTATTTATCCAGCCCTTTGTGCATATAAATCCATCTTTAAAGTCTATAGCTATCGCAATTTTTTCTTTAAATTCTTCTACAGCTTTTTTTAATAATTCCTTATCTTCAATGGCTACTGTTCCTAAGATAACTCTTCTTACTCCACCATCTATTAAAGCTTTAATGTCTTCAAAGGTTCTAATTCCGCCTCCAACTTCTACATCTATATTTAAGGTTTTAACAACATTTAAAATTAAATCTTCATTTACAAGCTTTCCTTCCTTTGCTCCATCTAAATCTACTAAATGAATAAGCTCAGCCCCTGCATCTTTAAAGGATTTAGCTATTTCTAAAACTTCTCCTTTTATGCTGTCTTTTTTATCATAATTTCCTTGATATAGCCTAACTGCCTTACCATCTATAATATCAATTGCTGGAATTATTATCATAATATCATCTCCCCAAACTTTTCTAATAAACTTAGCCCAACTTCTCCACTCTTTTCTGGATGAAATTGCATACCTATTATATTCTTTGATCTAAATATTCCTGGTATTTTTACACCACCGTAATTAGAATAAGCAACTAAATCCTCATCTTTATATTCTGTTGCCATAAAACTATGAACATAATAGATAAATTTATCCCCACCTAAGTTGTCAATAACTTCATCTTCTTTATTTATAATTAATTTATTCCATCCCATATGAGGAATTTTAACCTTTTCCTTTGGCTCTATCTTTTTAATTTCACCTTTTAATAGTCCAAGTCCCTCACATTCCATTCCTTCAAAACCCTTTTCAAATAAAATTTGCATTCCAAGACAAACTCCAAGAAGGTATTTACCATCTTTAGCTTCTTGTAGCAATATTTTATCTAAATCATTGATTTTCAAATTATCCATAGCTTGCTTAAAGGCACCAACTCCTGGTAATATTATAGCCTTGGCTTTTTTTATTATTTCTCTATCCTTTGTTATAACAGCTTCTATTTTTAATAATTTCAAAGCATTTTCTATACTTTTTAAATTTCCCATTCCATAATCAATAACAGCAATCATAAATTTACCCTTTTCCTTACTATAAACTATAAATTTCCCTTGCTAGATAAAATCTTATTCTTATCCTCACCATAACTTACTGCTTCTTTAAGGCTTCTTCCAAAAGCCTTAAATATACCTTCTATTTTATGATGATCATTTTCACCATATAAGTTTCTAACATGAATAGTAGAATTAGAATTGCTTGCTACAGATCTAAAAAATTCCTTTGCCATTTCTGTTGAAAAACTCCCTATTTGTTCTCTTTTAAATTCACAATCAAAGTGTAAAAAGCTTCTTCCACTTAAATCCAAAATCACTTGACTTAAAGCTTCATCCATAGGTACATAGCTCATTCCATATCTCTTTATCCCAACTCTCTTATCTAATGCCTTATCTAAAGCTTGTCCTATACATATACCTATATCTTCTACTAGATGATGATCACATACATCTATATCACCTGTAGCTTCTAGATTTATATCTATTCCACTATGAAATGAAAATAAAGTTAGCATATGATTAAAAAAGCCTACTGGAGTATTTATTTCACTTTTTCCCTGGCCATCTATATTTATTGCTAATAATATCTTTGTTTCTTTTGTTTCTCTCTTTATAGAAGAAATTCTACTCACAAATTTCACCTCCAAATAAAGCTTTATCAATTAAGTCTAAAACTTTTTTATTTTCACTTGATAATCCAACTGTTATTCTAAAGCCATCATCATTAAAATTTCTAATTATTATATCATTATTATTTAAAGCATTAATAATCTTTTCCTTTTCTTTAGATCTTCCATATATAAAATTTGCTTTAGATTTATAAAATTTTATATCTATATCTTTTTCATTTGCTTTTTCTTGTATATCTAATAAAGAGTTATATAGGTTTTCTCTTTCTTCAATTATCATATCTAAATTTTCTTTAAATCTTTTTTCATTCTTTAGAACTTCTATCGCAATTTCTTGAGATATGGAATTTACATTATAAGGTGTTTTGTATTTTTCTAATTTCTTTATATTTCCAACCTTTGATATTAAAAATCCAACTCTTATAGCTGCTAGTCCCCAAGCCTTTGATAGTGTTCTTGTTACTATTAAATTGTCATATTCATTAATGAAAGGAACCATAGTTTCACCATAAAATTCAAAGTAAGCTTCATCCACTAAAACAACTTTATCTCTAAATGCATTTAATACCTTTTTTATTTCATCTATTTTAAATCCATATCCTGTTGGGTTGTTTGGGTTAGAAAATATAACTAACTTAGCATTCTCTTCCAACCCTTTATTTATAAACTTATTTATATCAACACCATTTTCTAAATCAATATCATACTTAATTAGTTTCCCATCATTTAAATCAGTATAAAAATCATACATTGTGAAATCTGGAGTTAATGTAAGCACTTTATCTCCCTTTGATATATTTTTACTTATTACTAAGTTAATCATTTCATCTGATCCATTTCCAATTATTAAGTTTTCTTTAGTTAAACCTAAAATGTCAGCATAAGCTTCTCTTACTTTATCTCCATCAGTATTTGGATATCTATTTAACTCTACTTTTAATAACTTACTAATTATATTTCTAATTTCCTCTTCACTACAATCAACTGGATTTTCATTTCCATTTAATCTTATCTTTTCATCATTATTTACTGAATATACCCCAATATCTTTAATCATTGTTAACCCTCACTTTCACTGAATTTCTATGGGCTGTTAAGCCTTCTTTTTCTGCTAAAATCATTATATTTTTTGATACCTTTTGTAATTCTTCTTTTGAATAATAAAGATATGAACTTTTCTTTATAAAGCTATCAACTGAAAGAGGTGACGAAAATCTTGCTGTTCCATTAGTAGGTAATACATGGTTTGGCCCTGCATAATAATCTCCAAGTGGCTCTGGAGAATAATAACCTAAAAATATAGAGCCTGCATTTTTTACACTACCAAGATACTCTAATGGATTTTCTATCATTAATTCTAAATGCTCTGGTGCTATTTTATTTGAAAGTTCTATGCATTTATTTATATCTTCACAAATTACTGCCATTCCATAATTTTTTAATGATTCTTCTATAATATCTTTTCTTTCTAAATCCTTTATTTGAATATTTATTTCTTCTAAAACTTCATTATAAAGTTTTTCTGAAGTAGTTAATAATATAGATGCTGCTCTTTTATCGTGTTCCGCTTGAGACATTAAATCTGCAGCAATATATTTACTATTTGAGTTTTCATCTGCAATAACTAATATTTCACTTGGTCCTGCAACCATATCTATATCAACAGTTCCAAACACTAATTTTTTTGCCATAGCAACATATATATTTCCTGGTCCAACTATTTTATCAACATTTTTTATAGTTTCAGTTCCATAAGCTAAAGCTCCTATTGACTGAGCTCCACCTACCTTGTATATCTCGCTTACCCCTGCTAAAGATGCTGCTACTAATATATATGAATTTATACTTCCATCATTTTTAGGTGGTGTAACCATAACTATTTCAGATACTCCTGCTATTTTAGCTGGTATAACATTCATAACTACAGATGAAGGATAAGAGGCTGTTCCCCCTGGCACATAAACTCCAACTCTTTGTAGTGGAGTTACTAATTGGCCCATAAACACTCCATTTTTTTCAAATATAGAGTATCCATTTTTAACTTGCTTTTCATGATATTTTTTAACATTTTCTATTGAGCCTTTAATAGCTTCAATAAAATCTTCTTCTACTAATTTAAAAGCTTCATTTATTTCTTCTTTAGATACTTTTAAATTAGTAATATCCACTTTATCAAAAAGCTTATTAAATTTTATTAATGCTTTATCCTTATCTTTTTTAACTTCTTCTAATATAAGTTTTACGTCATTTATAACATCTAAATCTTCTTCTCTATTTTTTATTATCTCTAGTATTTCTTTTTCATTATTTACTGCTAAATTAAATAATTTCACCATAGCCCTTGTCCCCTTTATTTATTGCTTATAACATCTCTTATTTTTTCTAATACAAAGCTAATTTCTTCTTGCTTAAGCTTAAAGCTTGCCTTATTAACAATTAACCTTGCACTTATATCTTTTATTTCTCTTAAAACTACAAGTCCATTTTCCTTTAAGGTTGTACCAGTTTCCATTATATCTACAATTCCATCACACAAACCTAGTATTGGTGCAAGTTCTACTGAACCTTCTATTTTTATTACTTCTATATCAATGTTATTTGCTTTAAAATAATCCTTTGCTACTTTTGGATATTTTGTCCCTATTTTTATATGGCCTTTCATAGAAAATAAATCTTTATCTGGCATTGCTGCTACTATAAACTTACACTTTCCTATTCCTAAATTCATTAATTCATATGAGCTATGCTCTTTTTCATTTAATGTATCTAATCCTACTACCCCAATATCTGCAACTCCATGATCTACATAAGTTATACTGTCACTTGCCTTTACTAAAAAATAACTTACGTCATATTTAGTATCCTTAAAAATAAGCTTTCTTCCCTTATCTTTTAATTCATCTATTCCAAAACCAGCCTTTTCTAATATTTTAGTTGCATCTTTTTCTAGTCTTCCCTTAGTTAAAGCTATACTAATACCCATAATATTCCTCCTCAATTATATTTATATTTTCTTCATCTTTTGAAGGAATAAGTTCAACTACAAAGCCTTTTTCTCTTAGTTCAAAACTCTTTTTTATAGCTTCTATTTTACTATTTTCATTAAAAGTTATATTGTATTTAAGCTTCTTTTCTAAATTACCATCTAAAATACTTGCTAACTCATCTACATTAATCGAAAATCCTATTGCTCCAAAATTCTTTTTTACACTTCCAATTAAATTATCATATCTCCCTCCACTTAAAACTATATTACCAGAACCTTCTATAAAGCCTCTAAATATTATTCCTGTATAAAAGCTAAGCCTTGGAGTTAAACCTAAATCAAAACTCAAGTACTTATCATAACCTATTACTCTTAAATCTTCTGCTAACTTTTGTAAATACCTTACACTATTTAACATCTTGCAATTAAAAGACATTTCCTTATACTTGCTTAAAACCCCTAAACCACTACCAAAGGTTAATGGAAGATTTAAAAAGAATTTTTTTATGCTTTCATCTATATTTATTGTATTTAAAAATTTATTTAAGCTTTCAATTTCTTTCTTTTCTATTAACCTTGCTAAAGTTGTCTTTTCTTCTTCTGAAATACACAAATCTTCTATTGCTGATTTTAAAAAGTTAATTTCTCCAATTTCTATTTTAAAATTGCTAATACCTATGGATTTTAAAGAATCTATTGCAATTATCAATGCTTCTAAATCTGAAAATTCCTTTTCCTTGCTTATAAATTCAATTCCACAATCTGTGTATTCATTTCTTTTACCGCTAAATTCTTCAAAAACCTTATATATATTAGCACAATATCTAAGTTTTATTGCTGAACTCATATTTTTAAATCTAGTAGAAACTAACCTTACTATTGGTATAGTCATATCTGGTCTTAATGACAGAATTCTTCCCTTAGAATCAAAAAACTTATAAACATTTTCTTCTTTAATACCTGAATGCTCATATCTAAAACTTTCATAAAATTCTATACTTGGCGTCATAACTTCTTTATAGCCCCATAAGTCAAAAACCTTGTTTATAGAATTTATCACCTTTGACTTTCTCATACATTCTTCATTAGTTAAATCCCTTGTCCCATCTGGAATTATATTCTTATACATAACTAGCCCCCTTCACTTTATCACTTTAAAGTGTTATCATGATAGTATAGCAAATTTTCCCATATGTCAATAAAAAATTGAAATAATTAAGGGAAACCAAAAATTATTGGTTTCCCTTAAAGCAAAGTTTAATTTTTTTGAACTAAACTAATTATATCATTTTCTGTAAGCCTGTGAACTGTCCACTCATCCATAGGTGATGCCCCTAAAGATTTGTAAAATTGTTTTGCAGGTTCATTCCAATTAAGACAAGTCCATTCTATTCTTTTACAATCTTCTTCTAAAGCTATTTTAAATAAAAGATTAAATACTTCCTTCCCTATTCCATTTCCTCTGTACTCCTTTTTTATGTATATATCTTCAAGATATAATCCAGATGCACCATTGAATGTGGAGTAATTAAAGAAGTATATTACATATCCAATTGGTTTTTCATCTAATTCCAATATTAATGCATTTGCTCTTTTTTTAATAAATATTGATTTACCAAGACTTTCTTCAGTTGCTACAACTTCATGTGCTAATTTTTCATACTCCGCCATTTCAATTATTAAATTTAGTATTAATTTAGTATCTTCTATTATTGCTTCTCTTATTTTTAAATCTTCAATTTTAGTATTATAATACATTATTGTTACCCTTCCTTCTTATGCTTAACATTGAGCAATTTCTTTTACCATGGCTATATCACATCTAGCACATACTTCTTCATTAAAGTCTTCAAATCCATATTTTTTATATAGCTTTATAGCCTTATATAAAACTGAATTCGTCTGTAGTGTAATTCTTCTATAATTAAGAGCTTTAGCAATTTTAAAAGAGTTCTCTATCATAATATTTCCAAGACCCATTCCTTGGAATTCCTGCTTTAGATACATTTTTCTTAATTCACAAGTCTCATCATCAATCTTATAAATTCCATACGTTCCTATTATTTGTCCATTTATTTCTATAACTTCAAAATCCCCATTATTTTGAATATAGTATTTAGATATATCTGTTATATCTAGATCTTCACCTTCTGGATTTAAATCTAATCCATAAAGATTTAGCACTTCCTTAACTAAATTTAATATTTTAACTTCTTCTCCAACTCTAGCTCTTCTTATCAAAATATTCTTCATAAACTTGCCCCCTTTGTATGCTATCAACAATTAAAAATTATTGAAAAAACTCCCATGGGAGTTTTCAAAATTAAGTTTTTAGTAATTTAAAACAAATTACATAAATAACTATTCATTTTTAATTTTATCTTGTTTATGATAGTCTCATTGAAATCTTATAAATTTAATATTTTTATAATATTATACTATTATTTTTACAATATTTCATTATTAATCTTGAACTTTCTTACGAAATTTTTAAATACATATATATTTAATAAAACCACTAAAACAACTAATATTCCTTCTACTATAAATACATTTTTTATTACTCCCACTTGATATAGCGCAGCTGGAAAATCTATTATTGCATGTAATAAAATTGCTATAATATAATAAATATATTTTCTCTCTTTAACTGCGTATAATACTATAATTGATAAAGCTATATGAATCATTACTGCAATAATTCTTTCTATTCCTGGCATTAGCCATATAATAGAACTACTATTTACAAATTGACTATAAGTGCTATTAATAACATCTTTAGGCACTAATGCAGCCTCCATCATTGACTGAAAGGCATTTTTATTAATCAATGTGGCATAAACTATTGAATTTATACTACTTATTGCACCGATTAATATTGCCTCTATTCCACCATGACCGACTCCATATGTTATTCCACTTACTACATCTCTTTCTTTTACTATAAACTTAAAACAAATAAATCTTGCAGTTTCTTCAAATATTCCAGCCATAAGTCCACCATATAGCATATACGCAGCTGGTGTACTTAATAAAAATTCTGCCGTTGAACTATTCATCTTTAAGAAATATGAATGTATTGGAGCTTCTAGAATTTGTACTGAAATAAAAAATGCTACTGCACCTATGAAAAATACTTTCAAGCTAACATTATACTTCTTTTTTAAAAATATAATTCCTCCTATTGGTAATGCTATACTCACTAATAAGCTAAAGATCATAAACATAATTGATAATTTGCTAACCATAATTCTTCCCCCTAAAATATATAGTAATAGAAAAGGTAATAGAAATTACCTCCTATTATTATATTTACTTAATAAATTCCTAAGAACTAAACTTTAGGTCATGTATAGAAAAAATAATTATCAATGCTATAAGTAATATAAAAATAATTACAGCTTTTTTATTTGCAAAATTAATTGTAGAGCCTATACCAACTCTTTTTTCAACCATGAATGCTGGGTCATTTTTATTATAATAAAACATTCCTAAAATCCATTTATCATCATCATTTTTGTATAAGTCATCATTTTCAGTGTCTTCTTTTATATTCCTTCCACCCTGTCCTATTATTATAAATATTAATATAAATATAAGCATACTAACTAAAATAACAATATTAATTAAGTTTTCTATTGGCATACTGTTAAAGTTATAAACTACTCCAATTTGAATTACGGAATATAACAATATAGTTTCTATTTCAGCTATAAATAAAAATATAGAAATTACTCTTTTGAATTTCTTTTTTCTCTTTACTGCAGTTTGAATACTTCCACTATTTAAATCTACCTTTGAACTTAATGTGATTTTAGTTAGTATAAACATAATTATACATAATATAATTCCATAAATAGGTGTTTTATAAATTTTATATAAATCTTCACTTACAAAATATTCTTTTCTTGATACAGTTAAAATTAATGTACTAATAGGAATTATAATTGGTATTAAAAATATTTTTTCATTTAAAGCTTTATACTTTTCATTTTTCTTTGGCTTTCTTAAAGTAGTATCTATCACTACAACATTATTTGTTTTATAATTCCAATTATTTATTTCTTTTAATAACTTAACTTTTTTATAATAAATTACAAATAATATACTATGAGCTAGAAGCATAGATACTACTGATATAATCATTATCATTGATATTACAAACTCACTAGATTTTAAGTTAAAAATTATAATGAGATTAATTATTACTGTTAAAATAGAAAATAAATAAATTACGTTTTTCTTATAATTTTTTTCTAACCTTTTGATTTCATTTTCTCCTTGGTATTTTTGTGGAATTCTAACACCAAAGTATATCCCTTTATTAGAAGAATTATTTAGATAGTATGATAAAATAATCATAGTTATTATAAAGCTATTTACTGATAAAATAATTGATAAACCTTCCAAAACAAATACACCTCCTATGTTATTCGTTTATATTCCTTTTACAAAGAAGTATATTATTGTTGCTATTATTAGTATAATAGGTAAAATCATTATAAACATTCCTATTGGATTTCCTAAGTTAACATCCCAACCAATACCTATTCTCTTTTCTACAAATATACTTGGATCATTCCTATTGTAATAAAAGTTTCCTAAAATCCAATTTTTATCGTCATCTCTATATATTTCTTCATCCAGCTTATTTATTTTTATATTTTTACCACCCTGACCTATTTTATAACCTAATATAGTAATCACTATTACTGTAAATAATATAATTATTAAAGATATTATACTTATTAACTTTATTGTGTTCGAACTCCAGCTATATATTATTGAAAATTGAATTAATGAAAATAAAATTACAATTTCAATCAATATGCTATATAAAAAAAATGAATTATATACTTTAAATATTTTTCTTTGTTCTTTTATTTCACTTAAAGTTCCACTATTTATATCAACTTTACCATTGATAGCAAATTTATTTATAGTCATAAAAAATAAAATCATTATTATCTCCATTAAAGGCAACATCATTAAATTTATTAATCCTAATAAACCTGACTTTGAAGCAAATCCATCTGCCACACCTGAAGAATTGAAATGTATAGGAAATTTTTCGGGAATATTTTTATAATATATAGACGTTAATATTATATTTATTATTGGCACAATAATTATCAATAAAAAATGCTTGTTTTTTATTCCAACTATATCTTCATTATTTTTAGGTTTTCTTATAGATGTGTCTACTACTACTACATTTTTTCCTAGTTTTCCCCACTTCTTTTCCTTTTTTAATTCACTTAACTTTTTCCAATATATGATTACTGGTATATTGACAAGAACTAGTAAAAGAAATGTTGCTATAAGAAAAATATATAGCTTAGGAATTATAAAAACTATAAAATTTAGAAGTATTGTGCATGGAAGTATTGACATAATATAAGCTTTCTTATATTTTTTTTCTAAAATCTTTATCTCTTCACATCTTTCATATTCCTTAGGAACTCTTACTCCAAAAACAATTCCATTATTAGAAAATTTGTTAACATATAACCCACTAAAATATAATATTAGACTTAAGAATAACATTAATACACAACTGATTATTGTATCCATATAATTACTCCTCTTTTTTAAAATCTATAAATATTTTATCAATAAAATCCTTAACATCTTCTTTATTTATATTTCTATTAAAGCACTGAGCCATATAAAAATATAAATTTTCATTTAAATCTTCTCTAAATTTCTCCATTGATTGATTTAAATTCAATGAAACAACCGCACCTTTCCTTCGATCAATTTTAATATACCCTTCATCCTTAAGCATATTGTATGCTTTATTAACAGTATGCATATTTACCCCTATATCTTCTGCTAATGCTCTCACTGAAGGTAGCTCCTCCCCTATCTCAATCTCACATTTAGCAATACACTCAATAACCTGATTCTTTATTTGAACATATATTGGAGTTTCCGAATCAAAATCTATTCTTAAAATCAATTTAACACATCCTTTGCTTCAGTTCACACTAGAAAAGTTCTTCGCACTTTTTACAATTTATTAAACAACTTAACTCCTACTATATTTAAACTCTTCCATAAAACTATCAAAATAACTGATAAGTATATGATTATTGTTATTATAAATAAATTATAATTTTTTATATCAGTTAAAATAAATATTATCGTTGGAATTGCTACAATTGCTGCTGATAATAACATTTGTATCATAACACTTGCTCCTTGTTTTACAACTGATGTTTCTGTTGTCCAATTCAACTTAGGAAAGTATAAGTTTATTATTAATCCTAATATAGATACAATAAAAGAGTATATACTAGTTATCAATAATAGCGCCAAAACATTTATAAGTGATAATTTCAACGCTGTAAAGAATATAATATCACTTACTATAGTAGCTGGTAAAATTAATATTAAATTTAATGCTATTTTACTTTTAAATATATCAATAGCCTTAATTGGAGAAGACTTTAATATCCATAAATTTTTACCTTCCAATGATATAGATGAATTAGTAGTACAAGATATTGATAAAATTCCGCATACAAGTGAAATGGTAAATAACGGTATTAATTCTTCTGAAAAATTAATTTCTGAGATTTTAAAAAGCATATCTTTTCCAAAAAGTAATGTTGCTACAGCTGCCGCTATAATCATTATTGGTCCTATTATAGTATTTAAGACATAAATAGGTGTAGAAAAATATCTTTTTATTTCTTTTTTAATTAAAGAAACTATTTGTGAAGATGTATTTATATCTCCTAATTTATAATTAGATTTACTAAAGGATTCTTGTAGCTTTGAATTTATTATTTTAAAACTCTTGCTAAATATAAATATAAATATGGCAAATACTAAAAGTGATATACTAATAAACACTAATAAATCTTTTAAACTTAAACTAACCAAAGCCCTGGTTGCATAAATTGAAGGTGGATATATATTAGAAATACCTTCCGCTAGTGATTTACTATTAATTATAATATCTTGTATTAAGTTTCCACTGTTATACAAAGCTACTACTACTATTAAAGATATAAGTATAGTACCTATATTTATTATCAAGTTTTTATATCTCATCTTTGAAGAAATATAACTAATAATAAAAGCAAAAAATGATGAAAGCACTATTGGTATTAATGGTAAAAATATAAATACAAAAAATAGATAAACAAAATATAAATACTGAATATCTGCTTTTAAGAAATAAACAATAGCTTGTGGTAAAAAAGCAAATAATAGTATAAAATAATTCAATCCTAATAAGTTAAGCATTTTATTTATCAATATGGCACTTCTCTTAATTGGTAAGCTCATAAGTAAATCATAATCCTTAGATGAAAATAAAAGTCCTTGAGCCTTATATATTGAAGTAAAAAAAATAATTAAAGAACTTAAAATAAATCCCATTATAATCTGCAAATTTAAAAGTCCCATTTTGTCTAATTCATTTGCAGCATGATAAGTAGATATTGTTGTAGAAAAAACTAATGATGAAATTGCTATTGCTATTGAAAGAAATATGGATATATTCTTTATTTTTTCCTTTTTTGATTTTTCTTTTATAATTTTATTTATACCTAAAGAATTTATTAAAGTGGTCTTAAATAGAATATATATTTTATTCATTATCAATCAACTCCATAAAGATATCTTCTAAAGAACTATTTCCCTTAACATCATTCATTTTTCCTTGAGTTACTATATTTCCTTCTTTTATTATAGCAACCTTATCACATAATTTTTCTGCTACTTCAAGAACATGAGTTGAGAAAAATATTGCAGCACCTTCCTTGCATATCTTTTTCATTTCCTCTTTTAAAATATGAGCAGCCTTTGGATCTAAACCGACAAAAGGTTCATCTAAAACTAAAAGTTTAGGCTTGTGAATTAATGCTGAAATTAAAACTAGCTTTTGTTTCATACCATGTGAATAAGAAGAAATTAAATCTCCAAGTGCATTTATTATTTCAAATTTTTCTGAATATAACTTTATTAATTCTTCTCTTTCACCTTTTGAAACCTCATAGATATCTGCTATAAAATTAAGATATTGAATTCCAGTAAGGGCTTCATAAATATCTGGATTATCAGGTATATATGCTATTTTACTTTTACATTTTAAAGGTTCCTTTTTAATTGAAGTTCCATCAATTAATATATCTCCTTCTTCGAATTCTAAAATTCCTACAACTGACTTAATTGTTGTTGTTTTTCCTGCACCATTATGACCTATAAATGCAAATATCTCACCTTTATTTACTGTTATAGAAATATTATTTGCTGCTTTTTTCCCATTTTTATATGATTTTGAAAAATTTATTATTTGAAGCATTTAATCACCTCTTAATTTATTATACTTGTTATATATATACTATAACAAGCATAATAAATTTGCAACTATTAAGTTATCGACATTGTGAAAATTTTACTTTACAGTTTATTGATATATGATAAAATATAGGAGTCGGTATTCTTTGTAAACCGAACAAAATGCAAAAATTTATTTTTTGCCGAATTATATCCTAAAAGGAATAAGAACGGAGGAGTTAAAATGTTAAATACTAGAGGGATGGGAAATTCTCGTGAAAACGTCAGGAAAATGGTAGTAGTTGCTATGCTTTCCGGTATTTGTTTATTCTTAGGACTAACAGGTCTTGGGTTTATACCATTACCACTTTTCAAATTAACTATTTTACATTTACCTGTAATAATTGGTGCTATAATAGAAGGCCCTATAGCTGGAGCTTCTATTGGTTTTATATTTGGATTATTTTCTATATATCAAAATATAACAACTCCAACACCAATGTCACCATTTTTTTATAACCCATTAGTTTCAATACTTCCTAGAGTATTGATAGGGGTTGTATCATATTATGTTTATATCTTTTTAAGATCAAAATTGAAAAATAAAAGACTATCTATTGGAATAGCTGCTATTTGTGGTTCATTAACTAATACAATAGGTGTACTTGGATCAATTTACTTGATTTATTTTAAGGATTATGCATCAATACTTATGCAAAGAGGAACCATTTCATCGGGTTCTTTAGGTAAAGTTACTATTGCTTTACTTTCGGTAATAGGTACCAATGGTATAGCTGAAGCTGTTTTATCAGCACTAGTCTCAATTCCTGTAGTAATCGCAATTTTAAAAATGCAAAAAAGAAGTAATTAGAAATTACAATGGTTATTTGAAAATTATTTTCAAATAACCTTTTTTTATAGTTTGTACCATTATATTCTTTTTAATGTCCAAATTTCCTCTAATGTATTAAATTTTATAGTTTATAAAGATTTTATTTGCACAATATAATAGTACAAAGTCAAACAAACTTTGTAAAATACTCAATAAAAAACTTTTAAAGTTATAAGGAGGAATTTATTATGGCAACAAAATTAGTTCCAGAAGCTAAACAAGGATTAGCTAAATTCAAAAATGAAGTAGCTAATGAAATGGGAGTTCCTTTCTCTGACTATAATGGAAATCTTTCTTCTAAACAATGCGGTAGCGTTGGTGGAGAAATGGTTAAGAGAATGGTTCAACAATACGAATCTACAATTAAATAATATAAAAATGGAAAGAGAAGTAGTTACTACTTCTCTTTCTGTTTTCATTAAAATTTAATTTTTTAACTCATGCTCTTAACTTAACTATAAGATTTAAGCTTTATACAAGAGTTAATTATTCTATTATTATTTTGTCATCTAGTATATCTACAATAACATTTGAGCCATAGCCAATTTCACCTTTTATAATCTTTCTTGCTAGATTATTTTCAAGTGTATTTTGAATATATCTTTTTAATGGTCTTGCCCCATAAACTGGATCGTATCCTTCCTTTGCCATCATTGTTTTGGCAGAATCAGTAACTTTTAAAGTAATATTCTTATCCTTTAGTCTATTTACAACATCCCTTAGGAATATATCTATTATTTTCTTAATACCATTTTCTGATAATGGTTTAAACATAATTATATCATCTACTCTATTTAAAAATTCAGGCTTAAATCTTAACTTCATTTCATTCTCAACTTGAGTTCTTATACTATCATCTACTATTTCTTCACTTTTATTTTCTAAAAGATAGCTACTTCCTATATTAGATGTCATAATTATTATTGTATTTTTAAAATCCACTGTCTTTCCCTTATTATCTGTCAATCTACCATCATCTAATATTTGTAAAAATATATTAAATACATCTTCATGAGCCTTTTCTATTTCATCAAATAAGATTACACTATATGGATTTCTTCTTACAGCTTCAGTAAGTTGACCACCTTCATCATATCCTACATATCCTGGAGGAGCTCCAACTAATCTAGATACAGAATGCTTTTCCATATATTCTGACATATCAATTCTTATTATACTTTCTTCAGAATCAAATAAGTTTCTAGCTAAAGTTTTTGCAAGTTCTGTCTTACCTACTCCTGTAGGCCCTAAAAATATAAATGATCCTATTGGCTTATTTACATCTTTTAATCCAGCTCTCGCTCTTAATATTGCATTTGAAACAGCTGTTATTGCTTCTTCTTGCCCTATTACTCTGTTTTTCATCTCATCTTCTAGTCTTAAAAGTTTTTCTCTTTCTCCTTCTAATAAATTCGTAACTGGTATTCCAGTCCACTTAGAAAGTATTTTTGAAACTTCTTCTTCAGTTACTTCTTCTTTTAAAAGAGCACCTTCATAATTTTCCTTTACTTCTACTTCTTTTTGCTTTATTTCTTCTTCTAATAATGGAATTATACTATATTGTATCTCTGCCGCTTTATTATAATCATAATTTCTTTGAGCTGCTTCTAAATTTCCTCTTGCATCATCTAATTTAGATTTTAAATCTCTAAGATTTACTATAGCTCCTCTTTCTTTCTCAAACTTTGCTGTCATTTCATCATTATTAGCTTTCAGTTCTGCTATATCTTTCTCTAAAGCTTGTAACTTCTTTTTAGATCCCTCATCACTTTCTTTAGTTAATGCTTCTTTTTCTATTTCTAATTGAAATAATTTTCTTCTTATATTGTCTATTTCTGTTGGAATTGAATCTATTTCTGTTCTTATCATAGCCCCGGCTTCATCTATTAAATCTATGGCTTTATCTGGAAGATATCTATCTTGAATATATCTATGAGATAGTTTGGCTGCAGCTATTAATGAAGAGTCATGTATTCTTACACCATGATGAATTTCAAATCTTTCTTTTAATCCCCTTAAAATAGAAATAGTATCTTCTACTGTAGGTTCTTCTACAATTACTGGTTGAAATCTTCTTTCTAGTGCTTTATCTTTTTCTATATATTGCCTATACTCATCAAAAGTTGTAGCTCCTATACAATGAAGTTCTCCCCTTGCCAACAATGGTTTTATTAAATTTCCAGCATCCATTGCTCCATCTGTCTTACCAGCTCCCACTATAGTATGAATTTCATCAATAAATAATATTATTCTTCCTTCACTACCTTGGACTTCTTTTAAAACAGCTTTTAATCTTTCTTCAAATTCCCCTCTATATTTAGCTCCAGCTATAAGTGATCCCATATCTAGAGAAAAAATTACCTTATTCTTTAATCCTTCAGGAACATCTCCTTTAATTATTCTTTCTGCTAATCCTTCTATTATAGCTGTTTTTCCAACTCCCGGCTCACCAATTAATACAGGATTATTTTTTGTTCTTCTTGAAAGTATTCTTATAACCCTTCTAATTTCTTCATCTCTGCCTATAACTGGATCAAGTTTATGTTTCTTTGCAAGGTTTGTAAGATTTGTTCCATATTTACTTAATGCATCATAAGTTCCTTCTGGATCTTGAGTTTCTACCCTTTGATTTCCTCTGACTTCCTTTAAAATATCCATAAAAGTCTTTTTATTTATATTATATTTATTTAGTAAATTTTTTACCTCACCATTCTTATCTATTTCAATTATTGCAAGCATTATATGCTCAACGCTAATATAAGAATCTTCAAACTTTTTAGATATATCTTCAGCTTTTACCAAAACTTCTTCAATTTGCCTAGTTGCATAAACACCAGAAGAATTAGCCCCTTCACCCAAAACCTTTGGCATCTTTTCTAATATCTTATTTAAATCTTCATCTAAGGATTTAGTTTTTATTCCCATCTTAGTTAATATATTTGGAATCAATCCATCTTCTTGCTCTAATAAAGCTCCAAATAAATGTACTAGTTCAACTTGTTGATGATTATATTTAACTGCTAATAAACTTGCATTATTCAATGCTTCCTGTACTCTTAATGTCATTTTATCAATATTCATGTTTCACGCCTCCCTACAATCAATACTTTAATATATTTATTGTATTCTTTATTTTTATAATAATACAAAAGTCAAAGAAAGTCAAAGTTTGTTTTGTATTTTTTTATTATAGTATATAATATAATAAAATTGACAATTAAAAATTAACAATTCACAATTAATGATGAAACTGTTACGCAGTTTCTAAAATTCAAATTTTATAATTTAGCTTTGCTGAATTATTATCTGTAAAAATTGTGAACTAACAAAAATTATTAATCGTTAACTGTGAATTGTGAATTGATAAAAGGTGGTGATTTTATGAGAAGAGAGTATGTAACCTATCCAGAGGATTCTCCTATTAAAATATCATATGCAAATATAAAAGAATATCCTATACATTGGCATAATTCAATAGAAATATTATATGTCTTAAGGGGAAGCATAAATATTAATATAGATACAGACTCTTTTGAATTACTAGAAAAAGAATTAGAAATTATAAATGTTGATGAAGCTCATAGGATATATAGCGAAAAAGATAATAAAGTTTTAATATTCCATATAGATCCCTATTTCTTCGAAAAATATTATAAGGATATAAATAATATCTTCTTTTACACAAATTCAACTGATGATGGTGCTCAAGAAGGTGAAGAATATGACTTGCTTAGAACCTTTTTAGCTAAACTATTGTGTGAGTGTGTTCAAAAAATTGATGATTTTGATAAAGAAATTGAATCAATTTTAGTAGATTTACTTTATCATCTTATAAATAACTTTCATTATTTAACTTATGAAAAAGAAGAATTAAAAGAAAAAACTGAACAACTTGCTAGATATCATAGAATTTCTAAATATATATTTAATAATTACGATAGCAATATAACATTACAAGAAATTGCGAAAAAAGAGTTTTTAAGTCCTCACTATTTATCTCATGAAATTAAATATGCAACTGGATATAGTTTCACTGATTTAGTTAATTTAACTAGAGTTGAAGAATCTGTTAAGCTTCTATTAGATAGTGATTTAAGTATTTCAGATATATCTGATGAAGTTGGTTTTTCTCATGTTAGATATTTAAATAAAAACTTTAAGAATTACTATGGATGTACTCCTCTGCAATTTAGAAAGAAAAATAAACTAACAGATAAAGAACTTGAAAACATTAAATCTATTGAAATTTTGAAATTAGAAGATGCACTTGAATATCTTTCTTATGAACTTGAGGATTATGAAAGATTCAACTACGAAAATAAATTATGGAAAATTCATATAGATATGGATTCAACATTAAGTGTTTTTGAAAAAGATTATAGTAACATAATTAACCTTGATGATGCCTTTGATTTACTTTTGGAAGATAATAAGGATATTTTAGAAGAAATTCAAGATGAGCTTCACTTTAAATATGCAAGGCTTGAAAATATGTTTAATAGCGATATGGGGGTATTCCCCAAAGCTGATTTTTATAATTGGAATAAGGCGAAAAGCGTCATAGAATTTTTAGATTATATAGATTTAAAACCTATTATATTAATAGATAATCCTAATTTCACATTTGAAAAATATACGCAAGTTTTAAATAGTTTCTTTGAATACTTCTCAGAAATAGATTATATAGATATTTCAAGATTTAAATTTCAATTTACACCTGCTATATTAACAGATGTAAAAGATTCATTACATCAATTTCTTATTGAAGATTATAATTTAGATGTAATTGAAGATATATTTACTTGTGATAAAAGCTTAAATAAAATTTATGATACTGCTTATATGCTTCCATATATAATCCATAATACTATATTTAATAATAATTCTTTAAACTTTTTAAAAGCCTTTGATGTTCTTGAAAAAGAAATAAGTTTAACAAATGAGGTATTTATAGGTGCTCCTGGTATTGTCAATGATATGGGAATAAGAAAACCATCATATTATGCATATTATCTTCTTAGCAAACTTGGAAATGAAATAGTTGCAATGGAAAATGGATATATAGTAACAAAAAAAGATGATGAATATTGCATACTACTTTACTCTTATACAGATGAACTTAACGAAATGCAAAGTTATGAAGATATATTCAATAAAAGAGGTAAAAGAAAAATTTATAAGCGAAAAATTTCATTAAATATTGAAAATATAAAAAAATCTTCAAGAATAATAACTTATGAAATAAGTGAGAGAGTAGGTTCATCTTATAATTATTGGCTATCTATGGGTTCTCCTGATAGACTTAATAAAGAAGAAAAAGAAATACTTCATAAAGCTTCATTTCCTAAAATAGATTTTAAGTATTCCAAAAAAAATACAATATTAAACATAATTACTGAGCTTAGAGGTTATGAGGCTAAACTAATTTTAATAAAAAGTACTAAATAAAGTACAAAGAAACCCAAATTATGGTTTCTTTGTACTTTTTTTATTTATATATATTTGCTTTTAATAACTTAAATGTACTTAAATATCATTACTTAAGTCAATGCTTTTATTGCTTATATTATCTATAATTTAAATATGAATATAAACTTTAAAAGTTTAGAAAGGGTTGATTTTTCAATGAGAGGCTTGTTCTTTATGCCTGGTATAACATCTAAATATTCATTAATTAGTATATTAAAAGCAATTTTACATCCATATAAAAGATATATTTAGAAAAAAGGTAGTTTTAAAACTACCTTTTATTAATTCTTATTTAATTTCATTGCTAAAGTAAAATATTTTAATGAATCTTTTACTTCCCCTAGTTTATAATACATTTCAGCCATATCTAAATATCTTTCATATCTTTTTTCTTTGTTAGCAAATTTAAAAAGAGAATCCAGAGATAAATTCATATACATTTCTGCTTGAAGATATGACCCCTTCTTTTGCAAAATCATTCCTTTTAAGTAATATGCTTCTTCTATTAGAACTATATCATCAGTATCAATTGCAAGATTTAAAGCCTCGTCAGTAATTTCATAAGCATCATCATATTGCTCATTACTGTAAAGAGTTCTTATACATTTATTTAAAAATTTCACATAATTTTTCTTATTTTCTACTGGGAATAACTTTATTCCCTCTTTTATTTCCTTAATGGCTTTATCCTTATCCCCTACATAAAAATAACTTTCACCATTTTTACCTTTTGCTAATGCTAAAACCATAGGATCTTCTTTTTGATATTCATAGGCTAATTTTATATACTTGTCTGCCTCTTTTTTCCTTAATTTTATACAAGCAGTTGCAAAGCAATGATATATATATCCTTTGTCTTTATTATCATTAATATAATCTATATATTTTATTGATTCTCCTAATGAGTAATATGTATTCTCTATTAATCCTAATTTTTCATAGGTTTTTCCTTCTTTATAACAAATATATGAATATCTTACTTCATTAAATTTTGTATCTTCTTTTATCAATTCTCGTGTTCTACTATAATAATTTATTGCCTCATTATACTCTTCAATACTATAAAAAAATGTAGCCATATCTATATAGTAAATTATTGTATTCTCGCGAGTATTATTTTTTTGGTATAAATCATAATATTGAGATATTATTAATTGTATATTTTCAACCTTACTTTTTTGTACATAAAATTTAAATAATATATGTATAAGTTGAAAAGCTAAATCATTATAGGAATATTGTATTGCATAGTTTAGATTATGATTTATAACATTATCTATTTCATCTTCTGGTATCGAGTTTTCTCTTATTAATTCAAGATTACTAACTATTTGTTCTTTTACATCTCTTACTAAATAGCTATAATCAATCCCTAATTTTTCGGATATATATTCTAGGATTTCTTTATCAGCTTTTATTTTACCATTTTCAATGCAGCTCATTTTTGATATAGATACTTTATCCCCACATAATTCTTTTAAAGTTATCCCTTTATATACTCTAGCTCTTTTTATCTTTTCTCCAGTTGATAATATTTCCATTTCAAACCCCCGCTTGAATTAATTTTTAAGTATTCCTATTTCCTTAAAAATATTAACTCCTTCATCTAAATATTTAGCTGCTTCAAAATCCTTTTTATTATCTATATAGAATTTGCCTATCATAATTGCTAGCTGGGCTGCTTGCTTTTGTAATCTATTTGTCTTCGCTAAATTATAACTATCAAGTAGAGTATACTCTGCTTCTCTTTGCATCTCCTTTATAGTATAAATTCTAAACCATAAGATTTTTAATTCTATTAGTTTTTCTATATCATTTTCTTCTATATATAGATTTATTTCCTCTAATATTTCTTCACACTTTGGAATATTCTTTAATTTTATATAATTTTCACATATATTTATTAAGGTCTCAATTATTTTATTATCCTTCCTTCTTATCCTTATTTCCTTAGAAATTTCATAATGTTTAAAGGACTCTTCTATATTTTCAAACTCATAAAATAATTTACCTAAATTATTCTCAATTTCTGATACATTATTTAATTCCTCTAATTCTTTATATACTTCCAATGTTTTTTGAGAATATTTAATGGCATTAGTTAAATCGCCTTTTTTATTATATTCTTCAGAAATTAATAATAAAGTCTTAGCATATTCTTCTCTATTATGAACTTGTTCAAATTTGCTTTTAGCTAAAAATGAATAATCTATAGCTTTACTTATATTTTCTATTTTAAAATAAGATTGAGCCATATAATAATATATTTCCCCAAGTAATGCATCCTCACCAATATTATTATCTAAGTATACCTTTTCTGCTTGTCTCAAATAACTACTTGCTGAATGATAAGCTTTCAACTTTAAAGTTATTTTCCCTAGATTAAGAAAAGTATTTATAATTTCTTCATAATTATTATTCTTTATGAATATTACATTTGATGATAAGAAAAATTGTTGTGCTAAAGTTAATTCATCTTTTGCCATATATATTTGGGCTCTTAGATATAGTATCTTTGCTTTTCTATATTCTAAATTATACTTTTCAACATAATATAAGGCATTCTCTATATATTTCTCTCCAGTCATATAATCACCTGATAAAATATATGACTCGGCAATTTGTTCATAGTAAATACTAATCTTTTCAGCTTGTGTTTCTTCAGATTCCATTAAATATTCAACTGAAGTTTGTAAAGCACCTGCTAAGTATTCTAATAGATCCATAGAAGGATTTGACCTACCTGATTCTACCAAACTAATTTGGCCAGGAGTAATCCTGTCTCCAGCTAAATCTTTAAGAGTCATATCTAATTCTTTTCTTCTTCTCTTTATCTTTTCCCCTAATGCAAGAATTTCCATCAATACTCTTCCTTTTCATTACTATAAATTAATAATTTTTCATTTTTATTCAATTATATCATAATTTAACAAATTTAAATAGTAATTATTATAAACCTCGTCTATAAATTAGATTTTTTTCGTCAAATTATAAATTTTATAATCAAAATTAGTATATTTTTTCATTTTTATTTATTATATCATTAATTATATCGAAAACACTACAAAAAACTGAAAATATTACCATTATATATACTAAATTTATAGTTTTATTTTAGAAATTAAAATAAAAAAATTGCCAAGGCGAGCTTATCGAGTCATAGTTTTTTTTCGCGCATATGCATTTTTGAAGCTTGTCTGAGAAAAATATTGCACGAACACTTTATTCTATTTTTTACTCATAGAAATAACTTTAGTACTTATATTTTATAAGCAATTTATCCATTGATTTTTAGAATATAATTTCCTATAGGGTAAAAAAGAGTAGATAATCTACTCTTCTACTTCATATGACCCATTATTGAATCATATGCGTCTCCTGCCATATTCATAGCTCTTTTGCTAGCTCTTCTCAAGCCTCTTTGTGCCTTTCTATCTAGCTGTGGTAAAACCATTGCACTTACTGCCATTCCTATCATAGCACCAGCTGCCATATTCCTCATCATTTTTGACATAAATATCACCTCTATAAATATTATTTGACTTTATATATTTATTATTAGTAATATTGTAATCTTTAGTCTATGAAATTTATGGAAATAAACCTCAATTATTAATTAGCAAGAAAAGACAGGATTTATATACGAAGTTAGAATATAATTAATATACAAGAAACATTAATTGAGGTAGGTATAAGAAATGAATTATGATGCTTGTATTAAGAAATCTATTGAATATATAGAACTTAATCTAATGCAAAAAATAGAGCTTAAAGACATTGCAGATAATGTCTTTTTATCAAAGTATCATTTCCATAGAGTTTTTCATTCTGTGGTTGGAGAGCCTGTAGCTGAATATATAAGAAGGAGAAGACTTATGGAATCAGCCAATGAACTTTTAAATACAGATGATAAAATTATAGATATAGCATTTAAATATCAGTTTAGCTCTCAGGAAGTATTTTCAAAGGCCTTTAAAAGACTATATGGAATATCTCCAAGAGAATTTAGACGAAATGGAAACAACATAAGTATAATGACTTCAAAGAATAAAATTACAAGTCAGCTTTCTATGGCAGCTTAATATTTTTATAAAATAATATTTTAAAGAGGTGATTTAAATGAGTTATGTACCAGTAGTTATCGAACACACAAATTTAGGAGAACGCTCCTATGACATCTACTCAAGATTACTTAAGGATAGAATAATCATGCTAAATGAACAAGTAACAGATGCAACTGCAAGTATAATTGTTTCACAACTCCTTTTTCTTGAATCAGATAACCCTGATGCTGATATTTATTTTTACATTAATAGTCCAGGAGGATCTGTTACTGCTGGAATGGCAATATATGATACAATGCAGTATATAAAACCAAATATATCTACAATATGCATAGGATTTGCAGCTAGCATGGGTTCACTTTTACTTACAGCAGGTACTAAAGGAAAAAGATACTCTCTTCCTAATAGTGAAATTCTTATACATCAGCCATCTGTTCATGGAGGTTTTCAAGGTCAAGCTACAGATATAAAAATTCATACAGATTGGCTGCTAAGAACTAAGAGGAAATTAAATAAAATATATAGTGAAAAAACTGGTCAATCAATTGAAACTATAGAAAGAGATATGGAAAGAGATTATTTCATGTCTGCTGAAGAAGCACTGTCATACGGAATAATAGATAAAATTTTGTTAAAATAAAGTATTTCAGTTCACAGTGAACTGTACCTTGTGAGCTGTGAACTGATAAAAATTGCACCAATTATATTTAAGTTTTACAAAGCAAAATATCCTAAATTACCCATTCTTCATTACTAATTATCAATTATAAGGATATTATTTCATCTAAAAAATTATATATTTTTTCAACATTTCTTGCTCCTGTAAAGTTAACAACATACTCTATTAAATTTCTTATAATTAAAACTATATTATTCTTTCCTTCCCAATTTTCTAAAACTACTTTTATCGGAACATCTGATATAATTCTCTCTAAAGCAAAAAATGCTACTGCAATTTCATCAATTCTTCCTATAAAAGGTATATTATCTGGGATTATATCTGTTGGAAAAGCTATATATGCAATTGCTCCAGAAATTACTAACTTTGTTCTTACTGGAACCCTTTTATCTTTTAAAAGTCTATATAGTAAAGCAGTCATATCTGGTATTATAAATAGATAGTCACTATATGTTTTTATCTTTTGAGGCAATTTGTTTTCTAAATAACTTCTTCCATCACTATAATAATCTTTTACTTTCACTATGTCCTGATCTATATCTTCAATTATTTCTTCTATTTCCTCAACTTCTTCTTTTTCCTTTTTTAGTGCTCCATCTAAAGATATATTTATCCTAGATAAATCTACATTTAATATATTTTGTGTAATATGTATATCGGAAACATCTAAATCAACATAAGGAACATCCAATAATATGCTTTTTAGGTTTATAACGACTTTACCATCTTGATATTTTATACCCTTTTCCTCTATTGCTTTTAAGGAGTATTTCAAGGCCATTTTTCTTAGCAATGAAAATACCTTTATTTTTGCTATTTTAAATGATGTAACTTCTCCATGTATGATACCGTTCTCTACTCTCTTAAGTTTCACACCTGCAATAAAATCTATTTTAAATCCCTTTACATAGCTTCCTTGCAATTTTATTTCTTCACCAATATCAATTTTAGATAATTTTAATCCATCTACCTTTACAAAATCATTTATTATACTTAATAAGTCTTCTCCAGTTAATGAAACCTTAACCCCTGATATATTCATAATTACCTCCTATTATCCAAGTTATTTATGCATGCAAATACATACTCAAGTTTGTCCCTATTATATATAAAGATTTATCTTTAATAAATACATCATTTATTGGTATATTATAAAAAATACTATCATCATTTATTTTTTCTAAATCTATAGTTATATAATTTCCTCTTATAGTTATATAATCTTCTCCTATCATTTTCACTATAGCTTTTAAAACAATATTACTAGACCCTTTAAGTATACCAAAACTAGTTATATTAAAATCTTCTATTTCTAAAACTATTTTATTATTAAAAAACTTTTTTATATACAATATCCCTTTAAAATTACTATTTAGCTTTGATTTTACTTTGCCTAAAAATCTTATTCCATTAGTTATTTCTATATGGGTTACCTCTATCCCCTTTTCCCTTCCTTTTAGATTTACTACTTCAATAATATCTTCTTCTGTTAATACAGTTGAGTTAAGCATTATTAAAATCTCTCCTTGCTATATTACTTAATAAAGATATTAGTCTAATTAGTCAGTTATTTTACTTAAAGTATAATGCATTTATATAAAATTTAAAAGATATCTTTTAAATTTTACAAAGGTACCAATACTTACATTGGAAAAATATATGATTTTAAGTAGACTAAATATTTAAAAATGTTACAATGTTCTTAATATTCATCCTATACTTAGGAGGTAATGATGAACAAATTAAAGAAAAATATTATTTGGATACCAATAGCAACTGCTATATTCTCCGTAATTGCTTTAGCCTATATAAGTTTTGGGTCTAAAGCCAATTATAATAAACAATATTCAAATTTTTTAGAAGATATAACTAATAATAATATTTCTAAAGTTATTGTAAACAATAGCTCTGATTTGACTATTCTCTTAAAAGATGGAACTAAATATTCAACAACCAATCCTAATAGTCCTAACTTAAAAGAGGATTTATTGAAAAACGATATTGAGGTATTAGATACAAATACTTTTAATCCTCCTAAAACAATAGCTTCTAGTATTCTTTTAGTATCAATTATTTCAGCAGTTTTTATATTTATTAACAAAAGAAAGCTTGGTACTTCTAGTATTACTAATTTAGATGTTAAAGATTTTTCAGAAGATAATGATGCATTAAATTTTAATTCTGTAGCTGGAAACGAAGAAGCGAAAGAGAGTTTAATGGATATAGTTGATTTTCTTAAAAATCCTCAAAAATATAAAGACTATGGTGCTAGAATGCCTAAAGGGGTTATTCTTTATGGTTCTCCAGGTACTGGAAAAACACTCCTTGCTAAAGCTGTTGCTGGAGAAGCAAAAGTTCCATTCTATGCATTAAGTGGATCAGACTTTGTACAAGTTTATGTAGGGGTTGGGGCTGCTAGGATAAGAAACTTATTTAAAAAGGCGAAATCTCAAGGTAAAGCAGTTATCTTTATAGATGAAATAGATGCTATAGGTAAAAAAAGAGGTGGATCAAGTGCCTCTAGTGGAAATGATGAAAGAGATCAAACCTTAAACGCACTATTAACTGAAATGTCTGGTTTTGGTGAGAAAGAAGGTATAGTTGTAATTGCCGCAACTAACAGGTTAGATACTCTTGATTCAGCATTGCTTAGGCCTGGTAGATTTGATAGACATATAGAAGTTTCATTACCTGATATAAGCGCAAGAGAAAAAATAATATCATTGCATTTAGAAAATAAACCTCACTATAATCTAGATTTAAAGGATATAGCTAAAAAAACAGCTTATTTCTCTGGTGCTAAATTAGAGAATTTAATTAATGAAGCTGCAATAATAGCTGCTAAGGAAAATTCTAGTTTATTAACTCAAGAGCATATAAATAAAGCATATTCTATTGTTCTTGCTGGCTATGAGAAAAAAGAAAGAGGTCACTATCTTGAAGAAGATAAATTATTAACTTCATATCATGAAGCTGGACATGCTCTTATTTCATTATTAAAAACACCACAGGATAAAGTGTCTAAAATAACTATTATTCCAACCACTAAAGGTGCTGGAGGTTATACATTAACTATACCAAAAGATAGCTCTTACCAAAGATTAGATTATTTAAAAAATAGAATTATGGTTCTTTTTGGTGGGCGAGCTGCAGAAGAAATTATATTTGGCCAAGATAAAATTTCTACAGGAGCTCAAGGTGACTTAAGTCAAGCAACTGAAATTTCGATGTCTATGATTGCAGAATACGGTATGGGAAAAACTTTAGGATTACTAAAACTATCAAGCTTAGGTTCTCTTTCAAACAGTTATGGAAATCCAGTAGTTGAAGAATGTAGGGAACTTGTAAATTCTTTGTATAAAGAAACAGTTAATCTACTTACTGAAAATAAAGGCAAACTAACACAAATAGCTGAAAAACTTATAGAAGAAGAAACTCTAGATGAAAAAGAGATATATGATATATTTAATGAAAAAATTTAAATAATAAAATAAAAGGCAGTAGATAGTTAATTTTATATGATCTATCTATTGCCTTCTTTTGCTCTAAAATTTTAGCAATACTTAGTAAATAAAAATCTTAATTACATAAAATACTTAGAGTCCTTCTAATTATAAAATCTCCGTAAGGCCTTATTTACCATTTTCATGTTTTGTTTGTAATTTATTTTTTCTTGTGAAAATTGAGCCTATAATTACTAACATAGATGATACCAATAGCCATACTGTAGGGTTAGTTCCTCCTGTTTCTGGTAAGTCAACTTCAACTGAGCCCTCATTATTTGTTCCGTTATCTCCATTATTATTTCCAGAATTATTACTACTTTTATCTTTTTCTTTTAAAGCTTTAAGGGCTTCTTCTAACTCTGCTTTTGCTGCATCTACTTCTTCTTGAGTTGCTTCTTCATTTTCTAATACTGCCTTTACATTATCTCTTACTGCTATAAATGCATTCCAACTTTCTTCTGTATAATTTCCTTGTGCTTTATCTTTATTATCATTATAAAGTTTTTGAAGTTCATCTTTATTAATAATAACTACTTTTTCTTCTAATGCTTTAACTGCTTCTTCTAGCTCTGCTTTTGCTGCATTTACTTCTTCTTGAGTTGCTTCTTCATTTTCTAATACTGCCTTTACATTATCTCTTGCTGCTATAAATTCATTCCAACTTTCTTCTGTATAATTTCCTTGTGCTTTATCCTTATTATCATTATAAAGCTTTAGAAGTTCATCCTTATTTACTTCTACCCCATCATCCTTATTAATTGCTATCCAACTAATTATAGGGGCTGGACTTCCAGATGATGCCTTTAATGTGTACGTAACAACTGTATTTTCATCAATTGTAAAGGATGTTGAACTAACTGCCTGATTCTTAGATTTTGATACATCTACTCTTTCACCATTAACAGTTTTTTCAGTTTCATTTTTCTTGTAAGTTATAACTTGATCCATAGATCTAGTTACACTCCACCATTCATTGAAGCCTGCTGTTATTGTATAAGTTCCTGGTGAAAGTGTGAATTTGTAGCTAATATCTGTCTTAGCATATAATCCTGTTGAATATTTTTCATTAATATCTGTACTAGCTTTTACTGAAACTTCATTATTAACATATCCCCAAGCATTTTCATTATTGAAAATTTGATCATTTGTCTTATTAATTAAATTAGTAGTATTTTTAGATATAACATCATATATTGGAGATGTTCCAGTTCCTGAATCTATAAAGTACACTAAGTAATTAGGTATTACTTCAAACTTAGCCTTAATATCCCTTTCCTGTGATTCTTCTCCGTTATTTTTTGCTATTCCATTTACGCTTACTGTTTCATATGCACTGTTAAATGTGGTATTATCCCACTCTACTGTATATTGACTTCCATCAATAGTTATTGCCTTAGGAAGGTTTGTGGAATTTCCCCCTTGAATTACAACGCCTTGATATCCTAAATCAACTATTTGACCTTCTCTTACAATAAGGTTAACAGTAATTACCCTGCCATTTACATACCCATTATCTTCGGCTGCTTCTAATGATCCTGTGATTTTATATTCTCCTTGTTTCAATAGTGCAGAGGTTATTTGAGATTCCTGCCATTTTATATTTATATTTGTAAATTCTTTATCTCCAGCTTTTATATTTGTAGTTTTAGGGAATCTTTCTAAAACTTTTTCAATACTTTCACCAGCTTTTGCATCTACCTCAATTTTATCTGAAGTAGTTAATGGAGTATAAAGAATTTCATTATTAGGATTCCAATTATCATAATATTCTATAGCTATTGTGTTATCATTCTTAACTTGAATAGGTAACCATACATATCTTGAATTTGGTCCTGCTGATCCATTACTACTAGTTTTCCAGCGGTCTCCCATATAAATATATTGTCCTTTTTCTGAATCTACAGTTATGATACTAGTTGGTTGAGAATCAAACCCCTTTTCAGTAAAGCTTACTCCAATACATGGATTTCCAACTTTCTCCCAAGTTTCTCCTTCTGCTGTAATCATACTCTTTGAGCGATAATATACTATTTCTGTAGAATTCCACCCATCGGTTCCTGATGTCAGCATATAGTAGTATCCATTATTATAGAATACTGATGAAGCTTCTCTACTTTTATCCGGTAACATTCTATAGCTAAAATCTTCACCAACCTTAGCTTCTCCACCTTCAATAGATGGACCAGTATACTCTGAATTTAAAAGTGACACATACATGTAAGAATTCATTTCACTTGAATATATTGCATAAGCATCATCTACGCCGTCATTATTAACATCATGCCCATAATCTACAAACATTGTCATGTCACGAGATTCACCCTTACGATTATCATTTAATCCTGGTTTCCAATTCATACGAGTTGAATTTACAAGTTTAAATGGTCCAAATGGTGTATCTGAAACAGCAAATCCTATTTCAGCACGTCCATATCTTGATCCAGTATTTGTATCTTCTGCTCTTGCACCATTCTTTACCCAATTTACTAATGTTTCATTATCATATGTTGGAGAGTCTGAATGAAATGCTATAACAAATTTTTTAGTTTGCTTATTATATAGCATCTTAGGGCGTTCACTAATGTTATATCTTCCATAAAGACGTTCAAAGGCTAAACGAAGAGAATCTTCATCATAAGATTTTGCTATACCCTTTTCTTCATCTTCCCACTCTGTAACATAAGCTTTAACAAAATATTTTGCATCATCAATTTGCTTTTGAGTGTACTCTTCATTTGCTTCAGTTAAATTTGCTAATTCTTTAAACTTATTAAGTTGGCTTACATCAAATTCTAATTTATTCTCTACAGCTTTAACTGGTAAAATATTATTATGCATAGGAAGCACTGTGCCCATATCTTTCCAGTTCAATAAATCTTCTGATATATAACACTTTACACCATCAACTGGTCTTGTAGAATTAGTTTTATCCTCACCATACCAGAACCAATAATCTTTATCTAATTTCCCATCTCCATCAATATCATAGTTAATTTCTTTTTCATTTAATTTTTGTACTGATCCTCCATGAGCTTCTATAAGGTTTCCCTCTGCGTCTTTCCACTCAGCCCCTGGTGTAATAGATGTATAAAGTTCTACTAATCCTTTAATTGCATTTTCTAAGTTTGTTTTTGCAGCATCTACTTCTTCTTGTACTGGTTTTACATTTTCTAATACATCCTTAGCATTTGTTAATGCTTCTTCAAATACGCTCCAGCTTTCATTTGTGTACTTTTCTTTTTCCTTAGACTTATTATCATCATATAATTTTTGTAAATCTGATGTATTTACATAATTAACTGAATCAACTCCTGTTATTACATCTATTCCATCTAATACAAAGCTTCCACCTTTTACTACTACTTTTGCAGTATGAGCTTTATCACTTAATCCATGGATATAGTAGGAAGTTTGTCTATCTCCTTTACTGTACACTCTTGTATTTTCATTTACTAATTGGTTATCTACATAAACATCTAATAATGCATCAGGTGTATTTCCAAATAAGTTAAAGCCTGTACCATTAAAGTTAAATATAAATGAACTAGTTTTTACAGTATCAGGATCAACTGTATAATAAACATTTGCACCCTTATAATCCATAAAAGTATCTATACGTTGATTATCTTTTAGTGATACTTTTAAGGTATGTGCTTTTTGCTCTAAATTTCTTACAGAGTACATTACACCAGTACTTGTATTTACTCCAAAGTTACCTACATCTTGTCCATCAAGTTCAAAATTATATTTTTGTTGTGCACCAGCACCTGCAAGATAATCAATTCCAGAACCTGTAAAATTAATAACAAGAGCAGGACTATCATTGAAATTAGCCCAAGCATTGGAAGTTTGGCTACCCCATACTTGTCCATTCTTTCTTATTGCATATACAGTATTTTCTGCATTTCCAACTTGAGCTTCATCAGCTATTTTAACAATACTTGTAGGAGCTAACTTAATTGTAGATAAAGCCTTATCAGTTGTTGTAATTTCTGCCTTTGAAAAACTAATATAACCTTGTTTTGATACTACTTTTAGTACATGATTTCCATCTGTCAATTCTTCAGAACTCCAAAGCAACTCATTAATTTCATAATTATTTATATAATCAATATCAGCTACTTTATTGCCATCTAAATAAACTTCACCTTTTCCATTACTCGGATTCCTTATTCCATAAAGGTTAACAGCTGTTCCCTTAAATTGAATTTCCATGGATGTTCCAGTATTTCCCCAAGCATTTGCATCATTTGAACCCCAGCTGCCTTGATAATATACCTTATTTATTACTCCACTTTGAGTCGTAGAATCTTTATGGGTAACTGTAACTCCATTCCAAACTGGGAAGTTAGTATCAGTTCTCATTAATGTACGATTATAATGCGCATATCCTGATTGTTGGAATGTCCAATTTCCAACATATCCTATAGGATTTATTGAATCATTATTTGCTAATGCTGCTTCTTCAGACTCATAAACCTTACCTTGCGCGCTATCATACTTATCAGATTCATAGGAATAACCTTCAATTGGATCAACACGAAGGTTGTCTATTAATGTTTCATAAAAACCTGTTCCTATAGTAATTCTTCCTGCCATTACTGTTGAATCATTATCTGTGTATGAATCTATTATTTTGTTGTCTAAATATAAAGTAAATATATTTTTTCTCGCCTCAAAACCTAAATTATGCCAATCACTCTTATCAAAATTTTCAATAGTTCCTAATTTTACTACCTTACCTAATTTAAGAATTTCATATTTACCATCGGAGTACACACGTGCATTATATGTTGCATGTGAGTCAGTTCCTCCTGCTTTTACTTGCCTAACTCCAATTAGTGCATAATTACTTCTGCCAGATATCTCTGTTGTATGTGTATCTAATAAGAAATCATAAGAAGCTTTATAATTTGTCCATCTAAAATCTCCTAAAGTTGTGTTAGGATTACTTGAAGATGCATATCCATCTGTTCCACCCCATACTGCCCAATCAGCTCCTATATTATCATGAGTAATCATTTGTTGAAGCATATTTCCATGCTCTTCAGCATCTGGAATTTCTATATCTTCACGTTCAGCACTACCTGCCTTAGCCTGCTTAGTAGCTTCCTTTACAACTTCAAATGCAGCATTTTGATCTGTAGTATAACGTGGAGTTCCGCCTCTTCTATCTACATAATCTCTTCCTTTTTCATCTAAGGCATATTCATCATACTCAAAATCATCAGTATATGGCAGAGGTAATATAGTATCCTCTTTTAACTTTTCTTCAGTCATTGAATTTGATTGATATTCAAAATCTTTAATTCCACTTTTATCTAATGTGGTTATAGTAAGTATTGAATATGGCTTTACTTCTACAGTATAAATTCCATCTTCTGGTGTAATTTCCCCCATATTTTTCATCCAATTTTCATCGTATGATTGTCCACTTTCTGGACCTCTAGTTTCCCATAAATAAACCTTTTCATTTTCTTTTCCACTTAAATTGGATGCATTTATCTTATATTTACGAGTTTGTGATGTATTATTTGCAAAAACAGTTGTATAATCATCTGTTTCAGGATCTTTCATAGTCATATAATTATGAGTTGATGAATCTACTCCGACTCCACCATCAGAGAAAGAGCCATCATTATATGTTGCTTCATTAAGAATCATCCATCTTTCATTCTCTTCAGTATCATGATCATCTTGTCCAACAAAGTTCATTACTTGTCGAACTCCTTGTATTCCACCATCTATTTCATAGAATCCTGACCAAGGATCAAATGCTGATATTAAATGTTTAGGATTATATGATGCACCTTCATAAAAAGCTGCAACTGAAGGTTGAAAATCAAAAGATACTGCATTTAAAGGATTTGATCCAGCTCCAGTCCATGAATATCCAAGCATAACACGAGAAACTACATCTACTATCCCTGCAGTTCCACCTAATCCATTACGATTTGGCTCCATGTTTTCACGATATCTAGCATTAATCATTGGAGCAATTCCTTCTGATATCCATACTTCTTTTGGCTGTTTACCTTCAGATACCAATCTATTTTGTAATTGTGTAAGTTCATTTGACCCTGTTAAGCCATAATGGCAACTAATAACATCTATTTCATCAATTAAATCTGGATTATTTAGTAGAACAGAGCTTATTGTTTTAGTATCTCTGTAACCATCTGCAGCAACAATTTTTATTGATTCATAATCCTCAGTATAATTAGGTTCTTTTTTAATTTCAGCTGTAAAATATTTCAGCCATTCTATTTCATTTTTGCCATTATTTTGAGCTCTTTCATTTTGAGAAATTCCAACATAATCTATTCTATATCCAAATTCTTCATAAAAGGCATCAATTGTTTGCTTATACCATTGATAGCGTGCCTCATAATCTTTATTTGCTGCTAAATTCCATGTCCATCGTGGCTCTCCCCAACGAAGTATTTCTACACTTATGTTAGGATTAATTTTCTTCGCATCTGCTGCAAAATGAAATCCAGCACCTCTTACAACATTCGCAGGCTCATCTGAATATCTCATAGTAGCAGGTTCAGTTCCTGATGATGAATTTACATCAGCACCTAACTCTACCTTTATATGAGTTAATCCCGCACCTGTTTCTGAATTGAATAATTCATTCATTATTTCCCAATATTTTTCTGGATTTTCTTCTTTATAGTCTAACAATAAGCGTGATGTGTTGTTACATGTGACAGTTCCAAAACCTTTGAACCTATTATATTCATCTACCTTAGTCCCATCAATATTTATTTCTTTAACAATTTCTTCTGCCTTAGCTTCTATTGTATTTACAGTTGGAAGTAATCCACAAAATAATGCAACTGATAATACTTTTGCTATTAGCACTTTTAAATTTTTGTTGAATCTCATTTTTCTCCTCCCTTATTGATTTTAACTATAACTACCAAATAAAATTATTATAAAATCCCTCCTAACTTTGTGGCATATAGTTAAAGCACCTAATTTGATTGGATAAAATCCATACAACCATAATTTTACAGAACTTTAAATATCATAAAAATGTTCTATTTTTTTATTTCATTAACTTTTGTTAAACCTTTTCATAAAAATTTAGAATTTTTTTTCTTTTTATAAATCGCATGTATTTTTTTATTATTACATACATTTTTTTCACACAAAAATATCCAAGAAATTATTGTTACATAAAGCATTAAATAGTATTAGATCACCAATTCAGATAACCTAATACTATTTAATAAAAATTCTATCACATACATTTTCAATTTTTCATCATTAACTATTCTAGTAGTCTAATTGTTTTAATCTTAAAATTAGCTGTTCATGACTTGCTTCTACTAATTTATATGATATTATTTTTCTTTCTATTTCCCTTTGAACTTTATCAGAATTGCTAAACAAATCCCTAACCATATTAATTGCATAAGCCAGAACGGTTGCAACTCCAGCACTTCCTAGTTCAATTCCTAAAGTTTCAGTATCTGAAAGCTGTCCCTTCATCAGCTTATATATTTCATTACAATAAGCCCCTTTTATGATTATGACATCATATTTATATTCTAATCCTGTTAATAATTCTAATGGATTAAATGCTTCAAATGCTGGATTTTCCTTTTCTAAAGCTATAAGTTCATCAAGCACAGTACCTGGCGTCTTATTTAAGAATTCAGCTAATGCCATTATTACCTTATTAGAATACTTTTCAATTTTTTTGCTAGTATGAGTCGCAAGTAATTGTTGACTAACTCCAGTTTTTTTATATACATCATATCTTTTGCAATTATTCTTTTGTAAATATAGATCTAAATAATTCATTCTTATACCCTCCTTGTTTTAGTAATTAAATTTATTTTATTACTAAAATATTTTTTATTACTTAATTATATTATATCACTAAATTCATAAAATGTTTCTTTTTATTTAAAATTTTCCGAACAATTTTTTCAGGATTTGGATGTATGACTAACCTTTATCTTAATTCTTATCTCAAATTTCATTAAATACTTTCATTCTACTAGTAAAAAAAATAGAAGAGATATTCTTCCCTTCTATTTTTTGATTTTATATTAATTTTTAAATCTTTCATTTTCCTCAGGATAAGGAACTACATAAGCTCCCTTAAGTCCGTTTTTATTTAACTTTATTAACTCTTCTTCTGCTTCTTCATAATCTCTATAATATCCTAAGCAAATTCTCCATCCCTCTCTTGTTGGAGTTTTAGGTTTCTTTACAGGAATATCAATTAAAACCTTATCAACCATAGCTAAACAAGCCTTAGCTACCATGTATCCATACTTAATACTACTAAAGTTTTTTTCTATGTCTTCGTTAGATATAAATTCTGCCTCAACAATAACTGCTGGCATTTGGGTTTCTCTTAAAACAGTATAACTTGCTTCTTTTATTCCTCTGTCATTAGATTTTAGATTTGCAAGCAACTCGTCTCTTATAAATTTTGATAATTCCTCTGCTCTAGTACCTTTTTCAAAAATTACTATTTCGCTTCCCTTTATTGAATCATCCACAAAGGAATTCATATGGAAACTAACAAAGTAATCTGCATTCCAATTGTTTGCTATATTTATTCTGTCTTTTACATCTAAACTTGTATCTGATGCTCTAGTCAGTAATACTATTTCTCCATTTCTTTCTAATAACCTTTTTGCTTCATATACTGCTTCTAAGACGATATCTGCTTCTCTTCTGCCATGCTTTCCTATTGCTCCAGGATCATTGCCACCATGTGCTGCATCTAATACCCACTTTGCCACTTCCGTCCCTCCTATTATTTATATAATACCTAATTATATAAATATTGTATTAATTCATAATTTAGTATACTTAAGAGGCTTAGACTTGGTTACAAATTGCGAAGCAATTTTATTCAGTTTACAATGCACAATTCACAGTTCACATCTTTTGGAATAAATTTACGGGTATCAGTAAAAGGGTAACAGTTTTATCTAGTTGATAATTGACGATTAAGGAACATCTACTTCAGAGGTACAAAATCTAAAATTACAGGGATTTTCACAATAATTTTTTATATCTCATTATATGATTGTTAATGAAGAATAAAAGAAATTTGCGACTTACTCATACATCTTTAAGTATGTTTGAATTTAGGCCATTGATTATAGCCTATACTCGGATTATTTGAATTATAATAATTTATGTATTCTACTTCTTTACGATTAACTTCTTTGTCTGTAGCAGTTTCTGATTCCCATAAAATTTATTTTCTGATTGTAAAATCTCTTCTTTCTTCTCCTATAAAGTCTTTCTCAATTAATTTACTGTTTGCACTACCAAAGTAATTAATACTGTCAGTTAAATCTTTACCAATATAAATTTTCCCGTTTGGATAAGTAATTTTGTAAATAATCTTCATAACTACTTTAAGTCCCCCTATCTCAATACCAGTAATACTACGCTTTAAATTACAAATTGTTCACTATCATTGGTAACAAAACTATTACAAGTGTTTTTTATCATGCAAAAACCTATGTAAAAGTTAATGTACTTTTAGGTAAAAATACCATAAGAGCCTTATTTGAAGCCAAATAAACAGAGTACAAAACTAATGTAATTTTATACTCAAAAGTCGTTATTTTTTTACCTTTGCACCTTAAAGTAAACCTTTAAGGATTTTTCTCCATAATTTTTCATTCTTTCATTACTAATTTTGCTCTGTACAATTAAATTACTTGCTACCTGTTCCCTGACACCTGACACCTGTTCCCTGTTACCTACAACCTGAAATCAACTGTGAATTGTGCACTGTGCACTGTGAACTAAAAACCAACTGTGAACTAAAAAAGTGCACTGCACTTTTCATAAACATCATTCAAGAAGTTTTCTAAATTCTCACTTTCCCCAGCTCCTTGAGCTAATATTTTATTTCCTCCTCCTTTTCCATTTATGTATTTTATATTTTCTTTTAAAAGTTCTCCCATATTAAATAAGGCAATATTATTAGAGCATGTAAAAATTATATTGGATTTTTCTTTATTCTTTATTGCAAACAAGCATATAATATTATTTTTATCAGCTAATTTACTTGACAATTTTCTAATATAATTTATACTTTTTTCTTGAAATATCTTTTTTATAATTAAAAGTTCTTTTTCTTTATGGCAAGTAGAAAGTAAATATTCACTTTCATATTTCATAAGTTCTTCTTCATTTTTCTTTTTCTCATCTAATAAAATTTCTAAATTTTCTTTTAAGTTTTTTATACTATTTAATGATTCTTCTTCATTACTGCTTAGATAATTACAAATGTCTTTTATTATCTTATCATTCTTTAAAGAATCTTCTATCGCTCGTTTACCTGCTAAAAATTCTATTCTTGTATTATTTTTATTTTTTTCATATTTTTTAATCTTAATTAGCCTTAAATCCAATGTGCTTTTTGGATGAACTCCACAGCATGCATTAATATCTAAATCTCCTATCTTAACTACTCTTATTTCCTTATCTGTATTTGGTAAATCTCTTCTTAAATTTAAATTTTTTAACTCATCGTAACTTGGAATAATAAATTCTACCATAATATTTTGTCTTACTATATCATTAGCCATTTTTTCTGCTTTTTTTATTTTATCTTCATCTAAATGTCCAATAATATCAACTGTGCTTATCTCTTTTCCTAAATGTATACTTACTGTATTTGCACTAAATAGCTTAAAAAAGCACCCTGAAAGTACATGCTGAGCTAAATGTTGATGCATACCATCTTCTCTTCTATTCCAGTTTATTTCTCCTTTAATTAAACTACCTTTATCTATATTTTCTGAAATGACATGATATACAATTTCATTTTCTTCATATACTTCTAATACATCTTTCTCGTTTATTTTCCCTAAATCACAGCATTGTCCTCCACCACCTGGAAAAAAAGCTGTTTTATCTAATGCTATATGATATTTATTATTTAATTCCTTTACTTCTATAACCTTTGCCTCAAATTTAGTTTGATACTGATTGGTATAATATAATTTTTCCATATTTCTCACCTTTAATAATTTCCTTCAACATTTAAATATATTTCCTTAGAAATATTACCTATAATTTCATACGCTTGACTACCCCAGTCTAATAAATATCTTTCATCTTCTGTACCGTCATTATATGCTTCATCACTTAAATTCCCTATATCTCTAGTTAATATAACTATTATGTAATCATCTTTTCCATATATTATTCCACAATCATGGTAATATCTATAGTAATCTCCTATTTTATGCGCCACTATATCATGAGGGATATATTTATCTAATCTATCATGAAAAACTGTTTTTGTCATATAATCTATAAGCAATTCATAATATGGATTGTTATTAGGATTTTCATATAATCTATCTAGCACCATATATAATTGTCTTGCAGTAATATAATTCTCATAAGGTATAGATTCATCTCCTGTAATATCTATTAAATAATCTGTTATTGATATTTCACTAATTCTACGAAGCATATTTTTAGCAACATTATCAGATTCAATTATTGATAATCTTACAGCTTCCCCTATTGTAACATTTGTAACATCCTCTAAATAATATAGTACCCCACTTCCATCTTCATCATCTTCTTCCTCATAATAAATTTCATCTTCCAAATTTAATGCCTCTTCAAATACTTGGTCTAAAATCATCATGCATAATGGAACTTTTGTTGTACTTGCTGCTATATAATACCTATCTGGATTTAATAAATATTCTTCTTCAGTATCTAAGTTTTTATAGTATATAGATATATTATCTTTATAAATCCCTGCTATTTCACTAATTTTTTTATCTATCCTATATGATGTTTCTTCATTTTCTATTTTTATAGTGGTCTCTTCTGTATTTTTATTAATATCCTCATAGCTACAACTCTTACTAAATAATATAAATACTATGATTATTAGGATACTTATTTTTTTCATTTAGTTCTCCTTTTTCTCTTTGCTTTAGTAATATATTTTAATATTTATTATATCATAAATATCAAAATGTAATTCACCTCAAAAAATTAAAGAGTAGACAATTAATCGCTAAAATAAATATAATTCAGCCGATTTATTATCTACTCTTTATTGAAGTTAATATATCAAAAGCTCTTAGAAAACTGGAAGCACTGATCCATCTGAATATTTTTCTTCAATATACTTTTTAACTGTATCTGATGTTAATGCTTCAGTCAAATCCTTAATCTTTTGGATATTTTCATTTCCTTCTTTTATTGCTATTACATTGTGATATTTCTTTGATGCCTCTGAATTAGCATCTTCTACGAATACTGCATCTTTTGCTGGACTTAGACCAGCTTCTAATGCATAGTTACCATTTATAACCGCTAGCCCTACTTCATCTAAAACTCTTGGAAGTTGTGCTGCTTCTAATTCTTCGAATTTTAAGTTCTTTGGATTTTCTGTTATATCCTTTGGAGTAACTAGTTCACCATCTTTTAACTTTATTAATCCTGAGTTTTCTAAAACTCTTAAAGCTCTTGCTTCGTTAGATGGGTCATTTGGCACAGCAACTGTCGCTCCATCCTCTAACTCTTTTAGGTCCTTAATTTTTCTTGAATAAACTGCTAAAGGCTCTAAGTGCACTCCCTTTGTATAAGTTAAATGCAATCCCTTTCCTTCATTAGTTTCATCTAAATAAGCTATAGTTTGAAAGTAGTTTGCATCTAACTCTCCTTCTTCTAAAGATGTATTCGGTGTTACATAGTCAGTGAACTCAACTATATTAACTGTATATCCTTTTCCTTCAAGTTCTGGCTTTATAGCCTCTACTATATCCTTATGTGGAACTGGTGTAACCCCTATTGTTATTGTTTTGTCTTCTGATGATGCTGAGCCTGTACTATTATCTGGCTTTGCTCCTCCACATCCTACTAAACTTATTGCTAAAGCCCCTGTTAATAAAATTGATAAAATTGATTTTCTTTTCATATAAAAACCCCCTTGTTATAATTAAGAATTAATAGTGAATAATTGTGGATGAAACTCTTGCAGAGTTCCTTTAGTTATGGTCTTTTTTCTTTTATTAGTTTCATCTCATTCTTTTTTAGTTAGTTTTTTTATTTTATATTTAAATTTAATAAATAACATTTTAAATTATAATAGCTATTAATAATTGTTAATCGTTAATCGTTAACCGTTAATTGTTACGATAGTTTCTTATACAAGTAATTTCCTAGAGTTTGTAATGCTTGTACTATTATTACTAAGATTATTACTGTCACAATCATTACATCTGTCTGGTATCTTTGGTATCCGTACCTTATTGCTACGTCTCCAAGACCTCCTCCACCTACTGTTCCAGCCATTGCTGAATACCCTATTATGCTTATTATTGTTAATGTTAATCCAGATATTATAGAAGGGTTTGCTTCTTTTAACATTACCTTAAAAATTATTTGTGTATTAGAAGCTCCGAAGGATTTTGCTGCTTCTACTACTCCTGGATCTACTTCTTTTAAAGCTGATTCTATAATTCTTGCTACAAAAGGTGCTGCTGCTACTGTTAATGGCACTATTGCTGCTTCAGTTCCAATTGATTTTCCAACTATTAATTTTGTAAATGGTACTATTGCTACCATTAGTATTAAAAAAGGAAAACTTCTTAAAATATTTATTATACTGTCCAATGTATTATATATTATCTTATTTGGTTTTAATCCTTTAGGAGCTGTAACTATTAATGCTATAGCGGGAATAAAGCCTAAAATTACTGAAAATAGTGTTGAAAAAAATACCATTATAATTGTTTTATTAAATGCCGGTAATAATATTTCTAACATTAATTAATCACCTCCAATATTACATTCTTATCTTGTAGATATTTAATTACCTTTTCTTTATCTTCTTGCGCTATATTTATTACTAAACTTCCAAGAACATCTTCTCTAAATTTTTCTAGTTTTCCCCAAACTATTGAAAAGTCTACATTAATTTCTCTGGCCATCTTTGTTATAAGTGCATTTTCTGATGATGTACTTGGAAAAAATAACTTTATATTTACTCCTGTTGTAGGTAGTAATTCGTCATCTTGTTCACCTAAAAATTTTTTAAGTGAAACTCCTGGGTTTAAAAATAAGTCTTCCGATTTGCCTTGAGCTTTTAAAATTCCGTCTTCTATTAGTGCAACCTTTTCGCATACCTCTTTGACAACTTCCATCTGGTGAGTAACAATAACTATTGTAATTCCTAGTTCTTTATTTATTTTTGATAAAAGTGCTAATATATCTTTTGTTATTTTAGGATCTAATGCTGAAGTAGCTTCATCACAAAGTAGAATTTTAGGTTCTAATGCTAAAGCCCTTGCTATTGCTACTCTTTGTTTTTGTCCACCACTTAAACTTGATGGTTTTACATTAGCCTTTTCAGAAAGTCCTACTAAATTTAAAAGCTCATTTACTCTACTTTTAATTCTTACTTTTTCATATCCCCAAACTTCTAAAGGTAAGGCTATATTTTCAAAGACTGTTTTTCTATTTAATAAATTAAAGCTTTGAAATATCATACCCAAATCTTTTCTAAATTCTCTTAGTTCCAGCCCCTTTAAAGATTTAACTTCACGTCCCATAACTGTAAGTGAACCATCTTCGTAGGCTTCTAATCCATTTATACATCTTAACAAAGTGGATTTACCAGCACCACTATGTCCTATAATTCCATATATTTCTCCCTTTTGTATTTTAATAGACACATTTTTTATAACCTGTATCTCACCAAAGCTTTTGGTTAAATTATTTATTTCAATCATGATTATATTCCCCCCTAAGAAAATTAAAGAAATAAAAAAGTAATATTTTCAAAAGAATAAAAAACGCACTAGAGAATAAATCTCTAGTGCGTATAATGTCACATATTAATTTATTCTCTCATCTATCAGCTAAAAGCTGCAGGATTTAGCACCAAACATAATAAAATATAATTATCTAACATAAATTAGACTTATCATAATCCTATTATAGGTTGCTGGGTTTCACAGGGCCAGTCCCTCCACCACTCTTGATAAGAAACGTATTAAAATATTAAATTTTTCTATTGATATTAATATACATATATAATTTGAATTTGTCAATATATATCTTAAAACTTATTTATCTATACCTATAAAAATTTAAATACTATAATATCTTTTTCTACATTAACAAGCTCTGCATCTGTATTTAATTCTATAAAATTAATTATGTTTTCTACAGTAGAATCTGCTTGCGAGCTACTAGCACATATTCCTGATATACCAATAACTATGCTTTGATGTAGATCTTGGTTTTCTATTTCATTTACTGATATATTAAATTTATTTTTCAATTTTTGAGTTACACTTCTAACTATCATTCTTTTTTCTTTTAAAGAATGTACCCAACTTGCTCTTAAATTTACACTCATTATTAATACTTTCATCTTAAACCACCCTTAATAAAACTTATTCAGTTCACTATGAACTATGAATTGTAAAGACCGCATGTTATTATTATGAATAAAGCTCATGGATAATATTCTCTCCATGAGCTTTATTTGTGATTTATAAGAAATTTATTAATGATTAGTATAGCTTAAATCATCTACCATATAATTTAGTTAAAGAATAAATTTCTTTTGCTAATTTTTCACTAAAATCTTTTTTAGATGCTCTCCACATCCAATTTCCTCCTAATGTTGAAGGCATATTCATTCTAGCGCTATTACCTAGCCCTAAGAAATCTTGCATTGTAGTTACTGCTAAGTAAGCTGGACTTCCCCAGACCCCTCTTATTAAGCCTTTTGCTATCCCTTCTTCATAAGTTAAGTTCAAGTAGTTTTTAGCTTTTTCAATTTCATTTTTGCTTCCAGTAACATTATACCATCCACAAATAGTATCATTATCATGGGTGCCAGTATACGCTACACAATTAATTGGATAATTATGTGGTAAATCTCTACTATCCCCATCACCAAATCCAAACTGTAATATTTTCATTCCTGGGAATCCTGTAGTATCTCTAAGATCTATTACCCCTTGTGTCATCATTCCTAAATCTTCTGCTATTATATCTACTTCGCCAAGACTATTTTTTATAGCATCAAATAATTTTATTCCAGGTCCCTTAGTCCATTGACCAAACTCAGCTGTCTTATTTCCATATGGTATTTCCCAATATGCCTCAAAGCCTCTAAAATGATCTATTCTTACTACATCATATAATTTAAAACTCTCTCTAACTCTATCAATCCACCAGCTATAACCATCTCTATCTAAGTTATCCCAGTTATATATAGGATTTCCCCAAAGCTGTCCAGTAGCTGAAAAGGTATCTGGAGGGCATCCAGCCACTGTTATTGGTAACATATTTTCATCAACATTAAAGTATTGTGGATTACTCCAAATATCTGCACTATCTTCTGCTACATAAATGGGAATATCACCTATTATTTTAATTCCGTTATCATTAGTATATTTCTTTAAACTATACCATTGTTTAAAGAATATATATTGAATAAATATCCAATAATTAATTTCATCTTTCAATAATACTTTATAAGAATCTATGGCTTCCTTTTTTCTAAGTCTTATATTATCATCCCAATTTTGCCAACTAACTAAGTTAAAGTGATTCTTAACTGCCATATATAAAGCATAATCCTCTAACCAGAACTTATTTTCTTCTACAAATTCATTTATTTCTTCATTATATTTATTTTTTGAATTTTCATATGCAATTCTTAACACTTTATTTTTATTTATAAATAACTTTGCATAATCAATACAATTTTCATTTATTCCATAATCTAAAGTTGAATAATCCTCTTTTTTTAATAAATTATCTTTTTCTAATAATTCAAAATCTATAAAATAAGGATTACCAGCAAATGCTGAAAAACATTGATATGGAGAATCTCCATAACTAGTTTGCCCTAGAGGGAGTATTTGCCAATACTTTTGTCCACTCTTTTTTAAAAAATCTACAAAGGCAAACGCTTCCATTCCAAATGTACCTATTCCATACTTTCCAGGTAGTGATGAAATATGCATTAATATCCCGCTACTTCTTTCCATAAATTTTACCTCATTTCTAATAAAACCTATTCTATTTTGTATTTGTGAAGGCATTTAATAAAACTAATCATAAAAGTTTTTGCTTTAAATATTGAGGGTATAAAATAATTAATTTTAATCTATATAATTTATCTTAATCTACTTATAATAACAATAGATTATGTTATTATAAGTAGATTAATTTTTTAATTTTCTATCTTAAAATTAGTTGATTCTCTATGAATAAGCTCTGTATTTAGTATTACATGCTTATTATCAGTTTTATCCGCTATTAAATCTAATAATAAATCAACGCTTATCTTAGCCATTTCTAACTTAGGTTGTATTACTGTTGTTATGGTAGGATTATAAAACTCACTAATATCCATACCATCAAATCCTATTACAGCAACATCTTTACCTACTTCTCGACCATTATCTTTTATTGCTTTGGCACATCCGACAGCCATTATATCTGATATAGCAAATATAGCTGTAATATCTTTATTATTTCTTAAAAGATTATTAGTTTCTTCATATGCACCTCTATAATCATAATTACCTAGAATTTTATAATTACTATTAAATTCTATATTATTTTCTCTTAGTGCTTTTAAATATCCAGCTTCTCTTAGATATCCAATTCCAAAGTCATTTTCATCTCCTAATAATATAGCTATATTTTTATGTCCACATTCAATTAGATATTTTGTTGCAAGATAAGCTGATTTTTCATTATCTATAGATACTGAGGAAAAATTTGAAAACTCTTTTCCATATTTATGATTTATAGAAGTTAATACAACTGGTACTTGTATATCATTAAAATCATCATTTCTTGCTTCTGTAAAGTTTCCTCCTAAGCAAATTACACCTTGTAATCTTTTTTCTTTTATCATTGAAATCAGATTATTCATCTCATCATCACTTAAATAATCGTGATGCTCTAGTATCATAGAATATCCAGCCTTAGAAATTCTTTTACTTATAGAATCTAACATTTCTGAGAAAAAAGGATTAAATACCCCTTTTATAAGAACCCCAATATTATTTGTATTATTTTTTTTAAGATTTCTAGCACTGTTATTAGGTATATAGTTGTTTTCCCTTATTATTTCTAATACCCGTTCTCTTGTTTGCTCTTTAACATCCGGATGATTATTAATTACCCTTGAAACAGTGCTTACTCCTACCCCCGCAATTCTTGCAATATCTCTTATGTTTATCATAACTCCCTCCAAATTTCGACAATTTATTCGGTATCGTTTCCATTAATTGCCATTTATTTACAGTACAAGATTAAGATAATGATGAATTACTCTTTTACTGATCCTGAAACTAAACCTGATGCTATATACTTTTGTAAAAGCATAAATATTATTACTATTGGTGAAGCTGCCATTACTGCTGCTGATGAATACATAGTCCAGTTTGCAGAGAATTGGTCTTTAATAAACTTTTGTAATCCAGTTACTATAGTTTGAACCTCTGCATTTTTTAATATTGCTGAAGTAAACATAAATTCACTATAAGCTCCTATAAATGCAAATAGGAATATAACTATTAACATATTTCTTAGTAAAGGTAATATTATTACCGAAAATACCTTCCAAGTTGATGCTCCGTCTATATAAGCTGCTTCAACTAATTCATCTGGTATTCCATCTACTGCTCCCTTTAAAAGCCATATATTGTATGCACTACCACCAGCTAGTATTAATATTAATACTAATGGCTTATTAGTTAAATTATATGTGAAAACTATTCCCATTATTGCTGGTAACGCCATAGCTGCTGGGAACATTTGAAGAATTAATAAGCTCATAAGCCCATTTTTTCTTCCCCAAAATCTTAATTTTGAAAAAGCAAATGCCGCTGGAACTGATAAAACTAATTGTACTAATGCTACTGCTGTACATAAAATTAGTGAATTTTTTAACCATAATAAGAAATTTGTTTTTTCAAATACTCTTCTGTAATTTTCTAAAGTCCATTCTGATGGAAAGAAGGTTGTTTGTGTAAATGCACTTCCTTTTGCCATTGATGCAGAAATTACAGCCACTATAGGAAATAATGTTATTGCTATCATTATCCAAATAAAAATTCTACCAAACCAAGCCGCTCTAATTTCATCAGATCTTAATTTCTTTTTATATACTACTTTATCTTTTTTTCTTACTAAACTCTTTAAATTTACCTCTGTTTGCATATTAATCAACCTCCTCAAACTGACCTGATGCTCTCATTTGAACAAATGAAATTGATGCAATTATTATGAATATTATTATACTAAGTGCTGATGCAATCTCAAATCTTCCAAATTGCATTGAAAGTTTATAGTTTACTGATGCTAATATATCTGTGTATCCAGCAAATTGAGTATTTAATCTTGGAGGATTACCGCCTGTTATTAAGAAGGCTGATCCAAAGTTATTAAAATTAAATGCAAAGGATGATATTACTAGTGGATAAGCAGTTTTAGTTATTGCTGGTAATGTAATATGTGTGAATTGTTTCCACTTTGTTGCACCATCTACTTCTGCTGCTTCATAATAAACTTCTGGTATTGCTGACAATGAACCTAAACAAACATTCATCATATATGGAAATCCAAGCCATATATTAACCATTATTATACTTACTCTTGCTAAGTTAGGATCTGTTAACCATTTTATTGGCTCTTGTATTATATGCAATTGCATTAGTAAATTGTTTATTTGACCATAACTACCATTAAATAACCCCTGGAATGATAAAATTGCAACTGATGCTGGTAGTGCCCAAGGTAATATTAATACACCTTTATAAAATCCTCTTTCTCTTATATTAGGATTATTTAATACTAATGCTATAATTAATCCTAAAAAGAAACATCCAAGTGTTGATATTATTGCAAAAATTAATGTCCATGCAAATACAGGTAAAAATGTTTCCTTAAAAGGTCCTGTTAAAACCTCTATAAAATTTGAAAAACCTACGAAATTAATTTCACCTTTTGAATACTGAGTATAATCAGTAAAAGCATAGTATACTGTTGAAAGTACTGGAAGCAATGTGAATATAAATATTGAAATAAGTGCTGGTGCTAAGAAATAGTAAGCTTTACGACTTTTACTCTTCATTCCCATTTACAATCCTCCTTTATTTTATATAGAGATAGGCATTACACCTATCTCTATTTAGCTACATATATTATTTTATTTGTTTAATACCTTCTTTTACTTGATTAACTATATTTTCTCCAGCTGTTTTAGCATCTATTTGACCTGAAGTTAATAACTTTAAGTTATTAGCTGCTGGTTCCCACATAGCTTGAACTTCTACTATATTAGGCATTGGCATAGCAACTTTTGCTTGTTCCATAAATGCTTTAGTATATTCATCATCTACTACATAATCTTTAGATACTGGAATTCTGCTACCAGTTTTATAAACTACATCTTGTCCTTTATTAACAAACTCCTCCATAAGTTTCCATGCAAGATCTTTGTTCTTTGAATTTTCATTAACAAAAGAAGTTTGAACTCCTAAGAATGTTTGTGGAGCTTTTCCATTTAAAGTTGGCATTGGAACTACTCCAAAGTTTAATCCAGCTTCTTTAGCACCTGAAACATCCCATGGACCTGAGAAATAGAATGCAGATTTACCTGATGTAAAATCACCCTTAGCTATATCTCCAGTTATATCTGCTGCCATTAATTTATCTTTGTTAACTAAATCTGAAATAAATTGAAGTCCTGCTACTGCACCTTCATTTCCAAGACCTATATCTGATGGATCTAAAGTACCATTATTGTTTTTATAAACATATCCACCACCTGCTGATAAGAATGCATATGAGAAGAAGAAATCATTTATATTATACTCAAATCCAACTTCTTTTGCCATTGCAACTAAATCTTCCATTGTCTTTGGAACTTCTTTAACTTTGTCTTTATTATAGAACATTCCTGTTGTTTCTTGAGCAAATGGAACTGCATAAACCTTTCCCCCTATAGTTACTGCATCTACTATACCTTGAGATGTATATTTATCAGCTGAAACCATTCCTGATGGTACTTCTGCTGTTATTCCTGCTTTTTGGAACGTTCCTAAATTATCATGTGGAACTCCTAATATAAGATCTGGACCATTATCACTTTGACAAGCTTGAATCATTTCTTGGAACTTTCCTTGGTCTTCAACAACACTTACTTCAACATTATTTTCTTCGCCCCAAGCTTTAGCTACTTTTTCAAATTCTTTAACTTCGTTAGTAGTAAAGTGTGACCAAACTGTTAAAGTTTTCTTTTCTGTATTGGCAGTACCGCCTTTTTCATCTTTTCCACCACAACCAACTAAAGAAGTTGTAGCAATTATACCAGCAATTAAAACTGCTAATAGTTTTGAACGTTTTACCATAATAAATTCCTCCCAAAATCTAATTTTAGATCTTTATATTTATAAACCATATTAGGTTTATTAACTAAATTTATAATATTTTTTATTTGTGATATTGTTTACAGGTAACCTTACCGGTACCGTTTCCAACAAACTTTATAATTTATTTTTATATCCTGATTCTTTCCACAATAAAAATAAAATTTTAAACTCTACTGCTTCATTAAAATTGGATATATCATAGTTTACTATTTTTTTTATTTTATCTATTCTATAGAATAATGTATTTCTATGAATATATAACTTATCTGCTGACTCACTTATTTTTAAACCTTCACTAAAGAAAATTTCTATTGTTTTTATAAGATCCTCATCTAACTTAGAAAAAATATCATTAAATTCTTTATATACTCTAGTTATTTCTTTTTCATCTACATTCTCTATCATTTTTTCTACTAATAAAGAATTTTCAGTATATATCTTTGATTGCAAATTATATTTTAAACATATTTCTAAATTATCTTTAAGATATTCAAATTTTTCTTTAAGTTCATTATATTCATCAATTTTACAATAACTTATATAACACTTTTCTGTTATACTTTTTTTGATTGCTAAAAAAAGTTCTTTAATACTATCATCACTTATATCATTTTTACTTATAATAACAATGTATTCATCTTGAACAACTATAATACTATCGTCACCTAAATGTTTTCTCTCTATTAACTTTAAAGCTTTAGAATGCTTGTCTTTTAAATGAATAAGTATTAATTTGAACGGCTTGTCCTTTATAACCTCTTTTAGAATATCATTAGAAAATTCTTTCCCTTTTATTATGTCTAATATTATTTCTTCTTTAGATTTTACTGCATTACTTAATTCTTGCTCTAAACAATATTTTAATAAACTCATACAGTTACTATAATTTTCATAGGTTTCTAGTAACAGTTCTTCTGTTGGTATTCTTAAAATACTGCTTACAATTTTAGAATTTTTCCCTTGAAGAAAGTCAGCTATTACAGATCCATCTTTTTCGCTTATTTTGAAGGGAATTTGAATTTCTTCACTTATTTTTTGAAAAGAGTTTTTTAACCCATACATAAGCTTCCCCCATAATTTAATTTTTCTGAATATTTATGAAACAGGTAACGTTTCCAGAAAAATAAGAAATTTTGTTTTTATAGTATTTAACTTTACCTTGTAACTAGATTATACTCGTGCAATCGTTTTTATTCAATAGTATTTTAATACAATTAGCTATTTATTTTTTGTGTTATCTCACAAAAAACAACTTGAACCCCTTGTATTTAGCCATACTTATCAACTAAAAAGCTTTTTTTAATTTAAGCTTTTTAGTTGATTTATTATTTCATTTTTTTCATAGCTCTCTTCATATCATTTACGATACCTGAAATATTTCTTTTTGCATCTTCTCCCATATTTTCTACATGTTCCATTATCTCAGATATTTCATCTGCTATCTCTTCAGTTAATCTACCTGATTTAACATGTCTATATAGCTTTTTCATTTTTCTTTGAATTTTATCCTCCTCCATAAAATACACCTCCTTATAGCGTAATCTATATTTTTATTTTTTCACTTTTTTATGAATTTATACTTATATATTAGATAGTGTAGAACTAAAATTTAAATAATTCTTTATATAAACAATATTAAATTAATAAAAGCTTGCTGAAAACTTTTATTCTTCAACAAGCTTTTTTATGAATTTTTCTTTGTTACTATATTGTTTATTATTTTAATAGCTATATACCCACATATAATTCCAAATATCATTCCACCAACTATATCTGATGGATAATGTACCCATAAGTATAATCTTGAAAATGCCACAAGAAAAGCTAAAAAGTAAAATAAATACTTATATTCTTTTATATAATACCCAAGTACCATAGCTGCTGCAAATGAAGATGCAGTATGCCCAGAAGGAAAAGAATAGGATGATGGAGCTTTAATTATAAGCTCTATATCATTTATGGAATTAAACACTCTTGGTCTTTGTATTATATTCTTTATTATACCTTCTCCAATGATACTTGTTAATAATAGAGCAACTATCATTGTTATTCCTATTCTTTTATATTTTTTACTTACTAGTAATATTACTGATATTATAATCCAGATTAATCCTATATCTCCTAGCTTAGTTATTAATACCATTATACTATCCATAAGAGAGCTTGAAAAATATGTTCTAATAACTTCTAAAATTCTTAAATCTATAAAATTTATATAATCCCACATAATTCCCCCATTAAAATATATTCTTATTATTTTCCATAAATAATACTCTGTTGATTTTCTTCCAATGCACTTGAATTTTCTTTCATGACTTCACTTCTATAATTTTTAATTAATGCTATATCCTGTACTTCATCATTATAATTATATATTTTATATTGATTATTATATTCTTCTGAATTTTTACTTATTCCTTGATTATATATCCTTTTTATTGCCTCGACAACTCTATTGTTTCCTTTAAATCCATTTACATCATATTCTTCAACATAGCTCCATATTGCAATTTGTGTTGCAAAATACGCTTCTTCCTCTGAGGATAATCCTATTTCTACATAATTTTTATTAGGATAGCCTTCTGATATTATTCCAGCTAATCCATCATTGGCATAACCTATGCTTTTAAATATCTCTCCACTTGGATATAATTTTTCAATTTCTAAACAATAACCTATTTCTTCAGTTTCCAATGCTCTTATCATTTTTGCTTTAATAATAAAATTTTCATATTCTATTTCTCCAACATAATAATCTCCTGTTGATATTTTTACTTCATCTCCTAATTGCATTGCAAAGTAATTAGAGCTAAAATTTAATATTAATAAAACTAATATAAAAACAATAGCTATACTTTTTCTTTTAAATTTCATTTTATCACTCCTACTTAATTGACTTTATACTATTTTTATCAATTTAAGTTTAGATAATACTAAATGTTATAAATATTATTCATATCAAAACAAGGTAGGATATTATAGTATCCTACCTTGTTTTATTTTTACTTATTATAACTTTATTAAAAATGTTCTCCATTTTCATAGTATCTATTTTCTTCTAACTTAAAAAATATAACATCTACATTAGAATATCCTATTGAGTTAACATGATTAGTAATTATCTTTGCTGCTTTATCCTGAATTTCTTGTCCTCTATCAAACCAAGAAATCTCAACTCTTGCTTCACCATCAACAAATTTACCATCTCTTACATATAAAGATTGATCAACTGCTAAATTGAAATATTCCCTTGGACATTGAATTAATTCTTGAAGGTCGTCTACTAGATCTTTACTTATATCACATACTTTTTTAGCTTCTATTGCTTTAAATCTAATAATTGGCATTATAGGACACTCTCCATTTCTATACTTTTTAACAAAATTATATCATATTAGTAGTATTTGTAAAATCCTTATGCATAACTTTTAATTTTACTTACATATACATATATTTAAACTTCTTTACTTATTATATATATCTATTTTGTATAGTTTTATCTATAAAAAAATATAGAGGTAGTCTAAATTATTTCATTTAGCTACCTCTATTATTTATTTTATATGCATATTTATTCACTTGCTATTGTTTATTTTATATACATATTTATTTACTTACTATTGATTGCTTTATTCATTTCTATAAGCTCTATAGCTAAGTCTTTTATAGTTTCTGCACTGATCAGTTGATCTTCAGCATGCATTATTATCAAAGAAAACTCAAGCTTTTCACCATTAGCTTCCTTATGAATCAATCCAGAATGTGCATGATGCCCTTCTAATAAAAATCCTTTAGCTTCTTCTATTTTTTTGTTTGCTTCATCATAATCATTATTTCTAGCATCTCTTATTGCTTCTATTGCCAAAGATTTAGCCATACCTACGTTGCTTATAATTTCAAAAGCAACTAATTCTAGTTCATTCATAATTATTCTCCTATCTATCTTATTTATTACATAGTTTCTGTATCTGCATTTAATCCTTCTTCTTGTGATTTTGCTGCTGCCTTATTAGATGCTATAACGAAAGGAGCATAAATTAATACACTGACTGCTAAACACACAATACCTACAACAAGTCCCATAATTTCTCCACCAGTTCCTACGAAAGGTATAAGTGGTCCAGGAGTAGTCCAAGGTACACCATAAGCTATTGGTGGAATAAGTTTTACTACAATCGCGGCATATCCTATTAATAAATTAACAACTGGTACTAATAAGAATGGGATTATAAATATTGGGTTTAATACTATTGGTAAACCAAATATTACTGATTCATTAATATTGAATAATCCAGGTCCTATAGATAACTTAGCTATATCTTTTTGATCCTTCATTCTTGAGAATATAAGAATAGCTATAATTAATCCAAGAGTACAACCTGATCCACCATAGTTAGAAAATCCATCTACTAAAGCCCAAGTTGTTGGGAAAGGTGCTCCCCATGCACTTCCATTAGCTTGTGCGAAAGCTAAGTTAGCTGCATTTGGCTCTGCAAACATAGTATCTCTTACTGCTGCAATAGTATTAGGTCCATGTATACCCATTATCCATAATAAGTTTGATACTAAAGCCATAACTACTACTGATACAATACTGTCTCCAAGTTTAGTTAATGGTGCTTGTAATAAGTTGTAAATTATAGTGTGAATTCCACCACCATTAGTAACTTTACCTAATACAAAGTTAAGAACTGAGAAACCAACTGTTACTATTATTATTGGTAATAATATTTTAAATGTTCTAGAAACTGCTGGAGGAACTTGTTCTGGCATCTTGATTTCAAGTTTAGGTGTTTTAGATAACCTTGATAAAAGTTCTCCAACTATTAAACCAATTATTAATGCAACGAATAAACCTTGTGGTCCCATGTATTGCATTGTAATGTTTCCATCAACTGCTGCTGGATACATTATAAAGAATACTGATACTGCAGTTAAACCAGTTAATAGATCATCAGCACCTAAGGATCTTGCAAGATTCCTTGCTATTAAAAATACTATTAAAATTGCTAAAATGTTTAAAGATCCATTTAATACTGGTGCAAATATAGCTTGATAGTCTGCTAAATTAGGAATTAAATCTCCTAAGTGTAAAAGTTTCGCTATAAACCCATCTGGATGAAGTAAAACATTGTTTATTAATACCATTAATGAACCTGCCATTGTTAATGGGAAGGTTAAGATAAATGCGTCCCTAACTGCACAAACATGTCTCTGTGCATTTAACTTTGTTGCAATTGGAACAAGTATTCTTTCCATGCTACTTTCTAATTTTGTCATAAAGCTCATTGTTTTTCCCCCTCATATTTTTTTATTTATTAAACCTCTTGTTAAATTCCAAGAGTTTTTAATACACCTTCTAAGATAACTTTACCATTCATTGTTCCATATAACCTCATGTCTATAACTTGTACTGGTATTCTTCCATTAACTAAAGCATCTACTTGTGGTTTTTGGAATCTTACTTGTGGTCCTAATAAAACTATATCTGCTTTATCTATAACACTTGAACATTCTGAAACTGGAAGTGCATCAATATTAATTTCTATTCCTTTTTCCTTTGCTGCTGCTTTCATCTTGTTTACTAATAGGCTTGTTGACATACCTGCTGCACAAACTAATAAAATATTTTTCATAATAATTCCTCCTAAAATTTATTTTTAATTATATTTAAAGCTCTTCTCCATTAGTAGCTATCACATTTTTATACCAATAAAAACTTTTCTTTTTAATACGTTTTAAATCCTTTTCATCTTTCTCATTTCTATCTATATAAACAAATCCATACCTCTTTTGATATCCATTAAGCCAGCTTAGTAAATCTGTAAATGACCATGTACAATATCCTAATAACTCTACCCCATCAGTTATAGCTTCTTTGCAAGCTATTACATGATTTCTTATAAAATTTATTCTATAATCATCATTTATACTTCCATCTTCTTCGATTTTATCAAATTCACCAAGACCATTTTCCGTTACTAATATAGGAAGCCTGTATCTACTATTAATTCTTCTTATGCCTATTCTTAATCCTGTAGGATCTATCTCCCAATCCCAGTTAGTTCTATCTAAATTTGGATTCTTTATTGTCTTAAAGCTACCTGGAATTCCATAATCTTTAGATGTTCCTTTTTTTCCTGATGTATTTATTTCTTCAAAATTACTTATACCATCTATTGAATTTGCTTCAACAGTTTCGCTTCTATAGTAATTTATACCTATAAAGTCAGGTTTTCCCCTTTCTAAAAGTTCTAAGTCTCCATCTTCAATTTCCGGAGCTATTCCTTCCTTTTCATATCTACTTAGTGCAAATGCTGGATAGTTTCCAAAACAATATACATCTAACCACCAATGACAATTCATATCTTCCGCATTTTCCCTTGCTAAAACATCTTCTGGCTTGCATGTATAAGCATAATTAGGTGTGAAAGCAAAACTTGGACCAATCATACCATTTGATACATATTGTCTAAATGACTCTATTGCTTTTGCGTTTGCTAAGCTTGCTATATGATTTGCCTTAAGCATTCTTCTATCATCTTGTACCTTTGGTGGATGTATTCCTATCTTATAGCCTAAAAGTATAAATACATTTTGTTCATTTAATGTAACCCAATATTTAACTCTATCTCCGTATCTTTTATAAAGAGTTATACAATAATTATTAAAATCATCTATTATTTCTCTAGATTCCCAGCCTCCATATAAATCCTGAAGATACTGTGGTAAATCCCAATGATATATCGTTATTATAGGCTTTATATTATTAGCAATAAGTTCATCTATAAGGTTATCATAAAATTCTAATCCTTTTTCATTTATGTCTCCTCTTCCATTTGGATAGATTCTACTCCACGCTATTGAAAATCTATACGCTTTCAATCCTAACTCTTTCATTAAAGCTATATCTTCTTTATATCTTCTATAATGGTCTACTGCTACTTTACCATTTGTTCCTTCATAGGTTGTTCCAGGTAATTCACTGAATGTATCCCATATACTTAAGCCTTTTCCATCAATATTATAAGCTCCTTCAACTTGATATGCTGCAGATGCACTTCCCCATAAAAAATCACTTTTGAATTTATCAAGTTTCTTGTGAATCAATATTACCTCCTCCCTTCCTACTTCTTGATTATATTATATCTTACAAAAATATATTTGTAATCAGTTTCACCCCTTAAAAAAACACACTTTTATCTTATATAAATTGTTCCATTTATATAACAATTTGTTTTACATTTTATGGAGCTTTAAGTTCATATCTATAAATATTTTTTCTAATTTTATTTTTCAAAATTTAATATAATATTTAAATATTGTATATTTAAAGGGCATTATGTGTTAATTACTTTAATTCTGGTTAAATAAATTGTAGTAAATTGTATAAATATAGAAATTATAAGGGATAGATGCTATTCATCTATCCCTTATAATTTCTATATAATTTTCTACCTATTGTTTCAATAATGTATAACGCTGGTATTTGTGTTGTAATATCGTTTTCTTCTGTTTTTTCTTGTTGCACATAATAACCAATATTTATATCTGATATTCTTGCTAAAGTTGAATCTTCATTATTGGTAATGCTTATTATTTTACTACCCTTTCTTTTTAACCTATTTATATGGTCTATTACAGTTGGAGTTTCTCCAGACACAGAAAATGCAATAGTAACATAATTTTCTGTACATTTAATATTTATAGGATAAAACGGATCATCTATATATATAGCATTTTTACCTATTGCAGAAATATATCTTGCTGCATACTTTGAAAGAATACCTGAAAATCCTATTCCAACAAATATTATTGTATTGGCATTATTTAACTCATCACAAACCATATCTATTTTTTCTCTATAATCCATACTTTGTGCCTTTTTTAAAAAATCAATTATCATTGAGGTATTATCTGTTAATGATTTTCCTCCACCTTTTTCAATATACATTTTGAACTTTAATTTAAATTCTGAAAATCCTTCGCAATCTAATTTCTTACAAAATCTTAGTATAGTGGTAGTTGACACATGAGCTTCATTTGCTAATTCCCTTATTCTCATATAAATTACTTTTTCACTATTTTTCATTATATAATTATAAAGGGATAGTTCTAATTCATTTAAACTTTGTATTTTATTATAACTAAACATTACTCATCTCCTTTGCTAATTTAAGATAATGTATATAGTTATATATAATCTTAAATATTTAAATTAATAATAATTTTTTATATTAAATTTAAATAATCTTTATATAATTATACCACTTTAGCTAGATAATTATTATAAAAGGCTGAAATCTATTTTTATGAAGATCCCAGCCCTAAATTAAATGTCTTTAATTAAATTTATATATCTTCGCCTCTTGTTTCTATTATATGCTTATACCAATAGAAAGAGGCTTTTTTCTTTCTAGCTAAACCATTTTTATGATCTACATATATAAAACCATATTGCTTTTTATATCCATTTAACCAACTTAATAAGTCAATAACTGACCATGCATAATATCCTTTTAAGTTTATTCCTTCTTCAATTGCATTTTTAACAGCTTTTAAATGAGTTTCAATAAACTTAATTCTAGGTATGTCAACAATTTCATCTTCTATTATAGGATCTTCATCACCTAATCCATTTTCTGTTATATATATTTTTATATCTCCATATCTACCCTTTAGCATTCTTAATCCCTCTAAAAATGCTTCAGGTGATATCTCCCATCCCCATTTTGTGTACTTTTTATCATTCATTTTAACAGTTCTATAAAAACCATCAAATGAAGGATTACCTGGTGCTCCTGTTGAGTTTTCTCTATTTCTCTCAACTTCTTCATCCATATTGTTTTTCATTACCCTTTGAGGTTGATAATAATTAAGTCCTATAAAATCATTTTTATCTGAAGCTCTCTTTATTATTTGAAGTTCTTCATCTGTCCAATCAATTTTAATTCCTTTTTGCTCAATGATATCTACAACATATTTAGGATATTCACCTTTTAATATTGGATCATAATACCAATTTGTATCAATTTCATTTGCATGCTTAGCTGCAATTATATTTTCTTCTTTATTATCTATACTAAATGCAGGAGAAAATACATGTGTAATACCTATTTCACCATATTGTTTTAATGATTTATATAGTTCAATTGATTTAGCATGAGCTAAAAATACATTATGAGTGGCTTGGAAATATTTATTTAAATCACCTACTATTGCTGGCGGATGTGCTCCTGCTAAATATCCTAGTCCACAAAATACTACTGTTTCATTGAATGTAATCCAATGTTTAACTCTATCTCCAAAGGCTTTATAACAAACTTCTGAATAATTTAAGAATGCGTCTATTGTTTCTTTATTTATCCATCCACCTTTTTCTTCTAAAACTTGAGGCATATCCCAATGATATAATGTTACAAATGGAACTATTCCATAACTTAAACATTCATTTATTATATTGTTATAGAATTCTATTCCTTTTTGATTTACTTCTCCTACACCATTTGGTATTATTCTAGGCCATGAAATTGAAAATCTATATGATTCTAATCCCATCTCCGCCATTAATTTTATATCTTCTTTATATCTATGATAATGATCTATCGCAATATCACCATTAGTTCCTTCAAAAGTTTTCCCTGGTATCTTAGAAAATACATCCCAATTAGAAATTCCTTTTCCATCCTCATTCCAGGCACCTTCTACTTGATATGATGCAGATGCTGCTCCAAATAAAAAATCCTTTGCAAACTTCATTTATATTTCCTCCAATTCATAAAAATAAGCTTAATTTATTTCAATTTGTTACTTTACATAAAGTGTATAATAAAGTGCTGTTCCATACTTTGATTTTGTTTTAAATTGTGTTTTTAAATATGATTCTAATTCTTTTGCTGTTAAACTTGTTTCAGCTGAATAAATTATTTTTATTCTATTTTTATCATCACTTACTGTAAGCTTAACTTTATCATCCTCATAATTATCAAAAAATTCTCTTATAAATTTCATTTGAACTCCATTTATTTCTACATTATACATAACTTATCCCCCTACGATTTTTTAATTCTTTAATATAATTTTACAATACTTTTTAATTTAAAGCCTATTTTTATGAATTAATAAAACAAATATCACATTTTATAATTTGTTTTATTTTTGTAACAAATCGTTATCATAATTATATCAATAATCTTTAGGAAAATATATTATTTATTATTAAAAAGTATATATTAAATCTATTTTAATTACACTGCTATTAAAGGAGAGATAGTAAACTGCCTATCTCTCCTTTATATATTATTTATTTTAAGGATATCATTACTTTTTATTTTAATATAACAGTAATTATGTGTTCTTTATCTACTTCTAGTGAATTTATATATTTTTTATCTATGGTATTTAAATTATCAAATTCATATGTTTCATTATTGATGAATATTTCTTGAATTTTATACTCTCCAAAATCTTTATGCAATTCATTTATATATTCAACTTTAAATTTTCTGTCGCTAAATACTAAACTTATACTTGCTTTGTTGTCTTCATCAAATTGACTTAGTAATAGTTTAGGATCAAGTTTCATATCTCCATAACTTCCCTTTACTCCAAACATTTCCGTTAATACAGTCAAAATAAGCCAACTTGCTGATCCTGTTAAATAATGATACATTCCTCGTCCCTTAGAGCTTATATATTCGGGTATTCCAGGATATATCTTACTAACTTCAAAATTAATACAGTGTTTATATAGTGCATCTATAACTTTAAATCCTTCTTTTACAAAACCTCTTTGATAAAGTGCATTGGCATACATAATAGTCATATGACTAAAAACTGCTCCATTTTCTTTACTTCCATAAGCAAACCCAAACATTCTGCCTAAATCCGTTTTTAATTCCTTAAAATTAGTATTTAGTCTATATCCTCCAACTTCCTTGTCATATAAGTAACTATCAGCTGCCTTAACTATCTCTTTTACTTGTTTTTCCGTTGCTATATTACTCATTATTGTGAATACTTGTCCTGTAAGCATCATTCTTGTGCCTGATTCAAAGTCACCTTCAACTTTTTTTCCACTATTGTCATAATAACCATTATACCAACTGTAACCTTCTGAATTTGTAATCCATTCTTTAGAGTTAATGTGATTCTTTATCCAATTTGCTTTTTCTTCAAGGTCTTTAACTAATAAATCTATATCAATTTCAGAAGTTCTTCCTTTTATATCATGATTACAACTTTTACAATAAGTATTTAAAATATTTATCTTTTCTTGTGGATAATCATATATATTATTTTTGAATAACAAAACTTCTATCTCTTCTGCCATCTCTACGTGTTTAATTTTATTTTCGTTTTTAATTTTCTTTAAAAGTTCACATATATTAACTAGATTTCCTGAATATAATGCTGTAAATGCTACACTTTCTCCTTTTTCCTTAGCCATGTCTAAAGCATCATTCCAATCAGCACCTCTTAACCTCATATTATTATTTTCTCCTACATCATAAAATGCAGTCAAATGTTGTACTAATATGTGTTCTAAAATAGTACCTAAATATATATTATTTTCTTTTGTTAATAATTTATTTCCTTGCTCTATACTCCATAGATTATCCTTGTCAGTACCTCGTACAGTTTGTAAATCTTTGAAATAACTTTGTTTTTCTAATAGAAAATTTATATCTCCACTTTGATTGATATATAAATTAGTAGTTAAGAATGGCCATGCACCATGATCCATCCATACCCTAGTTATATTATTTCTATCTGCTATAAATTCTCCTAAATTTGCTCCTATAATAGTTGCATTGGAGCCATCAAATCTTACTCCTGCAAAATTATTTAATAGCATTTCTCTTACTTCTTTAGGATCCATTGCTAACAAAGCTAAACAATCTTGCCATAGATCTCTCCATCCTCTTCCCCCTTTTCCATAATCATGATGAGGTAAGAATGAACATCCATATATTCTTCTAAGAATAGGTTGAAAATTAACCCAATGCATCCAATTATTAAATGTGCTATCTCCAGTATTATATTTAAGATTAATTTTATTTTCCCAATATAACTTAGTATCTTTTAATAACTCTTCGAAATCGGTTTCCTTTAATAATGTACTAGTAAGCTTTTCGAAATCATCTACTGATTCCCCATATCCAAAAGCAATTATATAAGATTTTGATTCATTTGGTTTCATTTTTTCATTCTTAAATCTTAATGCTCCTATACTTTCATATCCCTCAAACTTTTCTCCCGACTTAATATTAAATTCTTTATTTAACATTATACTTTCTGGATTTTCAAAGGAACCGCCTTCCCCTATAAATTCTTCTACTATAGGTGAAAAGCTTATTGGCATACTTTTATCTTCATCTACTGCTATAACTCCATAAACTATTTCATTTATTTTGTGACCTCTCTCATCAAATGTAAGTGTTGGTTTAACTATTACCCCTGAATTAATAGTTTCTATTCTATGCAATAATGAAGTAACATGTCTATGATCTCTTATATTATCTGCTGAACGACAATATAGCGGTATAGCTGCTGTTGGAGTTATATTTATATCTTCTTCTGATATATTAGTTATTGTTACTTTCATTAATTCAACTTTATATCCATTTGGTACAAAATTGATTATCTCACTTTTTAATCCCATCTCTTTAGAGGTTCTGATTACCTTATGACACATTATGCTACATTCAATTTCAGTTTCTTCCTTTTCTTTAGAAAAAACTTTTGATTGCTGCTGTGATGATACCCCTGTTACAGACCAAGCAGTTTTTCCTTCAACATATATCCAGAAATTTCTTGATGACTTATTGTTATGAAGATCTTCACTACTAACTGGTGCTAATAAAAATGTATTTTGATTCATCTTGCAATCACCATTTAAAGTAGGTGTCAAACTAGACATAACTCCAATTTCATTAGCTATTGGAAAGTATAAATAGCTATTCTTTTCTGGATCCTTAAGTGTAAATTTCCCTGTATAATTTTGAAAATTAATTCTTTGCAATATTAATCCCCCCTTATTTTTAATTTATCTACTTTATTATTTATTTGAGCATATTAATCAATTTTAGTACAAGATTCCCTTACAATTAATTCTACAGGTATTACCTTATTAATTTTTAGCTTTTCTTTCTTATTTATTTGTTCTACTAAAATATCTACTGCTGCTCTCCCTATTTCATCACAGTTTTGCCTTATAGTTGTTAATTTGGGAGTGACATATTGTGATATCTCTATATCGTCAAATCCCAAGATTGAGATATCCCCTGGTACATTAAGTCCAGCCTCCCTTATAGCTTCTATAGCACCAAGGGCCATCTTATCTCCTGCTGTAAAAACAGCTGTAGGTCTATTTTTTAATTTTAATAACTTTTGCATAGCTTTATATCCACCAGTAAAATCAAAGTTTGTACCATCTACTAAATATCCTCTTGGTATTTTTAGCCCTAATTCTTTCATGCTTTCTATATAAGATTCTTTTCTTACGGTACTTGGCCAATTATCACCGTTTGATGTACCGTATATATGAGCAATCTTTCTATGCCCTAAATTATATAAATATTCAATTCCTTGTCTGCATCCTGATTTATTGTCTGATGTAACTGTTGATGCATATTCCGCAAACATATCTATTATTACAATTGGAAAATTACTATTTACAAGAGATAATGTCTCCTTATCATGAGGATCTGTACAAATAATCGCTACCCCATCAACACATTTATACTTAAAATATTCTAAAAAAGTATCATTTTTCAGTCTATCATTTTTAGAACCAAACAATAATGAATATCCATGTATATCTGATTGTTTTTTGAATGCCTCTATTACTTTAGAAAAGAAAGGATGACTTAATCCTACACCAAGGTCTTCATAATAAACAATTCCTAATGTCCAAGTTCTCTTTGTGGTTAGCCCTTGTGCCTGAGAGTTTGGAAGAAAGTTTTCTTCTTCTAATATCTTTTTAATTTTTTTTCTAGTTTTATCACTCACATCTGGATAATTATTTATTACTTTTGATACAGTTGTAGGAGAAACTCCTGCAATTTTTGCGATTTCGTATATTGTAATCACCGTTTCATCTCATCCCTTCTATTTTAAGTTCATCATTACATTAGTTCTTTATGATTAGTCTTTAATAGTTATTTACATAAAGTATATATTGAATTTGCTTTTAATTTCAAATCAATAATTTCATTATCTATTTTTAAAGTAACATTTCTATCTTCTTCATTTTCATTCATTAAAATTATACATATATCTTCTTTGTCATCTATACAAGAAAGTGCATAGATTTTTTTATCATTAGTAACTTTAGTTAATAATCTTAATGAATTTTTCTTAATGAATTTACTAAAATGTGCTATATAGTAAAAAGAGCTGTTATATATTACTTCTCTTTTTTGTGTGTCTACTATTATTGGAGCATCGCATAAGTTTCCAACATGATTTGGTCCGCCAGTTTCATCTAAAACTATATTCCAATCTATCCATGCCTCTACATAATTATTTAAGTCACCAATTATATTTCTACCATATCTTTCTCCTGGCTCCCAAGAACCAATATGAACTCCACCTTCTTGACATCCTTCAGTAAATATTATGTGCTTATCTGGAAATTCTTCATGAACCTTTGATGTATTTTCAAACTCCTCTGAAACATACCAATGTATGCCTGTACCCCATACATATTTATTTGCTTCTTTATCCTCTAGCACTGTCTTAGCCCTATTATAAACTAAATCTCTATTATGATCCCATATTATTATTTTTTTATCGAGTAATTTATTTCTTTCAAAAGTAGGCCCTAAATAATATTTTACAAAATCTCTCTCTTCTTCAGCTGAATACAAACATGAATCCCAAATCTGCTTTGCTGCTGGCTCATTTTGTACAGTAACCCCCCAGATATTAAATCCCTTTTCTTGCATTTCTTCTATATACTTAACATAATACTCAGCCCATAATTGTTTATATTCATTCTTCAATTTTCCACCATTATTCATTTCATTATTGGTTTTCATGTAACTTGGTGGACTCCATGGACTTGCTAGTATATTTAATTCACTCTTTTTCTCATTAATAACCTCTTTAAGTAATGGTAGTACATATTTTTCATATCTATCTAAAGAAAAACTACTTAATGATTTATCATTTTCTTCAACAAAACTATAATTCTCTAGTGAGAAATCACAGCTATTAATATGAATCCTTGCAAAATTATATCCTATTCCATATTCTTCATTAAAATATAAATCTAGAATTTTTTTCTTTTCTTCTTCATCTATCTTAGAAAGTACATATGCGCTTGATTCAGTTATTGCTCCTCCAAATCCTAATATTTTTTGGAATCTTTTTTTAGTATCTACTGTAATTGTACAATTTAAGTCTTTATTATCATCTATACTAATATCATCTAAGCAATATTCATTTAATCTATCTTTAGTATGCTTACAAGTAACAAATACCTTATAATCATTCATAACTATTACCTCTCCATTATTCTATTGTAGCTATTATTTCTCTTATTTGGCCACTTCTTATCTTTTCAGCATCAGTTCCAAGTATTTTCTTTTGGTTAATTACTTTAATATTATTATCAATACCTATTAATTCATATTTAGTTATATTTCCTTTTCCTGAACCAAAGGTATCTTTGTTATTCTTATTGATATACTTTAGCCTTATACTTCCTAGTAAAGTAGTTTCTATTATATTATTTTTAAAGAAATCTTTTGACAATACTGGCATTAATTCGAATTCTAAAACTCCATTTTCATATTTAAATATATTTTTCCCAACTGTCATTATCTTCCATATACTTAACATTTCTACAGTAGTTCCACTTAATCTTGCGATAAATCCTCTTCCATGTGTTCTTTCATCTGGATTAGCACTGCTTGCTATAAATGAAGAGTTTTCTAATATACTTCTTCCATATACTTTTGAATCCATAAAAGGAGGTAATACATTTTTTATATCCTCATAAAATTCTTCATATAGCCCTTCTTTTATTAGTTCTAAAATATATTTAAATTCCATATGCATGAAAATTGATTCTCTTTCAAGCCATCCTGATGTAAAAGTCCTTGCTCTCCCTATTTCAAATGTAACCTTTTCTAAAGATTCTGATGTCTTGTACATTTTTAATTTTTTATCATAAATATCGCTATTTTTTAAAGTTATATATATTTCCTTCTTTTCTTTTTCTTCTAAATTCGTTTTAAGATATCTTGCATACCCTTCCAAAAATAAAGGAAGAAAATTAACTTTAAACTCTATAGGATTTATATTTCCATTTTTATCTTTAGTAAATTTTACAGCTTCATAATACATAAATGTAGGAATTTTTCCATCATTCAACTCTTTTATTCCATCTATTCCTATATCTATTTTTTGTATCATCTTATCTACTGCATTTTCTATATCATCTTTATATAATATTTTTTCAGTTCCATCTATTGAGTATTTAACCTTTTCCCTATAATCTTCTCTTATATTTGAAATTATATCCCAATATTGACTTTGAGGTAATATATCATTAAGATTTTTCGAAAGATTATCCGTTAATTTCTTAACTACATCATAAAATTCTACTGGAAGCTTTAATCCATTTTCTATTAGATTTATATTTTCTTTAATAAAACATGCTAATCTTTTTAGCTCTGCTGTTTCTGCAAAACTTGATCCTATAAGACCTGGAAGTCCATTCATAGCATCATTCCATCCTGGCTTGCCTGCTTCCATTTCAATTCCAAATCCCATAACATCCAAAGTCATAAATTTAATAGTAGTAAGCATGAACAGCTTTGTAATCAAATTAGTCTTATATATTTTTCCTTCTTTATTATATATCCATTGATTTACATTGCCTTTTTTATTTAAAGCTACATATTGCCTAATAGTATTATTGTCTATAATATATTTTTCACTTCTAGGTAAAACATGCTCTGGAGAGTTATAAAATTTATACTCCATATCATCTATTAGCAATTCTTTTAGTTTATCAGGATAAACATCTAAATATTCTTCTATTAAATCAAGATTATATGTCCAGTGATCAATCCAAAATCCCTCACCGAAATCTGCTTCAATTTTTTCTTCACAAATATCTATTATTTCATCAATTAAAATACTAATTTTATCACTTGATAAATTTTGTTCTTTTAATAAATATGAATATAGCTCACCTAATGTAAATTCGTTATTATAAATATTATATAATATATCTTCATTCTTAATTTCATATTTTTTTAATATGCTTATAATAGAAGCTTTTCTATTTTTATCTATATAAAACTTCTTTCCTTTTATAACTAATGGATTATATCCATCAAGTTGTATCAAGTTGTTGAATAATTTAATATTCTCCTTATTAGTGAAGGGATGAATGTAAATATCCATTCTTCTATTTTGATTTATATCTCTAAAATTCCCATTACCTTGAGAATAAAAATTCGGCTCTATATTAAAGAAATTATAATCTCTTTCTAGATCACCATGTTTTCTGGAGTAGACATAATATACTTTGTTCTTACCTATTTTTAATGGATATCCTCCTCTTAAAACATTATCTATATAACATTGTTTAATATATTCATCAAATAATGAATAATTAGTTACTGTATTAACATGCTCAGCTATTTTATCTATTAACTTATTGCTCTCTATAATCTTTTCATTAAAATATTTCTTGCTCAATAACTTATTTAAGCTGTCATCTACCTCATTAATGCTATTCATGTATCCTATATAGCTATGAATCTTAACTTCTTCTTTTTCTGTCAAAACTGCTTGCTTCCCAGAAAAAGCACAAGGTACTTTGTTATAGCAAATGTTTTCATTACTTTCAAATAACTTTTCTACACTATTTTTAAACTTAAATGGATTTACTAAGCTAGTATCATATCCAAAAATATTCTCCGGATCTACTATAGGTTTTAGTACTTTTTCATTATCATCAAATGCTATATAAAAATATGCATTATTCACCATCTCAACCTTTGTTGTATCCCCTGTAGAAGATCTTAAATTATATATTGCTACATTATTTTCTTTGATCTCACCCTGCATCCAGCTTCTTAATGTATTTCCTATCTCTTTATAATCCTTATTATTAGAACCGTATGGTAAAATTGCAGCTAATCCATCCAATACTTCTATATTCCTTACTATATTAGATTTATTAATTATCCTTAATTCTCTTCCAAGTGCTGCAAATTTTTCATTTGGAATAGTAAAATATTTTACTTCTATTTCTAAATTTATATCTTTGTTTATTTCTATTATCCTCAATTCATTATTTTTTATCTTAAGTATTCTCTTAATATTTTCACTTCTACTAACTGAAAACGGCTCTATAATTATATTTGAGTTATCTGATATAATCTTTATAAACGTCCTGAATCCATTAGTAGTAACCATCTTATACGCTTCATTTGCTGGAAAAAATTCCATTATACAATTGTTTTTATCCTTAATCCCAATGCTACTAATCACTTGACCTCTATTTACATAAAATGACCACATTGGAATACCTTCTATACCAGCAACTCCTGATAAAAAACTTGCAAAAGGTGGTTTTATATCGTAATTTTCTATAACGTAAAAGCCTGATTCATCTATATAATCTGCTTTACTTCTACTATTCTTATCCATCTTCCAACCTTCCTCTCAATATAATTTAATCTACTCCTTGACACTACCTGCGGATATACTACTAATAATATATTTTGATAAGAACATGAAGGCTATGATTATAGGTAATACTGAAACTGCAACTGTTAAATATGTTGCTCCCATATTTGAAGCTATATCTTTAGACGCTCTCAATGATCCCATCATTACTGGTAATGTAAACTTCTCTGGACTAAGTAATAAAACTAATGGAACTAAATAATTATTCCATGATCCTATAAATGTTGTTATTGATATAGTTGCTATTCCTGGCATCATTATCGGAATACCAATCTTATGAAATGTTCTTATTTCACTTGCTCCATCTATTCTGGCTGCTTCAATAATAGTTCTAGGTAATACAGATTCTATATATTGCTTTAAAAAGAACACTACAAATGGATTTGCTATGGAAGGAATTATAAGTGGTATATAGCTATCCATTAATCCCATTGTATTTACTAAATCATAAAATCCTAATAATCCTAATTGTGATGGAACCATCATTAATACTAAAATTATAGTAAATATTATATTTGAGCCTTTAAATTTGTATATTGCAAATCCATAAGCTGTTAATGCTGAGAAATATGCTGTTAATAGTGTTACACATACTGAAACAAATAAACTATTACGAAGACCAGTAAATATATTGAAATATTTACCCATAGCATTCCAGTTATCTAATAAGGAGCTTCCAGGAATTAATGTAAAACCAGATATTATTTCTTGATTACTACGAGTTGCATTAACTAACATCATTGCAAATGGGGCTAAGCATATAATACTCAAAATAATTAAGAATAAATATAATAATGATTTTTTAAACTTCGTGAACATTAACTTACCCCCTTATCTTTCTTTGATCCATACATTGTTTTGAATGTAAAAGCTGAACATATTGCTATTATAAAGAATAATCCATAAGCAATAGCTGATGCATATCCAACATTATTAAACCTAAATGCTGTATTATATAAGTACATAACAGCTGTATTTATTGATCCTGATGGTGAACCTAATCCATCGGTAATTAAAAATGGGATATCAAATATTTGCAGACCACCTATTAATGAGGTTATAGCAACATATAGCAATATAGGTTTTAAAAGAGGTAATGTTATCTTGCCAAATATTGTCCATCTACCAGCACCATCAATTGTTGCTGCTTCATAATAATCTTTTGATATTCCCTGAACACCAGCCATTAATACTAAAAATGAATTTCCAAACCACATCCATGCACCAATTACAGCTACTACAATTACCGCAGTACCTGGCTGTCCTAGCCAATTGACTTTACTATTAATTACACCTGCATTTACTAAAATTTGATTTAAGGATCCAAATTGCCAATCTAATAAAGTTGCAAATAAAAATGCTACAGATGTTGCTGCAATTAAATTAGGTAAGTAAAATAAAGCTCTAAAAATACTAAGTCCCTTCATTTTATATTTCATATCACTAAATATAATTGTTAGTAAAAATGCTAAGCCAAGTTGAAGTATTATGTTTATTCCCCATATCTTTACAGTATTAACTAATGCACTCCAAAACATTTTATCTTGAATTAGACGTGTATAATTATCAAACCATATAAATTCGATCTTTCCATATCCATTAAAATTTGTAAAACTTAAATATAAAGTTCTTAGTATAGGATATATATTAAATATTATAAAAACTATTAAAAATGGTAGAATAAATAAATACCCATGCCTATTTATTTTATTTATGCTTTTAAAAGATGTTTTTCCCTTAATTTCAATTTTATTACTATAATTAGTTCTACCTAAATTCACTTTTTTCCCTCCTAGCATCTTAATTTTATTAAAGAGGTGAAATTTATTTTCACCTCTTATATTTGGGATATACTAGTTACTTGGAACTTCTATTTCTGGATATACTGATTTTATATTACTATAGAATTCCTTTAATGCATCTTCCTTGGTCTTTTCACCTTTTTGTACTGACTCAATAGCTTGTCCATAATATTTTCCAACTTGATCATCATATTTGGTTACTAATGAATAATCAACATCTTCTGCTTGCTTTAACCAAAAGTCATAAGATTTTTGTCCACCTAATGCAGGATTTTCTAAATCTTTATTAGCTTCTAAAACTGATTTTAAAGCAACTACATCACCATTAGATTTATCAATCCACCATTGTGCTACTTCTTCATCTAAAGTACAGAACTTAATAAAATCCCATGCAGCTTCTTTATTCTTGCTATAACTACTTATACCTACGAATGTGCCGCCAGCAAAATATGAATTAGGGCCAGTTGTTACTCCAAATTTTCCTGCTGTATCTTTTGCATTATCTCTAAGTATTAATGTTCCCCAAGTAGGTAATGCATATGAAAATACTTCTGTTTTTTCAGCATTTTGATCTATATCCTTAAGTTCTTGCCACTCTGCATCAACAGGAACAGGACCATTCATTGATGCATACCAAGCTGCTGACCATTCTGGCGCAAATGCAACTAATTTTTGTTGATATAAATCGACTGCAGCATCTAAATAATCTAATCTATCTTTAGTCATCATTAACTTATTATCTTTAACCCATGGTTCTGGATCATTACCATACACAAACCATCTTAAATTTCCTGTATCTGAAAATACTCTATATCCTTTTTCTTTAAGTTCTTTACCGGTTTCGATAATTGTTTTTACATCTTTAAACTTATCTGCTATAAATTGAGGGTCATCATTTCCCCAAACAGATTTTGCTATATCTCTACGATAAGTTATTCCACCTGGAGTAACTTGATAACTTAAAGCTCTAACAACTCCATCAACATCTTTACCTGCTTCATATACATAATCAACTATTTTATCTTTATAATCTTCAACTTTGTATGGTTCTTTTGTTAAATCTTCAAAAAATCCTGCTTCAAAGAAATTTGGTAGCATTTGTGGCTCTCCAACTATAACATCTGGAACTTCTGCCTTACCCCTTAATGCAGTTGTAAGCTTAGTTGGATAATCCGCTGGAGCAATAACAGTAACTTCAACTTTTTTATCCGGATTTTTTTCTTGATAATACTCAGCAAAAGTTTTTAAATCTTCTGCTAAACTCCACACCACTATTTTATCGCTTCCTTCAGTTTTCTTTCCTTCTGATCCATTTGATTTCCCACATGCTGCTAACGATGCTGTCATTAAACCCACCATTACTAATGACATCAATTTTTTAACCCTCATAATTAATCCTCCTAAATTTTATATTTCTATATTTACTAATTGGTTTCTTTTAAAAGCTAAAATCGAAACTGGTTTCGAAGTGTTTCAAAAAAATTTTTCTTATCTTATAGAACATCTTTTTCTTTCTCAGACTTTTTTCGAAACCGATTTAGTAAATATAAATACTTGTAAGAAACTGTTTACATTTAAATTATACATCCTATATTTATTCTTGTAAATACTTTTTATGTTTTATTTTCCATAAATTGTCCAATGGATATTTATCTATAAATTCTTAGTCTTTTGACTTATAAATATTAAAAATCTCCTTCTGATAATTATTATTTATCAAAAAGAGATTCTTAGTTTTATTATAATTACTTTATATAACTATCTTTTCTAATTCTTTACTTTCTATTTCCATATTCCTAACTAAATTATAGCTATTATTCACTCTTGTATTTTGTTCATCAATAGTTGCTTGTATTTCTTCTATTGATGCAGAATGTTCTTCTGATATACTAGCTATATTTTCGATTTTATATTGAATTTCTTTAAATTTATTTGCTAAGTCTTCAATGTTTTTGTCTTCTAAACTAATCATATTAGTAACATTTTTAAATGAATTTGTCATACTATTAAAACTGTTAACCATAATATCCATAAGACCTTTACCAACATTAGCTGCTTCATTTCCTTTATTTACTTCATCTAATACTATATTAGTACTAACTTTTATATCATTAATAATTTTACTTGCATTTTCAACATTTTCTTTGCTAAGTTCTGCAAGTTTTCTTACTTCTTCAGCTACCACTGAAAATCCTTTACCTGCTTCCCCTGCTCTTGCTGCCTCTATTGCTGCATTTAACGCAAGAAGATTTGTTTGTTCAGATATATCCACTATGCTTGATAAAATAGAATTTATATTATTTATGCTATTTCCTAATTCGTTAACATTTCTAGCAGATGATGTGACTGTATTATTTATTATCTCCATTTGATAGCTAACTTTATTAAATCTTTCAATACTGCTTACTGTTAATTTATCAGCTTCATTTGTTACTTTAGCTACATTCATTGAAATATTCTGAGTATCTTTTACTATTCCTCCAACATCTAAAACTAACTTGCTTATATCTTGAATGCTACTTGCTTCATCACTAACTCCTCTAGCTATTTCATTTACAGATAAAGTTATTGAATTGCTCATATCTTTAATTATACTTACATCACTTGAAGAGCTTTTTATATTACCATTTAAATTCTCTGTACTTTTCTTGATAATATTCATTGTTTCCTCAAGTTTTTCAACTAATTTCTTTGCTTCTTTTTGACTTTTCATAGCAACTTGAACATATTCATTTCCCCATTTAGATACATAATATAAAATAAAAGCACTTATATCAAAAAGAAAAACATATGATATAAATTCATTAATTCTTCCTGACGCAACTAAGCTCATAGGACTTATAAAGAAATAAATAGATATTGCTATATTAAAAAATACTACATAGACTAATATTAAAGCTTTTCTAAAATAAAGTCCTATCATCATTAATGCTATATAATGGATTAAAAATATCTTAGGTTGTCCCTGCGTAATATATGACATTACAAAACCTACATATGTTGCTGATGAACCAATATAAAAGTTTTTTATCTTAGTATTAATTTTTAAAAACTTTACTATAGTACTTAATATTCCAAAAAATAACCCTACAGATGCCGCTTTAATTGCATATTCTATTCCATAGTTCAAAAATGATTGCATTACTAATAAAACTATAATTGCCCAAGAAAGCTTTAAATTGAATGTATCTACTTTTTTAGTATCATAATTTAGTGACAAATTCTCCATATAACTAATAATTCTCCTTAACTGCTAAACTTAATAGCAATATACTAGCATACTTTTTCAGTAATATAAAGATATAAATTGTAATATTTTCTCATAATATACATTAAATAAGTATTGATCTATAAATTCACATTAAACTTTATGACAAAAATAAAAAACTCCTATAGGAGTTTTCTAAACACTATCACTTAAGTATTTCATTTTTAATTTCTTATAGTTTTATCTTTAGAACTTTTTATATACATTATAATAATTATTGACCTTGCTCATTATTAGTATATTTACGCACTATAATAATTTCTACTCTTCTATTTTTTGCTCTTCCCTCAGCTGTAGAATTATCAAATCTAGGTCTTTGATCAGCATACGCTTGAATTGATAACTTTCTTGAATCCATTCCTCCTGAATCAACCATGAAATTCATAACATTTATAGCTCTCATTGCACTTAAATCCCAATTGGAGCGAAAAGCCTCATTATTAATAGGTAAATTATCTGTATGTCCTATTATTCTAACATCATTGTCTAAATCTTTTAACATGCTAGATATCTCCATAAGCAATGGATATCCTTCACTTAATACACTTGCTTCAGCAGAGTTAAAAAGTATAACATCCTGCATAGAGATTTCAAGACCTCCTTCATTAACTTCAACATCAACACTATCACTATATCCATTTTTCTTAATTTCGTTATCTATTAATTGCTTAATATCTTGCATTTTATTTTCTTCAATACTTGCATTACTTAAGTTTGCTTCTCCACCAGATTCACTTGAGCCATCAGACCCTTCTAATGGTGAGCCTCCCCCGTTACCACCTTCCATTATTCCGCTGCCACCTGAAAGAATAGTATTAAATTCACTACTAACCTTTTGAAACTTTTCTTGGTCTATTTTACTCATAGCAAACATTACTATAAAAAGTGCAAGTAAAAGAGTTAACATATCTGAATAAGGTATAAGCCATGTTTCATCAACATGGTCTTCATGGTGAACTTTCTTCTTGGCCATCATTAATCTCCTTTAAATTTAACTATTTTTATCTTCCATACTTTTTCTCTCGTTCGGATTTATCATACTAAGAAGCTTATTTTCTATGTTTTTAGGACTTTGACCCTCTTGAATAGATAAAATTCCCTCAAGGATTATATACATATTATTTATCTCCTCTTGAGATTTTCTTTTTAGTCTTGATGCAAAAGGATGGAAAATTACATATCCAAAAAATATTCCATAAAGCGTAGCAACAAAGGCACCAGCTATCATGTGCGCTAGTTTTTCAGTATCACTTAAATCTGCAAGAGCACCAATTAATCCAACAACAGCCCCTAGAACTCCCAGGGTTGGAGCAGCTCCCCCTGCTGTGGTAAAAACAGATGCACCTGTACGATGTCTTTCTTCCATACTATCAATTTCTATCTCTAAAATATTTCTAATATACTCTGCCTCTACACCATCTACTACCATTTCAAGTCCTTTTTTCATAAACTTATTATCTAAAGATTGCATTACACTTTCTAAAGATAATAATCCATTTTTTCGAGTTGATTGTGACATTTCTACTATTTGTCCAATGATTTCTACTGGATCTTCACCCTTTTTCTCTTTAAAAAGAACCCCAAGAATTTTAGGAATATTAAGAAACTCCTTTTTAGGAAATGAATTCATAACGGCTGCGACAGTACCAACAAGAATTATAAGTGCTGCAGCAGGATTAAGTAAAACCGCAACATCTGCACCTTTAACAATCATTCCAACAATTATAGCCAAGAGTCCTGTTATCATACCAATAATTAAGAAAATATCCATTTGTTCTACCCCTTTTCTATTCTAAATATAATTTAAAATATCGATTTATATAGACATTTTATCACAGGATATTTCAAAATACTATTTATATTGCGGCCAAATTTATATAGTAATTTTAAATAATATAATAAGGATGTTACAAAAGAACAAAACAGTAATTTCATAACACCCTATTAATTTATTTACCTTTTTTAAATACTAATTATTTTTAAACTTATAAGCATTATTTTAATTCAATTTAGCTTTTTTATTTTTCCTTAGTAGCAGATATAATCCGGCACTTAAACTTAGCACAACAAACATATACTTATTTAATGAGGAATCATCTCCTGTTCCTGGAAGTGATAAATCTTCATTTCCTTTTCCATTTCCCTCATTTGGATTTGGATCTGGATTTTCTGTTCCTGGATTTGTTACCTTCACTAGTTTTGCTTTAGCTTCTTCTAGCAACCTAATTACACTTTCAACTTCACTTGCATCAGCATTTTTATTTTCAAAAACAGCTTTTGCAGCTTGTAAAGCAGATCTAAGTTGTTTTATTGATTCTTCTGTGTATTTAGAGCTATCTATTTTATCTGTTTCATTAATTAGTTCTTCTAGAGATTCTTTATTTGGAATTAATTTCAATGCATTTATAGCATTATTTAACTTATCAGAAACTTCTTTAACTTCTTCACTGGTATTAGGTGATTGAATAATTATCTTAGCTTCCTCTAAGGCTTTAAAAAATATATCTTTTCCTACTTCTATATATTTGCTTAAATCAATTAATTCTGCTTTTTCTATTGTTTCTTTTAATTCTGATATATCTATAATAGGAATTTCAACTAATGAATTCATTGCATTATTTAATAATTCTACTGCATCGTCTACTTGTTTTTGTGTTAATGCTACTGCACCATTAATTTCCTTAGCTTTATTTAGTGCTTCAATAAATTCATGTGTACTTTCTTCTTTATATTTAGTTAAATCAATTGCATTAGCTTTTTCTATAGATTCAACCAAGACTTTTTTATTAATTTTAGTTAATGTTCCCTTTGCACTTATAAGAGTATCATATGCTGATTTATATAATTCATATGGACTTCCTACTCCAACTTCCTCTGCTGTACTTATTGCATTTTGTAGGAAATTATAGCTATCTATAGTATATTCTTCTTGTGATATTGCTTTAGCTTCTTTAATAAGATTATTTAATTCATCTACAATCTTTAATTCTAATTGACCTAAAGCAACTTTAAGTTGCCTCACTGCACTACGTATATCACTAGCTGTTGCACTTTCATTTTCTAAGACATCTTTAGTCTTATTCATTGCCTTACTAAATAAATTAAATCCAAATTCATGATATCTGTCCTCTAATTCTAGTAAATTCTTATTATTCTCATATAAATTACTTAACTCACCTTTATCAATTACTTCTTCAAATTTAAACCAATCTATATTAGCTACGTAAGCTCTAGTCCCTACTACATCTGTGCGCATTACAAGATAAACTGTATGCTTTCCTGTAATTACGTTATTCATATCAACAGTTATATCTTTATATGTGTTCCAGTTGCTACCTGTGGCTGGAATTGGAATGGATTGTACTACTTCACTATCCATACTATCAAGATAGATATCTAATCTTGAGTTATCCCCACATCGTCCTGAATTATTAACATATCTAACACTTATTTTACTTAAGCCATTTCCTGTAAAGTCAATATCTTTATAGGAAACCCATGCACCATCATACGATCCTCCTATATTTGTTAGTGAAACTCCAGAAGCATCAGTACTATTTTCTATTTTTAAATTTCCACCACTCCAAGCTTCATAACTTTCTGCTTCGTACATTCCATAAGATTTCGCTCCATTAAATTGAAGCCAATCTATATTTGAGATATATGGCTTAGAATCTGTTGTTGATCCTTTCATTACAAAATAAATATCATGAATATTATTTAGTAATGAAGGATTTTCTAGATTAACTGTTTTTACAACATAATTATTCCAGTCTGATGCAGTTGATGTTAACTCAATTGTTCCTATTAATTCGCCATCTAATTCATCTTTTCTAACTTCTATTTTAGAATCTGCAGCACACCTTCCTGAATTATTTACATATCTAACGCTTATTGAACTTACATTTTTATCACTAAAATCAAGTCCATCATAGCGAATCCATGCTCCGTTGTACGTTCCACCAAGATTTATAGATTCATTTTTCAATCCATTTTCTGACCAAGCATCACTTTTTTCACCTTCTAGTCTCACCAATCCATCTGTGCTTAACTTCAATTTATCAATTGAATTATTTATTTTATAATATGCATCTTTCAAATCCTTTTCTGATGTACTGCCAGTATCTAGTAATACTTGTCCGTCATTTATAGCATTAACAAGCATTTTATAAGATGAATTTGTAAATACACCTTCTTTTATCTTTTTTCCTTTAATAATGGCTTGATTTAAACGTACAGAATAATCAAGATAAAAATCTAATAAAAGTGCATTCATACCACCCTTACTTGAATTTTCAATATCACAAGCTTTTGCTCCAACAAATGCTGAGTCCTCGAAACTAATAATCATATCATCTACATCTGCATCGTGTTTAGCTGCATTACCTTCAAATGATAATACTACTTGTTTATCTGATACTTTTTTAGCTACAGCTATTAGTCCCTCTGGTAAAGAGTCTATTGTTAATTTATTCCCTACTACAAAATCTTCTCCAATTTCTCCTGAAAATTTAGAATTTCCACTTAATGCGATGGTAACATTATCACTTATTCTTCCATCATCATCTTTACTTTCTTTTAATATATTTTCACTATATTCTAAATAATCATCTTTAAACATTATTTTAATATTATTCTTTATTTGACGGATACTATCTACTGGTGAAGTAAATGCATTGTCATTTAATTCAATAGTTAAATCTCCAATACTATCATTTAAATCATGTTTTAGTGCTTTCCCATTTAACTTTACTTCTATAGTATTTTCACTTGTTTTAACTGCTGATACACTCAAACCTTCTGGAACATTACTTATTTTAATTTTTCCACTAGATAAATAATCTTCGTTTATATCACCAGTAAATCCTACATTCTTTGAAGTAATAACAATATTATTTTTTATACTTCCATCATTTGCATCACCTTCATTGAAAGTAGAAGTAGTATATGCTATCGGATCTTTTTTATCAAAAACTTCTGTATTGATATTATCACTGCTTGACATAGCAGGAACTCCATCTTCTGCCCAATTAGATGGCTCTGATCCCATATTAAATGATAGTTTTCCACCTCTAATAATTTCTGAATAATCTACCCACGTACGATCGAAAGACTTTCCATTTAATGTTGCTGATTGAATATAAAAATTATCTTCTGATACATTATTTGCTTCTATAACAAATGTTTTTCCATTTCCTACATCTAGTGTTACCTTTTCAAAAAATGGTGTTCCTATTTGGAATGTTGTATCTCCTGGAGTCATTGGGAATAGACCCATTGCTGCTGCAACAAACATTGAAGCCATTGTTCCTGCATCATCATCCATAGTTTCCATAAATCCATCTGGACTTAATTTATATACATAATCATAAATAGGTTGCTTATACTCACCAGTTCCACTATAACGATTCCATGTTTCTTTAGTATAAATGTTTCTTACCCAATATTGAGTTCTGCTTGGTTTTCCAGCAAAATTAAATAAATAAGGAGTGTGTAAATCTATTTCGTTAGTGTTTGTATGAAGCATTGCCTTTCCATTATCAGGATCTTGTTCACCATATAATCTTGATAATGCTTTTAACATAGTTTCTTTTCCACCCATAAGATCCATTAATCCATTTACATCATTTGAATCCCACCAAGTATATTGCCATAAAGTCCCTTGGTATAATCCGTTATCTCCATACTTTTCTGGGTTGGCAGTCATCCAATTTCCATTTGCATCTTTTGGCCATAATAATCCTATATTTCCATCGCTTGTTTGAACTGCATCTTCTTTATATAAGTTTTTATAATTGAAAGAACGATTTAAATAATATTCATATTCTTCTTCATTTCCTAATGCTTTTGATAAGAATGAAATTGCCCAATCATCATAAGAAAACTCAACTGTCTTATCTACTCTTCCTTTTATATATCCTAATCTTTGTGCTTCTTCATTTACAGTATTATTTGCAATTTGTTTAGCTTTTTCATAAGCTGGTAATAAATTTTCTATATCAGTGAAACCTTTAGCTACTCCATCTGCTAGTAGAGCAACTGCATGTTCAGTACGAACAGTAGGTACTGTTTGTGTATCAATTCCCCAAGTTCCTATTCCATATTCCATGGTATTTGCTAATGATCTAATTATATCTTTGTAAATATCTGGGAGGACTAATCCTATCATAGGATATTTACGGAAATCATCCCATAAAGTCCATGAATCATAGTGAGTATAATCATCAGCTTCATATATATTAGTATCTGTAGCTCTAAATTCTCCTGTTGTACTAGTTGCGTTTACAGGTGTTGTAAACATATGATATAAGTGAGTATAAAATAATTTCTTTAGCCTTCCATCAGGATCACTTTTAGCTGAATTTTCCACCTTAACTTTACTTAATATTTCATTCCATTTACTATCAGCATTAGCTTTTACTTTATCAAAATTCCATTCATCTATTTCATTATGCATATCAATTTTAGCTTGATCGCTGCTAATTGTAGAAATACTAACTTTTATTTCTACAGCTTCATTTTGTGCAACGTCAAAGCCTAAGATTGCTCCTATGTCATTTCCTTTTTGTGAAGATTGCTCTGTTAATGTTGAGTTATTCCAAGTCTTTACTTGTTTTGTTGGCTTATTTGTTTCTAAGTAAAAGTATAGTGTATATTTTCCATTTCCACTAACATTTTTCCCACTAAATCTACCAGAAATAGATGTAAAGTCTTCATTTTTTTCAACAACATCTAATATTGCATTACGTATATCAGTTCCATGGTATGTATAATTTAAATCTAGTAATAATGAAACCTCACCAGCTTTAGGAAATGTATATTTATGGTATCCAGTATGAATATCTGAAGTCATTTCAGCTTTAATATTTCCAAAGCTTTCATTATCTATTGCATTGTTATCATTTCCAGTTTTAGGGGTTAATTCAACACTATAGTATCCAGGATTTGCACTTTCATTATCATGGGAATACTTTTGTCCTTTAGTTGCTGCATCTGGTCTTGCTGAATAGTTTACATAAGTAGGTGTAATAAGTATGTCTCCACCTGAGCCTTGTCCTCCTACCCCTTCAACCCTTGTATGAGAGAATCCTTGAATACGATCTTTGCTATAGTCATATCCAGCATGATCATCTGTTTTATGTGGATATGTGTCTGGACTTAATTTCACTAATCCATACGGAACCACACTCCCTGGAAATAATTGCCCATAGTCTACATCTGTACCAACAAATGGATCAACATATTGAGTGTAGCTTTCTTCTGCTGCACTTGCTTTAATAACTGGTGAAGCAAAGGTATTACATAAATTTAATGTAAATGCAGCTGTTAAAGAAATTGCTAACAAACCTTTTTTTCTTGTTTTTTTCATTTTACCCATCCTTTCCTATAATCTCATAATTTTACTTTCGTAATATCCTCATTTTAACATTGAAAATTAAATGCTATAACTTTTAACTTTTGTAAAAGTTTTCACATTTTTTATACCCCTGTTAATTGGTATTTAGATAATAAAAAAGAGATAAAGTATAAATTCAATACTTCACCTCTTTTTTTAATTATTCATTACAATTATTTATTTTCTTTTTTTTAATACTAAATATAATCCAGCACTTAAGCTTATCATAACATACATATACTTGCTTAGTGAGGAATCATCTCCTGTTCCTGGAAGTGATGAATCATCATTTCCTTTTCCATTTCCTTCATTTGGATTCTCTGTTCCTGGATTTGGAGTTGGATTTTCTGTACCTGGATTCGGATCTGGGTTTCCTGTACCTGGATTTTCATTTACCTTAGTTAAAGCCCCTTTTGCTGCTTTTAATTTACTTAAAGCTTTATCTACTTCATCTTGGGTAGCTGAATCATTATTTAATACATTCTTTGCATTATTTAAGGCATTCTTAAACTCAGCTATAGTTGTATCTGTATATTTACTTAAATCTAAGTTTTCTACTTCCTTTATATAATCTTTCAAGACCTCTTTATTGACTCTTTCAAAATCAATTACTTTTTGAATTGCAGTCCTTAAAGTAGAAGCAGCTTCATCAATAGCTTGTTGTGTTGAATTAATATTCTCACTTACTTTTTTAGCATTACTTAAGGCTTTATTGAATTCATCAACAATATCTTGACTAACACCATCTAATAGCTTTTCTATAATTTTTTCATTAGATAAAGCAGCAATTAATTTATTTAAATCTTCTTTATTTGTATCTAGAACAAATGTAGTAGTGATTTCTAAATTTTCATTTACTTCTTTGTAAGTCAACTTGTTATCTTCTACAAATTTTGTAATATCTTCTCCATTTATAATCAATGATGCTAATTTATACCCTTGTTCTGGAGTAACAGTAATTAATAAATCTTTGCCCTTAGCAATTTGATTATCTACTGCAGTTGTGGTAATTGTTCCATGTTCTGAAGGATTTACTTTTACATTAACCATCTCAACAAGTTCTTCTAATATAACTTCTATTTTTGCATCCTCAAATGGCATTAATAATTTAATAGTATAAACACCATCAACAGCATTAGGAATAGTTACATTTTCTCCATTAAGCTTTACTACTGATAAAAGTTTTCCTTCTTCAATATTTTTAATTGTTAATACTACTTCTTCATAACCTATAGCTTGACCTTTATTTAATTCAACAGTTACATTTCCACCTTTAATATCAGTTTCAATTTTATGAGGAACTAATTCTCCAAATATAACATCAATCTTAGTATCAGAAGTTAACTTATCTAATGTATATGATTTATTTTCCTTATCAAATTCTACTGATACACCATTTACAAATACATAAGTTACATCTCCATCAAAGGTCATTGTATACGGTCTGCCTTCATAAGCATTTCCAGCATTTACTTTACCGTCGCCAATTATATTTACATTAGCTTCAATTTTATTTCCAAATCTAAAGTAATCTACATTAGAAACATATGGTTTCTCAGTATCATTATTAAATACTAAATACACATCATGCAGTCCTTGCTCTACATTCTTTAATAAATCTCCCTCAACAAGAACATAATTACTCCAATTTTCACCAGTTGTTGGTAGTTCTATTTTTGCAACTGCTTCACTATCCATACTATCAATATGAACCTCTGCATAACCGCCAGCATCTTTGTTTTGAGCAGCATAGAATATTTCTAAAGTATCTTCATTACCAGCAAATACAATGTCATTGTATTTTACCCAAGTACCTTTCTTTACCCCTCCAATGTTCTTTCCATCATTTACTATACTTGAATGTTTATCATTAAATTCTTCTGCTTCAATAATGTCCTTTGCAATCCTAATTGAATTAATTCTTCTTCTAACATTACTCAATAAATTATATTGAGTAACAATCTCCTCATGAGTAGCATTTTCGTTATTAGCCACTGCTTCAGCACTTTCAATTGCACTATTTAGAAGATCCTTAGCTGCTTGAGGTAAATTACTTTGATTAATTGTTTTTGCACTAATAATCATTTTATTTAGTACATTTATATCAATTGATGAAGTATCTCCTTCTTGACCTAATAGTTCTACCTCTGCTAAATCTGTTCCACCTTTTAGTTCTAATTTGTAATGTGTAAATCCAGAAATTTTTTCTTCTGGTAGATTAAATGGCCTTGTATAACGTTTCCACTCAAATTTCAAATCATTTCTCTCATCTATAGCTTCCCATTTAACTCCATCATAGCTTCCACTTAATCTATAACCTGTAGGAGTCTCTCCCTTATCTGCAGAAGTTAATGTTAACATATTTACTTTAGTTGGCTTAATGAAGCTATAAATAATTTCACTATTGCCACTAACATTTAGAGTAGCTGAGGTATTAGAATCATTATCAAATATTTTCTTAGCTTCTGATATATTTGAGTAAACACTTTCAAAATGTACATCACCGTTTGGTTCGCCAACTTCTTGAACCCCTGGTGTAGTGACATCTTCTAGTGGATTTGGTATTTCATCATTTTTAGTAATTGATGTAGGTAATGACTCTTCACTTGAACCCCAATTTGTATTAGGTGTATTTCCCATAGTAAATTCAATTACAGCACCATTTGCGACATCTTCATGTTTTATATAGTTTTTATTATAATCTTTTCCATTTAATTTCATTGATTGAATATAAATATTTTCATCACTATTATTGTTAGCTTTTACTGTAATACTCTTACCATTATCTAAATGAACAGTCATTTCTTCGAATAATGGTGAACCAATTGCATATTCATCATTACCCATAGATACTGGATAGAATCCTAGTGCAGAGAAAATATACCATGCACTCATTTCTCCATTATCTTCATCTCCAATATATCCTTGTCCAAAGTCACTTCCAACATATGCACGATCTAATATATCTCTTACATATTTTTGAGTTTTCCATGGCTCACCAGCATAATTATACATATATGGAATATGGTGAGAAGGTTGATTTGAATGACCATATTGCCCTAATTTTATTTCTCTTGCTTCTTTTTGTTCGTGGATACCTCCTATGCTTTCTACTGCACCGTACCCCCAATAGTCTCCATTTGTTTCAAAGATTGTATCAATCTTTTCTGCCAAAGCAGCTCTTCCACCATATAGATTGGCTAATCCTTGACCATCTTGAGTCACAGATACTGACATATTAAATGCATTAGTCTCTGTATAATCATCCCCCCAGAAAAATGGGTTAAAGTTTTCATCTGAATATGACCAATCACCATTAGCATTTCTTCCTCTTAACCATTTATCATTTACTGTATCACCAGTAGATTTAAATAATTTAGTGTAATTTAATGCCCTATTTAAATAATAAGCTGCTTCATCTTCATATCCTAATTTATTAGCAAGTTGATAAAGACCATAGTCATTTATATAACCTTCAATTGACCATGAGAAACCTTCACCTTGTGAATCATGAGCTGTGTAACCTTCAAAAATAGACTTGTTTAAGTTTGCACGCCCACCATTTGTTAAGTTATTAGAAACAACAGCTGCATTTTTGATTGCTGATTCATAAGCACTTTGCCAATTAAAATCTATTCCTTTAGCAATAGCATCACCAAATATAACATCTGAACTTGTACCAACCATTGAGTTAGTTCCACCTGGTGCTATCCATCTTGGTACATAACCTTGATCAACATAATGTTGAACTAAACCATTTAATAGTTCAGTATCCTTTTCTGGTGTAAATAGTGCATATGCTGCCCATGCTGTACGATAAGTGTCCCAAAAGCCATTATTGTAATACAATGTTCCTTCTACTACATCATGATTTCCATATGGAGATTTATACTTCCAAATTGGATTATCATTAGTTCCAGTATTTTCTGATAATAAGTTAGGATAAGCATTTAATCTATATAAATTAGAATATAGTGTTGTTAATTGATCTTTACTTGCACCTTTAACGTCTATCATATCTAATGTATCATCCCATGTGGTTTGTGCCTTAGTAAAAATTGAATCAAAATCATCACTATTAGTAATTTCTAGTTCAAGATTTTTCTTTGCCTGATCTATACTTATAAATGAAGTAGCAAGTTTCATTTCAATAACTTCGCTATTAAAGCTTGCTATTCCTTGTTTAGTATTTTGAACTGATGTATTTCTTGGTTTTTCGGAAAATTTACCGTAGATATACATGGTTTGCATTCCATTACTATTATGACTACTTGATGCTTCAAATGTTCCATCATTATTAAATTTTAATGTTCCATTTGCTCTTGTAGAATCAAATATTATATTTCTGTTTTGTGAATCCGTATCAAATGTAAATCTTGCAACTGAACCATGTACAGTTGGTGTAACTTCCATTGTAGAATTACTTGCATTTGAGCCTTCATTAAAAGTTACTGAATAATAATGTGCTTTTGCTGTTTCATTTTCATGAGTGAATTCTGCTTGACGTGCTGATGAATTTATTTGATTTGCGCTAGTTACTTTTGTAGAATCAACTGAGGTGTTTATCATAAATTGCCATGTTCCACGATCACCAACCCAATAAGATGGTTCATGAGAAATGGTGATATGCTTTAATGTATTACCATTCAATTGATAATTATAAATCTTATTATCGGATGCATTAGTAGCTGGTGCAAAGAAATTAAATCCATGAGGCATTGTTACTGCTGGCGCTGTTAATCCACGTGAAAAACTTGGTGAATCATTTGTTCCACGTAAAATATTGACGTAGTCTGATTTATGTGTAAAGGTAACTGGCTCCTCATTATAAATTTTTAAATCATCAATATAAGTTCTAAACTTTGCATCAACTTCTTTTGGATTATCATTATTATCATAGGCAATTAAAATATTTTTAATTGTCTTTCCACTTGCAACCATTCCTATATTACTTGCAATATAGTTCCATTGATTTGTTGTTAGTATTCTACTTTCTCCCTGTGCCTTAGGATTTAACTTAGTATCATATTGATCTATTGAATTTAAATCACTTAAAAATGAACCATCAGTAAATTCTATATCAACTGCAATATGCATTTGAGTATAATCATAGTCATAGTCACTTTCATCAAGTATGCTTGGGAAAATAGTATAACTTAAATTTGTGTCTTCATCCACTTTTACATCTAAATCTTTGTAAATTACATTATAGGAATATGCTCTCTCATTTCCTTTATGAATCCCTGAAATTTCAACTGCTTTAGTTCCAGTCCATCCTTTTCCTGAAGCTTGATTCCATGTTCCTGAAGGCCCTCTAGTAATAGCTGTTGTCATTTTACTAACGGTTTCTGCATCTTCCTTTATTCCAGTTCCTAAGTTTAGTTCTGACCATTGAGCCATATTATTATTAGCTTTATATAATTCTGTAATTTCTAATTTAAAGAACTTATATGCTTTTTCATTGTTTATTTTGTATTCTTTTCTTTCATATCTAGCTGAAAAAACCTGATTATTTTGTTTGTCTAAGTTTTCCCAAATTGTTCCATCATTTGAAGCTAATAAAGTCCAAGCTTTTGGATCACGTTCTTGAGCATCATTAGCTGCTACTATTTGATAACGATCAATTACTACTCCTTCCCTCACTTCAAAAGAAACCCAAGCTTTATTTGTACTATTTATTCCACTAGGATCGTAAGCTAAAAATTTTGTGTTTGTTGCATCATCAAATAGATTTGAAGGAATTTCGTTATCATTGTATTTTCTACTTGATTGAATACTAGATAATATTATTTTGTCATTAATACTTCCGTCAATGACTATCTCCTTTGGTAATCCTGATACATTTTCACTTCCTCTTTTTTCATCTATAATAGAATTTAAAAAGTTTTTATCTGTTTCATTATCCTCAAAAGATGTTTCAAATAGTATTTGTTTTTCTGGTTTTGTATTTGCACTTGTTGTTAGGTCTTTAGCAAATACTGCTGAGTAATTAATAGTCGTAACAGTTAAAGTCATAGCTAAAAAAGTAGTAAGTATCTTTTTCCCCTTAGCTTTCATTCTATTCTTCCTTTCTCTGTAAACTTATTTCAATTACCTCTTATACTCTTACCCTCATCAATCACCTCCATCTTTTAATTAAATTACATTTGTATAACAGAAGATTAATTTAAAATTTTATGATTCTTCATCTATATAGTAATGAAAGCATTTACATTTTTAAAGATACAATTTTTGTAAAAATTTTTACATTTTAAATATATAGCTTTTTAAAAATTTTTGTGTTTTTTATATTATTGAAACTTTTAATTATACCTTCTATATAATAGCTATTTATAATATAAAAAAAACAAGCTAAATTTAAATTTTATCACTTGAATTTAGCTTGTTTTATATTTTATTATTTTATAACATTGCTGCTCCAATAAGCCCTGCATTATCCCCAAGTTGCGCTATTCTTATATCTACCATTGCTGGATCTGCCACCTTAGTTTTTGTACACTCAATAATTTTAGGTAATAAATAACTATTATATATTAATACTGCTCCACCAATAACTACAGCTTCTGGATCTACTACAGCTATTATATTTGCAATACCAATTGAAATATTATCAATCCATTTATCTATTATCTGAACAGCTTTTTCATCATTATTTTCATATAAATCAAATACATCTTTTGTGGTTAGTTTTTTCTTATACGCTTCTGATGCTATTCTGGCTATATTTACACCACTACACTGACCTTCTAACCCACCTTTATTTAATCCTCCTTGGCTATACTTGTCTTCATTTATTATCATATTATATATTTCTGCTGTTTGACTATGTGCTCCATTTATAATCTTCTTATTAATAATTAAAGCCCCACCTACTCCTGTAGAAACTGTTATATAAAACACTGATTCACATTCCTTTGCGCTTCCTACTAAACTTTCTGCAAATCCTGCTATATTAGCATCATTGTTAACCTTTACAGGTATGCTTAATTTTTCACTTAAATATTCTTTTATATTAAAGTTTTCCCAGCCCTTTAAGTTAACTGGATTTAATAATTTACCTATTCTCAAATCTAATGGTCCCGGTGCACCTACCCCTACCTTTTCTATTTCATAATTGCTCCATTGACCTTTTATTTGATTAACTAATTTATTCAAATTATATTCTGGCCCCTTTATTACCTCATTTTCAGTTTTAAATGTTTCTATTATATTTCCTTCTTTTGATATTATTGCCGCTCTTAAGTTTGTCCCTCCAATGTCAATTCCTATTAAATACATTTTTAACTCCCCCTTATTATATACATATATTTTAAACTACCAAATATACTTTTTAAAACATAATACTCCAGCCTATTGTAATTTGGTTTTATCTTATAAATATCATAAATTTTCACAATGAAATATAATTGATTTGTAAAGAAAATCACTTAAATCCTTATCGCTGAATTGATTAAGATATTTTTTAAATCTATTATCATATTTATAAGTACTTGCAATACATCTTAGTATATCTGTATCACAAGTCATATATTTTTCTAAATAGCCTTTCCATTTTAAAACTAAGTTTTGAACCTTATGTGATGAAGGCGAATCATTAATATATCCTGCTAGTTCTTTAAATAAGCTTTCCATATTATTTTTAAACTCAATATTTAAATTAACTTTTTCATCTTCAGATAATTTTTCTATATTCTTTTCATATTCCTTATATTTTTCTGTTTCTCCATATACTATCTTAGCTTCACGATTATATTGTTCTTGTAATGGTATAACTGTTGAATCATTAAATATATTTAAATTAAATAATTCTTCGCCTGCCAAATAATCATCTAATGCATTAATAATTGTTTTTAATCGTTGTTCCTTTCGTCTCAATTTTCCATAATGCATTTCTAGTATTTTACTTTGTTCTTTTTTAGGAAGTTGCATAATATCTGATATTTCATTTAGAGTCAAATCCATTTCCTTTAAAAATAAAATAGTTTGAAGTCTTTCTAGATCGTTTATATCGTAAACTCTATAACTATTTTTCGATTCTCGTCCTGGCTTTAATAAGTTTATTTTATCATAGTAATGTAATGTCCTTGGAGTTATCCCTGTTATTTGAACAACATCTTTAACTGTAAATAATTCTTTCTTCATTTCAAACTCCTTTCTTTATTGTAGTTTCAAATTTTAATATACTAATTTTCAAATTAATTTCCATTATACATGATATTATTATAATCTAAATTAATAAAATTCATAGTAAAACCATTAATTTTTAATATTCTTTTTTATATAATCTCTTAAAGTATAAAAAACACTCCCCTTATAATAGACACTTTATTATTTTATATGTCTATTATAAGAGGAGCATATCATATGAATACTATTTCTTTTTAATAGCTACACGCCATACTTCTGGGCCTTGTTCAAGGTATTCCCATTCAAATTGTTCAGTGTACTCTGCTAAAAATTGATAATGTAGTGGTTTTGGATCATGGTCATTTAATAACTCCATTTCTTCTCCACTCTTTAGATTATTAAAAGTATCAAATATTACAGCATGTTTTTCCTTTGGTGAATATATACGTGCATCTACTTGTGCATTAAATCTTGACATAGTTTCTACCTCCAATAATATAGTTTATAGGTTATATATTATATCTAAATATAGAATTTTTATGTGATTTCAATCACATATATAGCTATAAATAGTTTAATTTTAAGATTTAAGATTTAAAAGCTATTGAATTTTTTCTCAAAAAATAAAACTCCTTGGTATTTATTATAGGTATAAAGAAAATAACAAAATTACCATTTAATAATTGTATAACCTTTAAAATATTTATTGATTTTAGGTATAAATCATATTAAAATAGAATTCGCTGTATAAATATTAATTTTTATGTATAAAGGAGAAACAATGAATAATACATTAAATAAAGATAGATCTTCACTAAAATCCTCATTATTTTTTATTATTCCATCTTTAATGGGGATAATTTTATTTATATTTCCAATTAAATTTCAAGGAAATATAACAATACCTGTTGCAATATTATCTAATTTATTAGCTAATATTCTTCAAAACTGGTTAACTTCTATAATAACCTTAACAGTTTGTATTTCTACATTAATAAGCATAATAGCAAAAATATTTAAACCAAACTTTATTGTAAAAAGCGAATTTTTAAATAATTTATTTAATGTAGGCCCACTTTGGCTACTTGCTCGACTAATAGGTACTATATTTTGTGTTTTAACTTTGTTTAACCTTGGGCCTAAAGCTATAATTAGTGACATAACTGGATCTTTCGTATTAAATGATTTACTTACAATATTGTTTACTATATTCTTTTTTGCAGGATTATTGCTACCACTACTTTTGAATTTTGGATTATTGGAGTTTTTTGGGACAATGCTTACTAAAGTTATGAGACCAATTTTTAGGCTTCCAGGTCGTTCTTCTATTGATTGCATAACATCATGGCTTGGAGATGGAACTCTTGGAGTAATGCTAACAAGCAAGCAATATGAAGATGGATTTTATTCTAAAAGAGAAGCAGTTGTAATAGGAACTACCTTTTCTGCTGTATCAATAACCTTTAGTTTAATTGTAATAGATACAGTTGGGCTAGCTCATTTATTTATTCCATTTTATTTAACAGTTAGTCTTTCTGGAGTTATTGCTGCTGTAATAATTCCTAGAATATATCCATTAAATAAAATATCTGATACATATTATAATAATCAAAAAGGAAATGCAGATGAATCAGTTCCTGATGGATATAATTCTCTTTCATGGGGATATAAAAAAGCTTTAGAAAAAGCCTCACAAAATTCTGATATAAAGAAATTTTTTATAGATGGATTAAAAAATGTAATAGATATGTGGTTTTCGGTGTTACCAGTTGTTATGGCAATGGCTACTTCAGCATTAATAATAGCTGAATATACTTCTGTGTTCCAAGTTTTAGGAACACCTTTTATACCATATTTAAAACTTTTAGGAGTTCCAGAAGCTGTTGCGGCATCTCAGACTTTAGTTGTTGGTTTTGCTGATATGCTACTTCCATCTGTTTTGGCAGCAAACACTATAACTAATGAAATGACAAGATTTATAATAGCTTGTACTTCAGTTTCTCAATTAATATATATGTCTGAAGTAGGGGGAGTACTTCTTGGTTCAAAAATCCCAGTATCATTTAAACAACTAGTAATATTATTTATAGAAAGAACTATTATTATACTTCCTATAATTGTTATAGTTGCAAACATACTGTTTTAAAAAAGGTTGTTTATAAACAACCTTTTTTAATTTAATATGAATATTTATATATATTATTACATACCCTTATTGATATTAGGCTACATAAATGTTTTAAGAATATCTAATGATTTGAAAAGCTGCTCAGAATATATATCCATTTTTTCTAAATACATATCTGCTTTTTCCATATCTCCTTCGTTAGAAGCATTAACTGCATCTCTGCCTGTTTCATGTAGTTTTATATGACATTCTTCCATATCCTTAAATTCTTTTACATCTTTAAATTTTTCACATCCAATTCCATAATACCATTTACCTAGACGGCAGTCCTTATAATCTGCTAGCCTTTTTGCATCTAATTCTTCGTATCCTAAGAACATGTTGTAAATTCTCCATTTCCAAACTAAATGGTCTGTTTTAAAAACTTCAATTATTGCTCTCTCATCTACAAAATCTCTGTTATTTAAATAATTTCCTCTAAAGTCATGGACATGCTTGCTTGTATCATTAACATATTCCCCAAGGCTTTTACTCTTACTTTCTATAAAATCTGCTTCTTTAGATATTTGTTCAACTCCATCAGTTAAGTTTTCTGTAACAGCTGTTTGTTCCTCTACATTTGCTGTTACTTGGCTTATAGTTTCATCAATTTTATGGATAGAATCTGATATTTCATGAATTTCATTTAAGGCTTCATTTATTATATTTTTACCTGTATCTAATTGATTAATTGAACTTTTAATTTGATTTGAAGAATTATCTATAGCCTTATTTAAATGAATAACATCATCTTTTACCTGCTCTAAAGATATCTTGGTGTTTTCTGCAAGCTTTCTTACTTCATCTGCAACTATAGCAAATCCTTTTCCTTCTTCACCTGCTCTTGCGGCTTCAATTGCTGCGTTTAAAGCTAATAAGTTTGTCTGATTAGCTATGCCTTTTAATATCTCTATAACTTGATTTATAGATTCTGTCTTTTTCTTTACTTCATTCATCTCATTATTAATCTTTTTAGTTTCTTCAAAATAATTAATCATAAATTCCATGGACTTTTCTATTTTTTCTACTCCAGCTTCTGTACTTAAGCTAATATCTCTAGCATTAGCAGCAACATTTTGAGATATGTTTGCCATATTTTCACTAGATGCTGATAATTCCTTACTATTATTCAAAAGATTATGTAAATGCTCTGTTTGGACTTTAGTACTTTTTATAGTATCTCTAAGTGAAGTCATTTTTGTCATTTCTGTTAATATTGAATTGATATTAAGTAAATTATTAGTTCTTTCAGTTTTTAGCTTGTCCACCAACTTATTCCATTTATCTGAAACTTCCTTTGATCCCACTTCCTTTTCATTTATATAAGTAGCTTTGTCATTTAATAGATTGTCTATAGCATTTATTAATATACTTTTATCTATAGAGCTACTTTCTTCATGCTGAGATTGTACTTGTGCCTTTACTTTCCTTCTAAATTTAATCATGATTCCTCCATTATAAGAAAATTTATTTTTATTTTTTAATTATACTAAAACTTTACATAATATTCTATATTATTGTTAAATTTGCTAAAAGACTGCTTTTAGTAAGTTAACTACAAAGTAATATATTAAGAATTAAAATCTTAATTAAATTATATTTTGCAATAACTATATATTAAATAAACCTTAAAAAGATGATTTCTGTTAAGTACAGAAATCATCTTCTTATTCTACTTATTTTCTTTTATAAATTTATATAATCTCCTGCTTTAATACATCTATAATATTTTCTTTTTTAACTTTTTTACTAGAATAAATCATTGCTGCTCCAACTATTACAAATACAGCTACTATTGCAATTAAAACACTAAGCCACGGAACTTCAAATCCAAAACTAAATTTAATCATAAGTGTTTTGTGTATTAAATACATTGCAACAAAGCTTATTGGCAGACCATATGATAGTGCCTTTATTCCATAAAATAAACTTTCATAATTTATCATTTTATTAAAGCTTTTAGGTGTCATTCCCACAGATTTCAGCATTGCAAACTCTCTTTTCCTAAGGGCAATACCAGTTGATATGGTATTAAAAATATTTGCTATACAAATCGAAGTAATAAGTAAAATAAAGGCATATGTGAATACTGACATTATTAAGACCATTTGCTCTTCCTTCTGTCTAGCCATATATAGATTATAAACAGATATTTCATCTTGTTCATATGCCTTCTGAATTTCTTCGATATTCTCTTGAAGTCTTAAAGGATTATTGCTTTTTAAGTAAAGAGTTCTATTAATATTTTCAGCTATATTCTTATTTGCTTCTGCTATTTTATAAAGAACATCTTCTGATACAATTATATTGAAATTTGCTCCATAACTTACTGAAGATACTCCCATGGGAACCTTATCTGTTAGAGTCGCTATTTCTATTGCTTCAACTGTGACGTCTTTATCAACTTCATAATCATAAAATTCTAAATCAAGCTTTTCCCCTATATTTGTCTTAATAGCCTTTTCTTCAATATATCTATTTGTTTTTCCATCTTCATATCTTACTGTATTAATAACTATTGCAGACGGATTTTCTGTATCCAATAATTTATTAAAATCAATCCCAACCTCTTTCGCATAGGATTTTAAAGCTTTATCATCCAGTGCCTTTAAGGATATATCATAAGGATACTTTCCATTAGTCAAAGATTCTTTTTTATTTTCTTTTACATAGTCAGACATAAACTCTTCTTTAATCAAAGAGCGAAGATCAAGAGTATTAATATAATTATATTCTGAAATATTATCTAATGATGTTATTTTCCTAATTATATCCTCTTGTTTTGTTCTATCTTTATCATTAAAATATACTGTTATATCAAAATTTACTCCATCTTGAGTAAGCAATATAGACTTTTTAAGACTTGATGTAAAATAAGATACTGCCAAAAATAAAATCATACTTATAATTAGTGAAAATACGGTTGCCCTATATCTTGCCTTATTTCTTTTAAGATTTTTTAATCCAAGCTCTCCTTCTATACCAAATATTTTTCTTGTTAACTTTGATGTTTTTACTTCTTTACCTTTAATTTTCACATCTGATGTTTGTCTAATTGCATCTATAGCAGAAATATTTGACGCTCTCTTTGCAGGTATGTAAGTTGAAATTAAAATAGTGATTACAGAAACCATGATAGCCGTTAAAATTGTTATTGGTAATACTACTAATTTTAGATTTTCAGTTAATCCTAATGCTCCCTTAAGCATAGAATTTATAAACTTAAAGGTAATATTTATACCTGCTAGCCCTGTTATAATTCCAATAGGAATACTAAATATTCCAATAACAGCACCTTCAAAAAACACAGAATTCCTCTTTTGCTTCTTAGTTGCACCAACACTTGATAACATACCTAAATGCCTAGAACGTTCTGATACAGAAATTGCAAAAGCATTGTATATTAAAGATATGGAACCAATCATTATTATAGTTATAATAATGATAGATAGAGTAGTAAGCATATTTCTTAGATTATCACTTTTAACAACACCATAATATCTTAATAACTCATTATTAAATTTTACTTCTTCTATTCCATTTTGAGATACTAAATTTTCTGCATTCTCAAATAGTTTAGAATTAATATTATTTAAAATAACAGATGCATTCACCATTTCCTCTGAGTTCATAATATTTGCATCAACATATGATAGGACTGTATATCCTGGTGACCAAGTGTACTCCCATTTAGGGCTTTCTATTATTCCTACAATTATATAAGATTTTGTATTTTCTTTTATTAAAACTTCCTGATCTGTACCGTTATATCTTCTTAATGGATCTACTTGTGAAAGTATTGAGTCATTACCTTCCTCATCCTCAAAATGCCTTTTCCCAATATCAAAGGTTAAAGTGTCACCTATTTTGTAGTTAACCTTTGCATTTTTTATTATAGCTTCAGAAATCACAATTTCATTTGCCTTTTCAGGCAATTTTCCTTCTATTAATTTAATAGGAAAGTTTTCAAATCCTTCTTTACTATACTCTTTTAGAAAAACATATGGTTTATTATCATTTTGACTTTCTTCTAAAAAAGCATATCCTAAATCTCTGCTTAGAATTACTCTTCTTGTTTCATCATCATTTTTTATTGCCTCTAATTGGGTTTTGTTTACATTTTGATAAAGAACATGCCATTCCCCTTCATCTGATATAATCTGTCTTTTCAACATATCCATAAAGGAAATACCTAATGAAGCTACTGCTGTAATCATTGCAACTGAAATTATTACCCCTATTATAGTAACAAGAGTTCGTCTCTTGTTTAATAATAGCTGCTTTAAAGTTAGTTTATTTATAATATTCATGGACGGATCACCTCATTTTTAGTAATTTCACCGTCTTCTATTGCAATGATTCTATCTGCCTGCAAAGCAATTTGTTCATCATGAGTAATAACAATAAGAGTTTGACTAAATGTTTTATTAAACATTTTAAGTAACTCAATAATTTCCTTACTATTTTTACTATCTAGATTTCCAGTTGGCTCATCTGCAAGCATAATGGCAGGATTACTTATTAAAGCCCTACCTATAGAAACTCTTTGCTGTTGACCTCCTGAAAGCTGATTAGGTAAGTGATCTAGTCTATTTTCTAAACCAAGTATATCTACTATATTATTAAACTGCTTTTCATCTACTTTATGCTCATCAAGTAATAGTGGAAGAGTAATATTTTCTTCTACACTAAGTACAGGAATAAGATTATAAAATTGATATATAAGACCTATTTGCCTACGTCTAAAGATAGCAAGCTGCGTTTCATTTAAACTATATATATCTGTATTGTCTATAATAACCTTTCCACTTGTAGGTTTGTCTACACCTCCAAGCATATGCAATAAAGTAGATTTACCTGAGCCTGAAGGCCCTACTATTGCTACAAACTCTCCTTTTTTTACAGAAAAAGATATATTATTAAGTGCCTTTACCGCTGTTTCCCCACTGCCATACTGCTTAGACAGGTTTTCCACTCTTACTATTTCCATTGTAAAACCTCCATTTTTTTATATGACTAAAGTATATCTGTCTAAGATGACTATACAGTGACTTATTTATTACAATTTAGTCACTTTTGTTTATTATAAAATTTTATACTAAATTCTGTACCTTGATTTTTCTTACTTCTAACACTTATATCTCCATTTTGACTTACTATAATACTTTTAGCCATAGCAAGCCCTATACCAACGCTTCCAGCACTTGCATTTTTACCTTTATAAAATCTTTTAAAAATATAAGGTAAGTCTTCCTTTTCTATTCCACTTCCGTTGTCTAATATTTTAATTTCAGTGTATAGAGGATTTTCTTCATAAAAAATTGAGATTACTCCTTTATTTTTAGTATGCTCTATACAATTTTTCACTATATTAACAATTGCCTCTATACTCCAATTCAAATCTCCAGTAAATGATGTGTTTTCATTTCCATCTACAATTATTTTCTGTTCCTTAAGTTCCATAGGAATAAGTAATGGACTCATTGCTTTTTTTATAAGTTCTGATACCTTTACCTTATCTTTTTTAAATGTAATTGTGCCAGCATCTATTTTAGATAGTTTTAATAATGATGTTAGAAGCCAATCCATACGTTCAAGCTGCATTTCTATATTTTTAGTAAATTCAATTCTTTTTTCTAAATTTAAATTTTCTTCACTTAATAAATCTATCATAACCATCATAGAAGTAAGAGGTGTCTTTAACTGATGGGATATATCTGAAATAGCATCTGCTAATTTCTCCTTGTCTTTCTTTAAAAATTCCCCTTGTTTTGAAAGCATCAGAGTAACCTTGTAAATCTCGTTTTTAAGAATACTAAGCTCACCTTCTTCATTGTCTCTAATATCCATTGAATAATTTCCATTACTAATATTACGTAAATATCCAGATAACTTTTCAATTTCTTTATATCTTCTTAAAGTAAATAAATTGGCTAAATATATTATTAAAAAAGCAACTATAAAAGTTATAATCCCTGATACTGGATTTATTATAGAGGATAAAATTACACCTATTATTGATACTCCTATTATTAATGTAAGTAAAACCCTAATTTCTTTATTTCTAAGTATATTAATCACCTACCTTATATCCAAGTCCTCTTACTGTTTTAATGATGGCAGGTTTTTGAGGATTATCTTCTAACTTTTCACGTATTCTTTTAATATACACTGTTAAAGTGTTATCATTTACAAAATCTCCTACTACATCCCATATCCCTTCTAAGAGTTGACTTCTTGATAAAACCTGTCCTTTGTTATTTGCAAAAATTAATAATAGACGATATTCTAATGCGGTAAGATTAACTTCCTTACCATTTTTATAAACCTTTGCTTCAAGAGTATTTATTCTTAAATTATTTATTTCAATAAATATACTTGAATCATCTTCCTTATTATATCTTCTCAATACTGATTTTATGCGAGATATAAGCTCTCTAAGACGAAATGGCTTAGTTATATAATCATCGGCTCCTATATCAAGTCCCATAACTACATTTACTTCATCATCACAAGCAGTCAAAAATATTATAGGTACATCACTTTTTCCTCTTATAATTTTACATAATTCATAACCACTGCCATCTGGTAAAGATACATCAAGTAAGCATAGACAAAATTCATTTTCTATAAAAGCTTTTTTCCCGGATTCAACATCATGACACAAGACTATACTAAAGCCTTCCTTTTCTAATGAATACTCTAAACCAGAGGCAATTATTTTATCATCTTCAACAACTAAAATCTTCAAGTTATCACCTCATTTAATAAATTAATCTTATTATATCATTTGACAAAATAAAGGCATATTAAATATTCATCATTTTATTTTGCATATATTTTTTTATTTGCTGCTTCTTATAAAGTAAGTTTAACAGTGAAAAAGAAAAATTCCCTCAAACCCAATAGTTTGAGAGAACTTAAAATACACTTTAAATTTCAATTAGAAACCTTTGAACTTAGACTCTAAGTGAACCACGGAATCCCCTAGAGCCATAATATGATTCTGCACTATTATGATACACAAAAACAGTATCGTAGCGACGATCACAAAAGATTGCTCCGCCTAGACCTCTAATTTTAGTAGGTGTTTTAATCCAACTTGAAGTTTTAATATCAAAGCTTCCAATCCTTTGTAGTTCTCGGTATTGTTCTTCTGTTAAAATATCAATACCCATATATGCTGCCATATCAATAGCATTATTTTTAGGTTTATGCTCTTTCCTAGATTCTAATGCTTCACGGTCGTAGCAAACACTTCTACGCCCCTTTGGACTTTCTACTGAACAATCATAAAAAATATATTCACCTGTAATCTCATCATAACCAATAACATCTGGTTCTCCACCAGTAACTTCCATTTCATTGAGTGACCAAAGTTTTTCATTATTATCCTCAAGTTTTGCTTGTAGTTTATCCCAATCGAGATTATTATGACGACTCATATTTTTCTCGAAACGGCCTTTCAAAATATTCAGTAGCTTTTCACATTGCTCTTGTGGTAACTCTCTTTTTTCATTTTCCATAACTAAACCTCCTTTTCAGATAAAATTATTAGTTTTATAATACCCTATAATTTATCAAAAGCCTATAATAATCTTAGTAAATCTAACAAATATATTTCTAAAATCTAGTTCATATTCAGTTCATAAAAAGGTTTTACTATAACTACATAGCAAACCTTAAGTTTAAAATAAGGCTTTGTAAAAGAACATTATTTAATTCTTTTACAAAGCCAAAAATATTTATTTGTATCAAATTGGAGGATTAATTTATGAAAAACAAGCAAAAAATTTCCAGTAAAAAATTATATTTCGTTATAGCAGCCATAGTTATTGTAATTTTTTCATTAAGTGGATGCGGCCTCATTAAAAATAAAGTGAAAGAAGCTTCTAAAAGTAAGTTGGAAGGCTTAAAGAATAACGAAAACACAAAAATTCTAGATGAGCTAAATGATGAATGGGTGTTTCCAGAAGGATTCAATTTAGAAAATATTAATCATAATGGATTAAATATGAATTGGGTTTATGCTGAAAATTCAACTACTGATAAAGTAATTTTGCAACTTCACGGAGGTGCCTATAGAAAGTCATTGGCAGACTATCCAACTATGTATCAACGTACAGCTGTAAAATATTCAGAAATCAGTGGTGCTAGAGTTTTAACCATAGACTACCGTGTTGCACCAGCTAATCCTTTTCCGGCTGCACTTGATGATGCTGTAGATGCATATCAATGGCTTTTAGACAATGGTTATAAATCAGAAAATATAATAATTGCTGGTGATTCTGCTGGTGGTGGTCTTACTCTTGCTACTGCATTATACCTAAGGGATAATAATATTGATATGCCTGTTGCCCTTATAACAATGTCTGCATGGGCTAATTTAGACTATAGAAAGGCAGACGTAGCCTATATTAGCGACAACGATCCAAAAAATCCTTATATATCTCCTATTTATGGAGATTATTCTGGTATGCCTAAAATGCTAATGCAGGTTGGCGGAGATGAGGTTATTTTAAAGGATACAGTAAATGTATCTCAAAAGGCAACTAAAGCTGGGGTTGAAGTTATACAAACTTCTTATGATGGAATGTTCCATGACTTTCAAATGTTATTTCCAGTAAATGATCAAGCGAATAAAGCTTGGGATGAGGTGGAAGACTATATAAAAAGTATATATAAATAAGTTATAATTAAAATGGGTGATAATTATGCTAAATATTTTATTGGTAGACGATAACAAAAGCATTCGAAAGCTTATTTGCGCTTATCTTGAACCTGAGGGGTTTAACATACTACATGCGGAAAATGGTATAGAAGCATTAAAGATTATGGAAAATAATCATATTGACCTTATGATTGCTGATATTATGATGCCTCTAATGGACGGTTTTACCCTAACTGAGGACTTAAGGGCAGCGAATTACGACTTACCTATTCTTATGATTACTGCAAAGGACACATTTGAAGACAAGAAACGAGGTTTTCGTGCAGGCACAGATGATTATATGGTTAAGCCCATTGACATGAACGAAATGGTACTCCGTATCAATGCTCTCCTCCGTCGTGCTAAAATCAGCAATGAACATAAAATATCAATTGGCAGTATTGAACTAAACTATGATACCTTGGAAGTCAAAACCCCTCTTCATACCTATATGCTTCCCAAAAAAGAGTTTTATCTGCTTTTTAAGCTTTTAAGTTATCCTAAAAGGATATTTACTAGGCAAGAATTGATGGATGATATTTGGGGCATGGATACGGAAGCGGATGAAAGAACAGTAGACGTTCACATCAAAAGGTTAAGAGAAAAATTTGAGGGGCTTAAAGAATTTGAAATAGTCACAATAAGAGGGCTCGGATATAAGGCGGAAAAAAAATTATGAAATGGTATTTAGGTATAAAGTCTATTTATTTAAAGCTGATTTTTACTTTTCTAGGTATGCTTTTTTTTAGCTGCATGATTGCTTTTACAATTATTTTTGCTACAAGATGGAATACAATGAAAAAAAACATAAACTCTGAGCTCTTGATAAAGGCTGAGAATTTCCAAAGTTTCCATAAAAGCTACCAGGCTGATATTTATGATATTCAAAGGCTTCTGAAGGATAATTATATCTTAATAGATATATTCTCAAGCTATGAAGATATACAAAATAACTCCGACTATAAAAATGCCATTTCAAAAGATCAATATACTGAAATACTTAGCGGTAAAACAGTTAAATTTGAGAAGCTAAAAAAACGCCGTTTTATGCCTGCTGTAGGTATAAGTGCTGGTGGCAAGGTGGTAATCATTCACCCCAGCTTTAACCTTATAGAAAACTTCAAAAACACTGCCTATGTGCTTCTTATTTGTCTGTGCCTGGATTCAATGTTAATAGCACTAGCAGCGCGCATGTTAGTTAAGCCAATCAAAAAATTGACCTTTGCGACAAAAGAGGTTTCAGCAGGAAACTTTAATATTCGAGTAGAAACAAGAAGTTCAGATGAAATTGGCCAGCTTGCTGAAAATTTTAACATAATGGCCACTGAGCTTAAAAACATGGAGTATCTACGTAAAAATTTTATTTCAAATGTCTCTCATGAATTTAAGACTCCTATTACCGCCATTTCTGGTTTCGTAAAACTTATCAGAGATAGAAGGTTATCACAAGAGGACTTTAATGAATACATCAATATAATTATTTTAGAAGCTGAGCGGCTAAGTAACTTAAGCAGCAATCTGCTGAGACTTGCTACAGTTGAAAATCAGGCTATTGTTGTAAAATCATCATTATTCTTCTTAGATGAACAGATACGCCGTGTGATAGTGCTCCTTGAAAATAAATGGAGCTTTAAGGGCATTAATCTTGACTTACAAATGGAACAGCTTGAATACTCTGGTGATGAGGAACTTTTGCAACAGGTATGGATAAATCTAATCACAAATGCAATCAAGTTTTCCAGGGATGGTGGAACAATAAAAATACTATTGAACAAACTTGAAGATAGAATCAAATTTCAAATAATAGACAATGGTATAGGCATAGCACTGGAAGACAAACCTAGAATTTTCGATATGTTCTACAAGGGCGATAAATCCCGTTCAAATGACGGTAGCGGGCTTGGACTCGCCATATCAAAAAAAATTGTGGAACTTCATAATGGTAAAATTTACTTTAAAAGTGAATATGGTTCTGGTACAAACTTTACTGTTGAGCTTGCTTAGTAACAGTTAGAGTTAATCCACAAAGGATCCATTAAAGCTGATAAGTAAAAGTTCTAGAAGAATTCTGCTTCTAAAGTAAAATAAATATTATTTCTTAACTAAGCACACAAAAAATCAGGACTGATAAAGTTTATCAGTCCTGATTTCTTACTTATATATATTTATTTAATTCTACGCCTTATTTCAATCTGACGTCAATACTACCGTCCCCACATTGTTGATTTATACTTAAAACTGACCCACCTTTAACGAGTAAAGTTGACCCACCTATAATGGATAAACTATCCTAATCTTTGAACCAAAGATTAGGAGGAATAAAGGTGAAAGATGTGAGAGATTGGATAACAGTTAAAACAATGTATAAGAAAGGAGTTCCGATTCGGCAAATAGCAAGAGAATTAAAAATATCCAGAAATACAGTTAAAAGATTAATACGATTTGAAGAAGAGCCTAATTATAGGAAGCGAGAATATGAAACAAAGATTGATGCTTATCTAGAAGAAATCAGAGTTTGGTACCTTGATCCTGAATATAACTTCATTGGTACAAGAATTTACAGAGAGTTAAAGAAAATTGGGTATGCTGGAAGCATATCACCGGTATACAGATATTTAAATAAACTAAAAGAAGATAAAATTAATATTCCATTAAAGGCTACAAAACGTATTGAAACACCCTTAGGTGATCAATCACAATTTGATTGGGCACACTATGTAATGACTATAGGTGGAGAAAAAATAACAGTTTATTGTTTTTCATTAATTTTATCAGCATCAAGGAAAAAAGCTATTATATTTTCTAAGTCTTGCGACGACGAAGCTATATATGAAGCAATACACTTATTATTTAAGAAATTTGGAGGAGTAACAAAAGAATTATTAATAGATAACCCAAAAGCTTTAGTAGATTCTAATAAAGCTGGAGATGAAGTTAATTTTAATACTAATGCATTAAGATTAGCACATTATCTAGGAATATCTCTAAATGCCTGCAACCCTTACAGTGCGAGAACCAAAGGTAAAGTAGAGAGACCTTTTCAATATATTGAAGAACAATTTGTGAAAGGAAATAAGTTTAATTCTATGACTGAATTAAATCAAGCTGCTGATATATTTATAGAGGAAGCTAATAATTCTGTCCACAGAACTACGCTAAGAATAACAAATGAGTTCTTTTTAGAAGAATCTCCACATTTAATACCGTTAAGAAGTAAACTTTTTATAATTTGTGACCTTAAAGAGAGAAAAGTAAGTTTAGATTCATATATTTCTGTAGATGCTGTAAAGTATAGCGTACCTGTTGAATATGTAGGTAAAAAAGTATCATTTAGAATAACATTAGGATATAAATTAGAAATATTTAATAAAGCTTTAGATATAATTGCATCTCATGAAATTATTAAGGATAAGGGAAAAATGATTACGGTAGATACTCACTATGGTGATTTAAATAATATTGCACCAAAATCTATTCCTGAAATAATAAGACAATTTGAAAATACATTTTCTAACGGGAAGATATTCTACAAAAACTGTATTCCATATTTAAAGCAACCTAGTTATCACCTGCGTCAAATAATTAAACTCAAGGAGTTATACGATATCGACTCGTTAGACTTAATTTTAAAGTATTGTATTGATAATAATATCTATGAAATTAAAGCTATAAAAACCGTATTAAAAACACAGTATTTTAATATTGTAAAAGGCATGAATTCAGAAGACAAACTCCTTACTATAAGTGAAACTAGTCGTGATTTATCTTATTATGAGGAGGATCAGTTTTAATTATGAAAGACATGATTAACACAGCACCAGAGCATATTAAATCTCTTCTTAAGCAATTTAAATTGTTAGATATTCAGTTAAACTATGAGGCAGAAATAGCTTACGCTATCGAAAATAATCTTGGACATAGAGAGTTTTTAGCAAGATTATTAGCCATCGAGGCTAAAGGAAAAAAAGAAAGAAATACTGAGCGTAATATTAAGGCTGCAAAATTTGAGGGAATAAAAACATTGGATGGATTTGATTTTTCCTTTCCTGATAAAATTAATGAAGCTAAAGTAAGGGATTTAGAAACACTAACATTTATAAATAACAAAGAAAATGTAATTTTAATCGGCCCGCCAGGCGTCGGCAAAAGTCATATTAGTATAGCACTAGGAGTATTAGCTTGTAGAAATGGGTTTAAGGTATTGTTTACTACTGCTCAAGAATTTATGGACAAGTTATATGCTAGCTATCTTCAAGGCTCTTTAGAAAGTAAATTTAAAGCCTTGCGAAAAATAGATCTATTAATAATTGATGAATTAGGTCATTTTCAAATGGATAAAGAAAAAGAGAGCATATTCTTTCAAATCATCCGCCAACGATATGAAAAAAGCTCTCTAATAATAACTACCAATATACCACTAGGTAATTGGGATAAAATATTTACTAGCAAATTAGCTGCAACCGCAATACTTGATCGACTAATGCATCACTGTCACTTAATAAGTATAACAGGGGATAGCTATAGAGTAAAGGGGATTAAATAGGAGGATTTTAAAATGAAACCTGATCATAAAGATTTAGATTATGAAAAATTTATACATATATTTAATAATGAAGGAAAAAAAGCAGCAAAGGAGTTTGTTGCCAATACTACTTCAATTAATTATGACTATTTTGTTAGGTTATTAAAGAAATATACTAATTACGTATATAATAGGACATTTAAGAGATATGAACTTTCCGCTGATGAGTCTAGTACCTTTATGAGTATGGATGATTTAATAAACAAAGGAAAAGATGATGCTACAAAAGTTGCAGAATCTTTTCCTGAGAAAGTTTATTATAAAGATCCTATCGCTGAACTAAATATAGATATACTTCAAGATAGGCTTATAGAGATATCTAAGTATATTAAAATTAGTCAAAGTACCAAAAGTATTGAAATTAATATGGGCCGCTTACGCGAAAGCGGGTATGATCTTAGCGTTATAAGTTAAATATTGATGGGTCAATTTTATTTGCAAAAGTGGGTCAAAAGTAGTTGACAATCTACAGTGTAGGTAAGACACATTTAGCTACCGCTATCGGAATAGAGGCTGCAAGTAAAAGATTCCTCACTTACTTTATTAGCTGTCACGATTTAATTCAGAACTTAAGAAACGCCTACAATGAAAACAGGCTAGAAGCTAG
>NZ_BAAACH010000037.1:344499-351645 GCF_039521405.1 Clostridium sartagoforme
ATTATTAAAATAGTTGGGCCATCTTATAGAACAAAAGATGTATATGAAATGATCCAACAAGAAAACAAATAACTATCAAATAATTATGCATTTTCATGTTGGAACTTTTCAACATTTTGAGGTTGACATTTACAGGTAGTTGTAAACGGCTTACTTCGTCTCTTCGGCCCTCGTAAGTCGAACAACTACCTCAGTATGGCTTGAGATGATAGCAAGTACGTCAAATGCTAACTCTCGTTTATGGAAACATATCCACTTATTTCTTTCTGTTTCGGGGAATATGTCAACCTTATATTACTTATGTATCAAAGAAGGCTGTTTTACAATTGCTTGCCCATCTCATGAATAAGCCACTCAGCATTTTCACGCCAACCTGCTTTCATACCATCTTTGTTTTTCCATATAGCTTCAGGTCCCGTGGTTCTATCTAAATCTATGCCAAATTTCCCATTTTCAGATTGCAAAACCTGTGCAGTACGGTTTTTTCCACATTGATAACACTCATTGATATTATCTGATTCTAAAATAACTGCACAAAAGTTCTCCATAGAACGAACCTTTAATACTACAGATAGCTTATTCCCAAAAAACTCCTCTTCAATATGCTTGTGTTTGTTCATAATAATATACCTCTTATTGCTGATTTTCTTTAGTTCCTTAGCATATAATAAAGAAAGGACTTTTTCTGGTTTTAGAATATCATTTCCTTCAACTAAGCAAAATATAACATTCTTATCCTTAACTTTATAAACATATATTCCATCAGCCAGTCTTTTTGATTGACTCAAAATTTCATCAACGCCGCCAATAGGTATCTCTAACTGATAATTCTTGTTAGGAGTTTTCGATTGGTTATGGCTAGAATCTTGAGCTGCATAACCATCATCTAGAGATGTATCATAAACATATATGCCTCCTGGTGAATTTAACTCAGTAGTTTCCTTTATAATATTGAGCGGTTTTAGTTCTTTGCCATTTGGATTAAAACCATAAACATACGAATGTGGATTTGCGACTGTCCCATCGCCACCCATTGTAACAAAATTATAGCAACCATTTTCTATTGCTCTGACTTTATTATATTTATACCACTTGTCATAAACAACATTACCGCCGGTGCTGTTAATAATAACATCAACACCTTTTAATCCATACATCCTGCTAAATAGTGAGTGATTACAGTCATAGCAGATAGTCATTCCTATCCTATAGCCTTTATATAAGATAGGCTCAAACATCGACTTGGAAAGTTCACGATAGTCTTCTAATTCAAAAGCGGAATATGCAGTCATAGTATGCTTAATATACAAAGCATTAGCTGTTTCAGTTTCACTTGCAAAGGCATTAGCAAAAACACTAAAAATAGTGCCATACTTATCTTCACTGCTTACAATTACAGCTTTTCCAATTTCTTCACTAAAATCAAGACAAGCTTTAAAAATATTATTTACATCCTCTTCAATACATATATCTGCATTTGCTAATAATGAATAGAAAGGGCAATAACAAAACTCTGGTAAAACAAAAATATCAAAATCAGATTTCTTCACAGCTTCAAGGGCATTTGTAAGATAAGATTTGTGCTTACGTTCATCAGTCTGCAGATATAACCCTACTTTCAAACCACTATTTCTCTGAGTCTTAGTATTCTCCTTAATTTCTGATTTTATATTCAGTAGCTTTTTCAAACTCTCCTCTGCTCCTGCGGCTTCAAAGTCTGTCTGTCCATGCATTATTCTAACTAATTTATATCCATGTTTGCTGGCTTCGATATCTCTTACGCTATCATAATATGCTCTTATTTCATCTCGATTGACTGGCTGTCCATCTTTTGCATTTATATCATTACATGCCTGTATCCATAGTTGTCTATCAAAGTGTACTGGAATATCTGTATAAGACAACAATGATATTTTTCTTGCCTCTGAAAAATGCTGCCTTTCATCATACTCAATAATAAACTTTTCACTTTCACAAACAAAGTCACATCTTAATTGAACATTCCTCTTTGCAAATGCTTTATCGCCTCTATAGTCAGATAGCGATTTGTACAGATTCTCATATTCTCCTTCGATTAAATCTGGTGTCTTCAACCAAGGAAATGTTTTTTCACATACGATGTCTCCATTGAACATTTTATTAAGTAGTAGCTGTAATGCATTTTTTTGCTCTATGACAGCTTTTGATGGAATTTTAATTCTATCGGCTAATACCTGTTTTTCAACCTTAGGTAGCTTTGATTGTACTGTTTCAACCTTCTTTTCAGCTTTTTGGTCCAATTGTTTTTTCTTTATAACTGTTTTTGTATCTGTATACTCTGATATACCTGTATAAAACATTTCAAACCCTAGTCTTTCAAAAAATCGCACCGTCTCCATGCCGCCACCGAAATCATTCTTGCTAATTTCTTTTCCATATGCCACTCTATATGCCATTCCACGAATATGCTTAGCAGGTAGCTTCTTGCCATTATATATAAGAAATGTGGACTTGGGACTTGAATACTCTGCATTCTCAGCAAGGAAATTTTCAATTGCTTTTATGACATCTTCCTTAGTAATATCCATCCAGTTGATTTTCGCCATTTTTACCTCTCCATTTCATTCCTCTAAATTTGCTATTCATAACTCCCGTCATCATTCAAAACCTCACCATTAAACACAAATAAGTTATTAATGGGAATGTGTTTCCTTATATAATCCGTTAAATCTGTATTCCCAACAGATAATTCACCACAAAGTGAGCCTTTGAAGATACGTTTTTTATTATCTGTATCCGTAATTTGCATTTCCCAGACCCCTATATCTGTTGCATAGCAAAGCGGCTGTCCACTTTCACAGTATCGAGAAAATAGACTTAATATTTCATTAGTAATTATCTTTCCAATAGTAAACTGTTGTTTTCTACCGATTTCATATTTCCCAAAACCACTAGCGTAGTTATAGCCTAAAAACCATACTCGCCCTGTTGATGATATAGTCAGATGTTGTTCCACTTCATCGATGGGCGAAGGTTCAGGACCATAGCAGATAATGTTAGATGTGATTCTTACTTTTTGTATATCCATTTTCCCACTCCTTGCTTATTACTAGCATAGCTTGTTCGCCACTCTTCAGAAAAAGCCTATAATCTGACAAAATATCTGTTAACTATTTTTGTATTCATCTCTATACACAGCATATTCAATAGCATTGCCAAGGAATTTTGACACATCTTCGCTATTCATATATAAAGATTTACTACAGTCTAATGTACCAAGTATTATGTCATTTCCTTCCACCAATTCTTTATTCCTTGACTGTATGTATTCTAATAATCCCTTCTTTGATTTACCTTTCTTGGTTATCAATGCATTATGCGTCATCGTAGACTTTTTTTCTTTGACAATAAGGCATTTATTCATATTAATCTGTACTGACATCTCATCACGATCACCATCGTTTTTCATAATGATAAGGACACTTTTTCCATCGTATATTCCATATTTTGGATCACATATCATTTTTCCTGTTGTAATAATTGTAAAACCAACCAAGAACTCTTTATTTATTTCTCTATCTCTTAGTCGTATCACTCTATATACCCCTGAACCAAAACCACCCCCAGATGCATCATCATATTTTCTATACTGTTCTCCCAAATCAGCAATTACCTCATATTTTTTTGAAGGGAGCTGTTCTAGTCTATGAGACGTATCTAATAAGCAATCATCCAAATTAATAATGGTTGGAATCAGCTTGTCTTTAGTATCTTCACCTATCTTTTGATAACTCCATTCATACTGTTTCAATTTTTCAATATCATAATATTCTTCATAAGCTAATCTGGTAAATATAGAACCTTCCTCAACAACTGAATAATTATTATTCAACATATCCTGATATGTTAATAACCCATCTATTGCTTCGTATATATCTTCCTTTTCATTGTAATGGTAATAATACATTTCAATTCCATTAGTGACAATGAAATATGCTGCCCCTATACAAGATGCGTACTCTGCTGCTTGCTCTTTTACCTGCTGAGCTATTACCGGTATTCGTTCTTCTTTACATTCAATAACTGCTAATGGTCTTTCATTTCCTTCTGCATCAAAGAATGTTATTGATATGTCGATTCTCCCATTTTTGTCCTTCACACCATAATGTACCAGATGATCTTCAATTCTAATTGATTCTCTTGGTGTTCCAAGTTTACCAGACATAATTAAACACGTTTTTTGTCTTACCTTTTCTTCTGGCGTCATATGTACAAACATATTTCTAAACGAATCAAAGTATCTTTGTCCTGATTTACAATCGCAAGTCTGGAGTTCAATTTTATCGTATATTTTCTCTACATTCACAAAATTTCACCTCTTTAAAATTTGCCAGTTCTATCATTAAACCTATGGCTTCCAGTCTACTCTCATTCAAAATCTACTAAACTTACTTTTGCGAACCCAAAACATGATTTCGAACTCAGATTCTTATGAAAGGACCATTCAGGTGAAACTGTCCAGTTCAATTGTATAAGCTGACAATTTTTAATGTGTTTAAGCCAAGATAATATAAGGGATTCCCCCATCTCAATCTTCATAATCTCACCTTTCCATAATTCTTCGGAAACTTTTCTTTTCCAAGAAGCCATAAATACTTATCTATTTCCTTTAGGTTGAATTGCTCTAAACCATAATATCTTTGAAACTCAATTAATATCTTTTTAAATATTACATAGTCTTTTAAATCCTCGTTCTTGAATTCATAAAAGTTATCTGAATCCCTAAAATACTTGAGCAGAGTATCAACAAAGCTATCGTAAATAGGAAAATCAAGTGGCTTGTGATGGCTGCAGTATTTCGTAGCAAAGGAATAGAAATTTATTATATTCCCATTATCCATTTCAATTTTTGCGATATCCCCTACAAGGGTTATATCTCCATTATTTAATCTTTCATCGATATTTAAGGATATAATATGTTTAGCAACTTTATAGGCTGCAAAGATATTAGTGCTGTAAAAATCATTTAGCGTAGAAACTTTTACAAGAACATCTTCCATTAAAACATTAGAAGGATATGTTACAATGAATAATTTATCTAATGCTTCTTCTTGGAATTTATAGTTTTCTAAGTTATCCCATTGTTTAAGATACCTTATTACTTCATCTTCACTTGGTTTTGGTATGTCTGCTCTACTTTTAGTTTTTCTCAGTATTCTTGTAACTACTTCCTTTTCTCCTTTTCCAGCACTTAAACTTGCAGTATTTCCAGTAACATATTCTTTTAATAATTTGATATTACGGCAATATGTATAAGAATCTGATTTAGGATTTTTTCTTCCCTTATCTGAAAAGTGTTCCATCAGTTTTGTTCTATATCTTTCAATGCCGTCTTCACTAGATAGCACTTCAATTGGCTCTATACCTAAACTTTCCCTAAAAATATAAAAAGCCTCACTACAAATTATATCTTTATAAGATAAATGCTTGTAATTAGTATTTAAAAACTCCTTAAATCCTGCCTTTAATCCCGTCAAATCATCAATTTGAATATCCTTATCAATCATCTTTACCCCTCACTTTATCAACCCCAATTAATCTATGCCCTCCAATTCTTCTCTCATTAAATCTATTGGATGAGCATAATTCAATGAGCCACACATCAACGTATTGTTAACCCACTTATTAAGTTCAATAAGATTAATATTTTCACTTGGTAAATACTCTTCTATCTTCCACGATATACTTATATCAAAATCTTTCATTTGACCTAAGACACTACGGTCATGTGTCTTTGTATAATCTACATCTCTACATTTAGTTATATACTTATCTGCTGTATCCTCTGGAAACCCATCTGCTAAAAAGGTTTCTCTAATTGCATCAAGCACAATTTTATCAAATTTTTTAAAATGCTCCATCTTTACCCCATAAAGAACAATACAGTACCTAGTCTTATTGTTCATAAGAAGAATGCCCTTTCTCCTATCAAACATAAACAAGTTGGCGTGCCACTCATAAAAGGAATCTGCATTTGCAGCATTATATGAACTTATCTTTATTTTCATTGCATCTGCAAGCTTTTTTGTACATTCTATAATCATAACATCACCTTATACTTCTGTTGCTTGGAAGAAGTTTTTTCTACAGCTTTAATCTTACCATTTGTTTTATTTACATAATTTAAAAATAATGTCCCAAGTAATAATCTATCATTTCGTGGTATTCTGTTCCACTCGTAGCCTTTAAATAAGTCTTTTACTAAAAATATTTCAGCATCCATAAGGTTTTCTGCTTCTTTAATTGCTATCTCCAGTAATTCATTTACATCAATCATGTTAATTCTCCTTAACAATCATAATAACAACATTGTTGACATTATTATATAACTTCCAATCTTTAGAAGTCAAACTATTCATACAGAATCTGTAACAAAAAAACACCCCATAGGCTTCTAAGAACCTAAAGGGTGATATACTCTCATTGATTTTTTAAATCTCCACATCCACGCTTGTGCCTGACTTGAATTCCACCGAGAACTTTTTCTCATAAACCGTTACCTTTTCAACCATTCGCCTCACAAGATATTCATCGTATTCTTCTATCTGCTCCGTCTGTTCTGCAAGAAACTCCTGCATCTCGGCAATTCGTTGTTTCAAGCCTTCTCTTTCCGCATTCTCTGCCATAGCATTCTGCTTTAGTTCTCTCAGACGGTCTATCTCATCAGCAAGGTCATTATAATCCTTTTTAGCATTTGCTCGTTTTAAAAGCTCCTTTTGCAATTCTTCCAGCTTGGCATTGATGCTTTCCATAGAATTTTCATCTTCTAAAGCAAGTACAGATGCAATATTCTGCTCTAAAGCTACAAGCATATCATCCTTGCCTCCAAGTGCCATATTGATGGCTTTTACTACAGCCTCTTGTAGTTCCGTTTCCTGAACCGTTGGGGAGTCACAGTAGCTTGAACCATGTTCCACTCGGGTGATACATCGCCAAACAAAGGAACGCTTACCTCTTATAAATGATAATATAAGAATGCAAGTAAATGATCATATAATAATGTACAAATTAGTTTGAATAAATTATAATTACTCAAGATTTATTGGGGGTAATTATGATTATACAAACAAACATTTATTCAGAAATTAAAATAGATAAGTTAGAAGA
>NZ_BAAACH010000037.1:351699-352318 GCF_039521405.1 Clostridium sartagoforme
ATCTAAAATAGAAGCTTTTGAGCCTATTATAAAAGAGCTCTTAGTAAAGATTCAATTCAAGTATTTTATTCTAAGCGCATTTTATGGCAATATCTTAAAGATAATCATGGACTAGATTGCGCGCAATCTTCATTTAGAAGATACATCTCTAATCACTCAGAATTTAATGAGTACTTTAATAATAGGAAAAAAGAACATATATCAAATATTTCCGCTATGCGATATGAAACTGAGAAAGGACAACAAGCTCAATTGGATTGGAAAGAAAATATAGAATTTGTTTTAACTACAGGTGAAGTTATTAATATAAATGTTTTTTGTATTAATCCTTTCATACTCAAGGTTTAGAGTATATAAATTATCTATTGATAAAACACAAGACGTATTACTTTCCTTTTTAGATGAATCATTTGAAACATTTGGTGGAGTACCTAAAGAATTACTTTTTGATAATATGAAAACTGTTATGGATGAAGCTAGAACTAATTATTCTAAAGGAAAAGTAAATAATAAATTTCAACAATTTGCAGATGACTATGGATTTAAGGTTCGTCCCTGCATAGCAGGAAGACCGAATACAAAAGCTAAAGTTGAAGCTCCTATGAAACTATTAGATGAA
>NZ_BAAACH010000038.1:0-25013 GCF_039521405.1 Clostridium sartagoforme
ATATATTTTTAATTATATTACATATTTGTATAAAATTAAAGACTGCTAATACTTTGTCAGCAGTCTGAAGAATATAGGCAATATAATAATTATTATATTGCCTATATTCTTATATTTAGTTAAATGAATTATAAATAGCGTTTATACCTTTTTCAAAATCATCATTTTCTATACCGATTAATATATTAATTTCACTTGAGCCTTGATCAATCATTCTAATATTAATATTGTTAGAGCTTAAGGCAGAGAAAATTTTAGCTGCAATTCCTTTATTAGAGGACATACCATTACCAACTGTTGCAATAAGTGCCATATTGGGATGAACAACTATAGAATCAGGAGTACAAGTTCTTCTTATTTCATCAACTAAAATATCAGTTTTATTTTTTAATTGAGAATCAGATATAACTACACATACAGTATCTATACCAGATGGCATGTTTTCAAATGAAATACAGTTTTGCTCTAGAATAGAGAGAACCTTTCTACAAAATCCAAGTTCTGTATTCATCATTGCTTTTTCAATTGAAATTACAGTAAAGTCTTTTTTACCGGCTATTCCTTTTATAGGATTATCATAATCTGGTTCCATGTCTTTAACGATTAAAGTTCCTGGGTCAAGTGGCATATTTGTATTTTTAATATTAATGGGTATTCCCGCATTTCTTACAGGAAAAACTGATTCTTCATGCAAAACAGATGCTCCCATATAAGAAAGTTCTCTTAACTCACGATAAGTGATTTTTTTTATTTGCATTGGATTTTTAACTATCCTAGGATCAGCCATTAAGAAGCCTGATACATCAGTCCAGTTTTCATATAAGTCAGCGTTTATACTAGCAGCAATCAATGCACCAGTAACATCAGATCCGCCTCTTGAAAATGTAACTATATTGGCATTAGAATCTGATCCATAAAACCCTGGGATAACAGATTTTTCACTTTTAGAAAGAACGCTGTTTAAAGCTTTATATGTAGCATCAGTATCTAAACTTCCATATTTATTGAATATAATTACATCTTTAGCATCAATAAATTTAAAATTTAAATAAGTTGCAAGAATAATACCATTTAGATACTCCCCCCTACTTGCAGCATATTCTTTGGACGCTCCATTTTCGATGTCATTTTTGATTTTTTGTAAATAATTATCTATATCTAGAGATATTTCAAGCTCACAAACTATAGCTTTATATCTGTTAGATATAAGGTTAAATACATCATCTAATGGAATACCAGATTCGATGTGAGCATGACAAAGATATAAAAGATCGGTAATTTTGAAATCTTTAGAGTTTCTTTTTCCTGGTGCAGAAGGTATTACAAATTTTCTTCTATCATCAGATAAAATAATTTCTCTAACCTTCCTAAATTGATTAGCATCAGCTAAAGAACTTCCCCCAAATTTTGTAACTATTGTATTCATATATAGCCCCCTTATAAAAGTATTTACTATATATTAACAATAAATTCATAAAATCTCAAATGAAAAATAAAAAAAATTTAGAGTATCAAAAAAAAACTTTGGAATAATAAAACTATAAAATAAAAAGTAGGTGAATCTATGAAAAAATTTTTAATTACTACATTTTTTATAACTCTATTATCTTTGAATTTATTAGCTTACAATACCTATGGATTCATTATAGAAGATGATACATATATAAATAATACAAAAAGAGATTTATTAGTATTGATGCTAGCATATAAAGAGGAGATAAAAGAAATAGAAATCTCAAAAGACAATTACATATACTTAATTTTAAATAATAATAGCAAAATATTATATGATGATAAAAAAGAAAAAAATAGAGATTCTAAAGTATCTAACTCAGATATTCAAGATACATTAGAAGAGATATATCCTCTAGAAAGTATAGACAAGGTTTTGGAAGGCATTGATCCAGGAAGAAGCAGATGTTATTCTTTGCTTAATGGACTTTATGGAGGTAATAGGAAAGAAGTTGAGAAAAATCTATCTAGTATTTCAACCTTATGCGGAAATATTACTTTTAATAAGAACGCGAGAGCTGGTGAAGCCTTAAAAAAAGCATTGAATGAAGCAAAGGAATTAGCAAATAATAAAAATAAAATAAATAATTTTATTTTTCCTATAAGTGGAGGCTATAATTATAGGGTAATTCAAGATACAGGAAGGCTTAGTCCTCATGCATATGCAATAGCAATAGATTTAAATAGAAATAACTCAGATTATTGGAAATGGGTTGATAAGTCAAAGGGAAGTAAAAGAATTGAAGAATATCCTAAAGAGCTAGTAAAGATATTTGAAGATAATGGATTCATTTGGGGTGGGAAATGGGAACATTTCGATATATTACATTTTGAATATAGGCCTGAAATTATATTAAAAAGTAAGTATTTTGGAAACTCCTCAAATATAAATGAAGGTAATTGGTATGATGGAGTTCCAATAAATGCTGAAACAGAAGAGCTTATAAATATAATAGATAGTAAAATATAAAAATTAAAGCTATGTTATTTTAATAATTAAAAGATTAAATTAACATAGCTTTAAAAATAATAACTATAGGTATAAAACAAAAGTAAATTAAGATAAGTGTAATTTGGAGAGGATTGTTTAAAAAAATGAGAATTTGTAAAAATGCAATTAAAAGAAATTTATAGTATAATTAAAAAATCAGTTTATTAAGAAAAATAATAGAGTTTTAAAACTTTTAAGGAGAGTCGATGTATTAAATGAAGGTTATTAAACGAGATGGAAATGTAGCTAATTTTGATAAGAAAAAAATAAGGGCTGCAATTTCTAAAGCTATGAAAAATGGTAGTGGAATTTATTTAGCTGATATAGCAAAGCTTATAGCAAATGATGCAGAAAAATATTTTAGTAAGCAAAGTGATACTCCAACAATACATAAAATAGAATCCTATGTATATGATAGGCTTGTTCACTATGGACAAGTTGTGACGGCTAAATCTTATGAGGGATATAGAGCAGTTCAAGAATTTAAGAGAAATACTAATACAACAGATGAAAGTATTTTAAGTCTTCTAAATAAAACTAATGAAGATGTTGCAAAAGAAAATTCAAATAAGAATTCAGTTATAGCTGCAACACAAAGGGATTTAATTGCAGGAGAAGTATCAAAGGATATATCAAGACGAAGACTTATTCCAACTCATATAGTCCAAGCTCATGATGAGGGGACGATACATTGGCACGATATGGATTACACTCTTTCAAATATTTTTAATTGTTGTTTAATTAATTTAGAAGATATGCTAAACAATGGAACAGTTATAAATGACAAACTTGTAGAATCACCAAAGTCGTTTAGTACAGCATGTACTGTAACAACACAAATCATGGCACAGGTGGCAAGTAATCAATATGGTGGACAAAGCATAACAATAAAACACTTAGCTAAATTTTTGAAAATAACAGAAGAAAAATATTATAATATTTTTATAGAGAAATGTAATGATGAAAACTTAGCAAGGGAACTAGCTAAGGATATGAAACACAAGGAATTAAAAGATGGGGTACAGACTATTAGGTATCAATTATCAACCCTACAAACTACTAATGGACAGTCACCTTTTTCTACTATTTATTTGGAAATTGAAGTTGGAAATGAATACGAAGAAGAAATGGCTTTAATTTGTGAGGAAATGATAAAACAAAGATTAGAAGGAATGAAAAATTATAAAGGACAAGAAATAGGGGAAGCTTTCCCTAAATTAGTATATCTTTTAGATGAACATAATTGTCTAGAAGGTGGGAAATATGATTATATAACTAAATTAGCAGCAAGGTGTACAGCAAAAAGACTTGTCCCAGACTATCAATCAGCTAAGATAATGAGAATGAATTATGAAGGGAATACTTTTCCACCAATGGGCTGCCGTTCTCACTTGAGCGCATTTAAAACTGAGGATAATGAGTATAAATGGTATGGAAGATTTAACCAGGGGGTAGTTTCGTTGAACCTTCCACAAATTGGGATAATAGCAGATGGAGATATGGAATTATTTTGGGATATGTTAAACCAAAGGCTAGAACTTTGTAAAGAAGCACTTTTAACAAGACATAATATGCTTCTTGGAACCTTATCAGATGTTTCTCCTATTCATTGGCAGCATGGAGCAATTGGAAGATTAGAAAAGGGAGAAAAAATAGATAAGTTACTTAAAGATGGATATTCCACATTATCACTAGGATATGTTGGTATTTATGAAATGGTTCAAGCTATGTTAGGAACAAGTCATACCAGCGAAGAGGGAGAAAAGTTTGCATTAGAAGTAATGAATCATATGAATGAGTGCTGCAAAAAGTGGAGAGAAGAAACTGGATTAGGTTTTAGTTTATACGGAACTCCAGCAGAAAACTTAATATATAGATTTTGCAGAATAGATAAAAGTAAGTTTGGCGTAATACCAAATGTTACGGACAAGTTATATTACACAAATTCATATCACGTGCATGTATGTGAAGAAATAGATGCATTTAGCAAACTTAAATTTGAATCTCAATTCCACAATATAAGTTTAGGGGGATGTATTTCGTATATAGAAGTTCCTGATATGTCAAAAAATCTTGAGGCTGTGGAACAAGTAATTAATTTTATATATCACAACATACAATATGCAGAAATAAATACAAAGCCAGATATATGCTATAAATGTGGATATACTGGAGAAATTAAACTTGATGAAAACTTAGAATGGGTTTGTCCATCTTGTGGAAATAGGGACGAATCAGAGATGCAAGTTATGAGAAGGACTTGTGGATATATAGGAACAAATTTCTGGAATAAAGGGAGAACAGCAGAAATAGGAGATAGAGTTTTACATTTATAATATATTTACAAACATTTATTAGGTTTATAAATATATTAGATAAGACATAAATAATATCTTATCTTAAAAAAATACTAGTAGAAGGTTTTATAAATGAATTATGCTAAAATAAGAAAATTTGATGTTAGTAATGGACCTGGAGTAAGAACAACATTATTTGTAAGTGGATGTACTAATAATTGTGAAGGATGCTTTAATAAAGATTTACAAAACTTTAATTATGGAGATAAATGGACCAAAGAAATAGAAGACAAGTTTATAGAGTATGTTAAAAATACTAATGTAAATGGAGTTAATATTTTAGGTGGAGAACCCATGGATCAAATAAAAGACAAGGATTTATATAATTTATTAAAGAGAATAAAAGATGAAACTAAAAAAAGTATTTGGTTATGGTCAGGATATCTATATGAAGATATATTAAAAAATGAAGACAGAATGGCTATGTTATCTTTTGTAGATGTATTAGTTGATGGTAGATTTGAAATAAATAAAAGAAATATATCTTTAAAGTATAGAGGCTCAAGTAATCAAAGAGTTATAGATATACCTAAAAGCATAGAGAATAGAGGTATAGTAGAAATATAATATTTTTACAGTAAATAAACGGAGCTAGTTTTTATAGCTCTGTTTATTTTTTACTATTATAATTTTATAATGGTATAGGTGACTGAATATATTTAAGATTATATTAATTTATAACAGCAACTAAAAATTAAATTGATAAATGTTAACTTTTTCATATAGTATATTGACAATTATTATAAAGTTTTGACAATATATAATTTATATTTTGACTAAAAATATAAATTATTGGATAATTAAATTGTAATACAAAAATGTTAGCGAGGTGGATGTATGATTAAAAATTTAAAGGTTAGAGTAAAAATATATATATTAACTACTACATTGACATTAATGATGCTTGTTATTGGTGGAATTGGTATATTTCAAATTAATAAGGCTGATGAAAGAATGCAAAAAATGTATAATGAGAACTTTTTATCAGTATTAAATCTAAATAATAGCATAAATGAAGAGAGAAGTATTGAAGCAAGCATTTATAAAATGATTCTAAATAGTGAGAATAAAGAATATCAAAAAGAAGAACATGAGAAAATAATAAATAGTGAAGAAAAATTTAATGAAAGTTTTAGCAATTATAAAAATATATATATTGATGAAAATACAAGCAAGGCAATAATAGGGTTAGAAACTAAATTAAACTCATACAGAGCAGAACAAAAAAAAGTTATTGATTTAGCTTTATCAGGAAATGAAAGTGAAGCCAAGAAAAAATTAGAGGAAATAGAGATAAACTTAGGTGAAGGTTTTAGATATGAATTAAATAAACTTTCAAATTATACGAACACCTTAGCTGAAAATATAAAAACAGAAAATGAACAAGCTGTAGATAAATTAATATCATTACTAATTATTAGTATCATAGCAGTATTTTTTATTGGAATAATAGCTGCTGCTATTATAACTAAAAATATTATCAAGCCATTAAAATTAGCAGTAAGAGAGATGGAAGAAATCTCAAAAGGTGATTTTTCAAGAGGAATTGATAAGAAAATTTCAAATAGAAAAGATGAGCTTGGAATAATCTTGAAATATATAGGAACAATACAAGATTCTTTAAGTAATTTGATAAAAAATGTTAAAGTACAATCAAAAAATACAGAAGTTTCTATAATAAGCATAAACGACAATATGAATAATCTAAATGATTCATTAGAAAATATTGCAGCAACTTCAGAAGAAATAACAGCAGTAATGGAAGAAACCTCTGCATCAACACAGGAAATCGATCACTCAATTAAGAGTATTGAATTATCTATAGAATCAATTGCTAACAAGGCAAATGAAGGAGCGGAGATAGCAAGTGAAATAAGTAAGAGAGCATTAGATAATAAAAGTTCTGTTAGTTTAGGATTAGAAAATACAAATAATATCTTATACAACTCTAAAGTGTCACTAAAAGATGCAATAGATAAAACTAAGGTAATCAATAAGATTTATGAATTATCTGAAATAATAATAGAAATTACAGAACAAACCAATCTTTTAGCGTTAAATGCATCTATAGAAGCTGCAAGAGCTGGTGAAGCAGGAAGAGGATTTTCAGTTGTAGCTGAAGAAATAAGAAAGCTGGCAGAAGCTTCTAAGGAGTCTGTAATAAAGATAAAAGAAACAGGAAACGATATATCAAGTGCGGTTAACAGTCTTATTGATGGCTCTAATAATTTGATTAAATTTATGGATGAGGATTTACAAAAAGAATTCTCCAATATGATAACTGTTACAGAAACTTACAGAAATGATGGAGAATTAATAGATAGTATTGTACGTGAATTTAATAAAATTTCTAGTGATTTATTAATATCAATAAAAGAAATATCAGATATTATGGATGGAGTATCTAAAGCAACAATAGAGGGAAGCAACGGAATAACTAATATATCTAATAAAATTGTTGATGCAAGCAATAAATCAGATGAAACTATGCTCAACACAAATAAGGCTATGGAAAGTTCAAATAATTTAAATATCTCAATAGATATATTTAAAATAAAGAAATAAATACAAGGTACTATAGAAAAGTAATTCTATAGTACCTTGTATTTTAAGTAGATTTGACATCATATTTATAATTGAAAAGTATATCCTTTTTAGAGTTAGGACCCACAGTTATATTAAAACATGGATTACCATTTGCATCAATATCATACTTATCAGTAGAATAATCTATTTCCCAAGGAGCAAAAATTGGCTCACATATTTTTATAGGAATTTCTTCATCTTTTGTGTTAGTTATTATATAAAGAACTTGCTTAAACATATAATCTTTGTATTTTTGAAAATTAATTAAATTTCTCTGTGAAGTAACATCAAAGGCTTTTCCCATTACAAAAGAAACTTCCCTATCTTTTGCAATACCTTTTATAGAACTACCACCAACAAATTCTAAATTTTCCCCATATTTAGTATATGAGTTTATACTGCCGGATGGAAGTGGAAATCCTAAATTGTTTTCAGTTGTATTTTGAAATTTAATTACTATGTTAGCATTTATAGAGTCATACCCAAAATCATAAAGTTTAGTATATTTAATTCCTCCTCTAAAGAAATTCTTTATACGTTTTATTGTATTATTAAGAAAAGAATATTTGCCAGGAATAGTATAAATATAGTAATCAATAATTCCACTATCAACTATTGAACTTTCTAGATTCGTAGATTGAATAGGAGTATTAAGTAAATACAAGTTTTTATAAGCTAAATTAACATCTCCAGCAATAACTTTTAATGTTGTATTGTTATAATCTATTCCAGATTTATTTACAAGATTAAACCAACAGTGAATTTCTAGAGTTTCTTCTTGTAAAATTATTACATAACTGCTAGACCATCTTATATTATCAGTAAGATAGCTTAGTTTAATATTATCTAGTTTTTTATCTGTCCCTTTAATTAAAATTGAATTAGGAATTAAACTTTCACAATTACTACAAGATATTGTATTTGAGTCTTTAGCATTACAACAAATATAGTTAAAAATCATTGCAAAATCATCTACCCCCAATACAATAACAGAAGTTTCATTTAAAAACTTACTTATGTCCAAATATTCAATAGTGACATAGGGGTTAGAATCAGGTTTAGGCTTTAAAATCTCTCTAGTTTCATTAACTAGTGCTGTATTGGTATAAACTGTTAGTGAAAGGTCTTTATTTTGTAAATTAGTAGATTTTATATACATGCTTAATCCTCTTATAATCATTTATATATTAATATAATATATATAATTATAACTAATGTGAAAATAATAGATTAATATTGTACATAAATATAAAAGCTTATGTATTGGATAATACATAAGCTTTTATATTAACTAATCATTTAATAATTCTTTAACATAATTCGGAAGCATGAATGCTCCTATATGTAAGTCCGTATTATAATACTTAGTTGATAAATTTAAAGAATTCCATTTATCAGCATTAAAATCTTTTAAGGGATGTAATTTTTTTGATGCAAAACAAAACATCCAATGACCAGAAGCATAAGTAGGCATATGATATTGATAAGCTTCACAAATATCGAAGATTCCCTTAAGTTTACTGAAAGATCTTTTCATTTCCTTTGCATTATGCGGATAGTAAGGACTTTCGCATTGATTTATTAGAATTCCACTTTCTGTTAATGAAGCAAAACAATCTTTATAAAATTCAGTTGTAAATAATCCTTCCCCAGGTCCTATTGGATCAGTGGAGTCTATTATAATTAAATCATATAAATTTTCTTTACCTTTAACAAATTTAATTCCATCTTCGAAAAATAAGTTAACTCTTTCATCATCTAATTTACTAGATGTAAAAGGTAAAAACTCTTTTGAAGCTTTAACAACAGCTTCATCTATTTCAACCATATCTATATTTTCAATATTTTTATATCTTGTTAATTCTCTAACAGTACCACCATCTCCAGCACCTATTACTAATACATTCTTTATACTTTTATTAGTAGCCATAGCTACATGAGTTATCATTTCATGATAAATAAATTCATCTTTTTCAGTAACCATTGTCCAGTTATCAATTACAAGTACTCTCCCAAATTCATAAGTATCTAATACATCAATTTTTTGAAATGGGCTTTGTTCAGAATACAAATGATTTTTAACCTTCATAGAAAAATTTACATTTTGAGTTTGATTTTCAGTATACCATAATTCCATATCCATATCTTAACCCTCCATTTTATGTTTTACTTGAATATTATCATATGCTCCGTTGGAAAAGGCCTTAACCTTATCAACTAAACCTCTTGCAACTTCAGTAGATTCACTTCTTTCAGCTTTTAGTGCATCTTCAAGATACTTAAATGCAAGCCAAGGATTAACAGTATCACCACATGTAAAAAGATCTACTGATGCATAACCATATTCAGGCCATGTATGAATTGTAAGATGAGATTCCTGGATTATAACGGCACCGCTTACTCCCCAGGGATTAAATTTGTGGAAACAACTAGTAACTATTGTAGCATTTGAAGCAATAGCAGCTTCTTTCATATGCTCCTCTATAATAGCATGATCCTTTAAAATCTCTTTATCACAGTTGTAGTATTCCACTAAAATATGTCTTCCAAGTTGTTCAATTTTCATAAAAATCCCTCCAAAATTATAAATTTAATTCCATCCGATAGATAGATATTTAATTAGCAAAAATGCTTCACTCATGAAACCTCCTAAAAATATATAAAAGTTTAGTAATAGTAAACTTTGAGTTAAACTATACTAACTATATCATTTTAGCAATGAGATAAAATCTTGTCAATAAATATTTTTAAATTTATAATGTTGCAGGATTAAATAATATTAATTTTAAAAGTACAATATTATTGATTATTCTAAATAGAATTATCAGCATTTTCATATAGATTATTTAGATTCTCCATACTATTTATATCGCAATAATATTGCTCTTCATTAAAGGAATTTTCAGATTTACTTACAATAATAGTACATATACAATCCCCCATTGTATTAATAGTGCTTCTACACATATCTAAAATTCTATCTATACCAATAATTAATCCTATGCCTTCTATTGGAAGTCCTACTGATTGAAGTACCATTGAAAGCATGACCATGCCAACTCCAGGAACACCGGCAGTTCCAATTGAAGCTAATGTAGCTGTTAATATAATAGTTAAAATACTAGTTATACTTAAGTCAATATTGTAGACTTGAGCAATAAATATTGAAGCTACACCTTGCATTATAGCAGTACCATCCATATTTATAGTGGACCCAAGAGGAATAGAAAATGAAGAAATAGAATTATCTACCCCCATTTCATCCATAGCATTTAAAGTAACAGGTAAAGCAGAATTGCTTGAAGCAGTTGAAAAAACTATAGAAGCAGGTTTAATAAATTTTCTTAAAAAAGGTTTTATACTTAGTTTAGTAAAAAATTTAAATAGTCCTCCATATATGAAAATTGAATGTATCAATAGTGAAAGAAGTATAACAATCATATATTTGATAAGTGGCATCATGGCATTAAATCCAATGGTTGCAAAAGTATTTGTCATTAATGCAAATACTCCAAAAGGAGCAAAATTCATTATTATTTGAACGAATTTCATTATCACTTCATTTAATGAATTTAAAAAAGTTTTTACTATAGTTGCTTTTTCTCCCACCATGCTTATAGATAGACCTAATAAGATTGAAAAGAAAATTACTTGAAGCATATCTCCTTCCACAAAAGATTTGAAAGGATTAGTAGGAATTATTCCAATTATTATGTCTATAAATGAATTACCCTGTGAAATTGTTGGTTCACTTATTAGTAGATGAGACATATCAAGACCAATGCCAGGTTTTATTAGAATAGAAAATAATATGCCTATAGTTATTGCAATACATGTTGTAGAAAGATAAAATAAAAATACTTTTCCTCCAACTCTTCCAAGCTTTTTTATATTTTCGATGGAAGCAGCACCACATGTTAATGAAATAAATACAAGAGGCACAACCATCATTTTTATTGATGCTAAGAAAAGATTAGATAAAACCTTTACAAAACCATTCAATATAATAGTATTTTTAATTAAGTCAGATTCTAAATTTTGAATAATAATTCCAAACAATGCTCCTAGGAACATTGAAATGAATATTTTTTTTGTCAAAGAAAAATTTTTTTGCATAAAAAACCTCCCAAAAATTAACAATTTAATTACTATAATATTATTATGAAGCATATTTTGGAAATTGACAAGCTGTTAAAAAAAATAAGTTGTCAGAAACTCATATAAGTATATAGATGATATTAGAAGATAAGAAGAATTTTATTAATATAGGTAATATTTTATAATTTTGTACTAATATACAAAAAAATTAAAATGTATGGAAAGTTTTACAATGATGAATTACAATTGGGATAAGAGGCGTTTTCTATAAAAAATTATATGAAATAAATATATGAACTCAACAATGGAAACGTTTCCGAAAGATCTTTGATAATTTAATATAAAAAGGAGGATTTTTTATGAGGGGAAAAAGTGTCTTAAAACACAAAGCTAAATTTAGCATCTTTACACTTATACTATTTTGTTTAACATTAATACCTATACCTAATAATGTGGTTAAAGCAGAAACTACTGAAAGTCAAAAGGTTAAAGTTAGATTCTTTAAAGAAGATAGTGACTATGCTGGATGGAATATCTGGGCATGGTGGCCAAATACGGATGGACATGTAATTGAATTTACACATAAGGATGAAAAGGGTGTATATGCAGTAATTAATGTACCTACATCTGGTGAACTTGGAATAATAATAAAAAAAGGCGAATGGGAAACAAAGGCAACAAAGGATGTTAAATATGACCTATCTAAAGGAGAAACTGAAATTGTAATTACAGCTGGAAAATTAGATAGTGGTGATAATGTAGAGCCTAAAAGTATAGTATATGAACCTTTATACAAGAGCTTTGATAAAATTAATATTAAAGTTAATTATAATAGACTAAATAAAGATTATGAAGGATGGTCTTTATGGAACTGGATTACAGAAGGGGCTACTGGAGTAGAAGGCATCTTTGATAAGGATAATGAATTTGGATGCGAAACAACAATTTCATATACAGGAATTACAAATTCTTCGAAGACAATAGGGACTAAGGGGAAATATGGAAATTGGGAAAAACAAGATAGTTTTGAAAGAATAGTAGACTTAGCATACTTAGATTGCAATGGTAATCTAGAAGTTTATTATAAGCAAGATGACAATAAAACTTATTATGTTAAACCAGCATTAGTTGAAGAAACTCCAGAAGAGGGTGGAGTAGTTGCAGATGAACTTGTTAATCAACCTGGAGGAAAAAGTAAATGGTATGTTGCAGGTTCTTTCCAAGGATGGAATCCAAACAATTCAGAAACTCAATTAAAACATTTAGTTGACGATTTTTATGAATATTCAACAGTTTTACCAGCTGGTGAACATCAATTTAAAATTGTAAAGAATGGAACATGGGATGGATTTAGTAACAATGGCGATAATTTTATTTTAAATTTAACTGAAAAAACTAAGGTTAATTTTTATGTTAATGAAGAATTAAATCAGATTAGAATAAATATTGCTGGAGTTAACGGATTAACTCAATATGTTCCAGAATTAAGTGCAGATAAATGGCCAAGATTAGTTGGGGACATTCAAGAAGTATTTGGTGAAGGAACTTGGGCTCCTGCAAATGCTAAGCAAATGTTTGTTGATTATAACTTTGATGGAAGTGTGTACAAGCTACAAAGGAATTTACCAGTAGGAAAGTTTGAAGCTAAGGTGGTATTTGGAGCAAGTTGGGATAATGAAAACTATGGTTCACAAGAAGGAAATTTAGTAGTTAATGTTTTAGATCAAGCAGATGTTACCTTTGGAATTAATTACAAAGGGGATAAGATATTAACTCATAACTATAAGCCAACAGAAGGAAATTTTGATGGACTTATAAATAAATCAGCAATAAAATTTGATTCAAGAAGTATAACATATAAAAAACCATTTGGTGCAATAAAAGAAGAAACAGAAGATTTAACATTAAGAATTGGAGTTGCTAAAGATGATGTTCAAGTTGCAAAAGTTGAACTTATTGATGGAAGTGGAATAGCAAAAAGCTATGATATGAGAAAAGCAACTACAATAGGAGAAACAGATTATTATGAAGCAATAATACCAAAAACAGAGTTTAAAGGTATTGGAATATGGGGTTATAAATTTATACTAGTTGATGGTAAAACTAAGGTTGAATATGGTGATGATAATTTAAGTGGTGGAAGTGGCACTACTGCAGAAGAAGGAGCATTACCTTATAATTTAACAGTATATGCTAAGGATTATAAAACTCCTGATTGGATGAAAAATTCTATAGTATATCAAATATTTCCAGATAGATTCTTTGACGGAAATGAAGACAACAACAGAGCAAAGTTAATAGATGGATATAGAGGATATACTTTAGAAAATGGAGAAATCAAACCATATAAACTTCAATATTTTGATGGTGGAGTTAATGGTGAACCTTCACAATCACAAGTATGGGGTGAGTGGACTGATTATCCAGAAAATCCAAGGCATAGTACTCCAGAAAATAAGCCATATTATCCTAATTCAGAAACAGATAATATTTGGACAAATGAGTTTTATGGTGGAGATATTCAAGGAATAGAACAAAAGTTAGATTATTTAAAATCTATAGGTGTAAGCGTTATTTATTTAAATCCAGTAGCATGGGCAGCATCTAACCACAAATATGATGCAACTGACTATAAATCTTTAGATCCAATGTTTGGTAAACCTGTTTACAACTTAGCAGGAGATTCTACCTCAGGATTAAATTATGAAGCTACAAGGGCTGCATCAGATAGAATATATCAAGCTTTTGCAAAGGCATCAGAAGAAACAGGAATTAAACTAATAGCAGATGGAGTATTTAACCATGTTGGTGATGACTCTATATACTTTGATAGATATGAAAAGTATCCAGAAATTGGTGCTTATGAATATTGGAGAAAAGTATATGATAAAGTAAATGCTGGAAAATCTCAAGATGAAGCAGAAAAAGAAGTCATAAAAGAATTTGAAAATCTTAAAAATCCTGTAACAGGTAAAAACTACTCTTATCCAGAAGACTTTGAATTTACAAACTGGTTCAAAGTTGAAAATGAATGGATTGTAAAGGACAAAGATGGAAATAGCTTAGAAAAGAAAGACCAACATTATAAATATGAAGGCTGGTGGGGATATGATTCATTACCAGTAATGGAAGCTAAAGAACCGCAGGAAGGTGATGAATTAGCTATTTCAGGAAATCATGAATGGAATAATGTTGACTATAGAGAAAATGTTATTGGATATGATTTAAATGCTATGACAGAGGAAGAAGCACAAGAGCAAATTCAATATGCAGCATCTCAAAGATGGATATGGATGGGGGCAAGAGGATGGAGATTAGACGTTGCTCCAGATGTATCAACAGCTACATGGCAAAAGTTTAGAGAAGCTGTTAAATCTACTGCAGGAAAATTAGATGCAAATGGAAATGTAATCGATGATCCAGTTATATTAGGAGAAGAATGGGGAGTTGCAACTCATTATCTATTAGGAGACCAATTTGACTCAGTAATGAATTATCAATTTAGAGCTGCTCTTCAAAATTATATAATAAGTGGTAATGCAGAAAACTTTAATAATGCACTAGAAGTTATTAGAGAAAACTATCCAAAGGAAGCTTGGCAAGCTATGCTAAACTTGGTAGATTCTCATGATACTATTAGAAATATAACTAAAATAGACAATCCTACATGGGAAGAAGAAAACACTAAAATTGCTCCAGAAGCTTCAGATAGTGCATTAAAGCTTCAAGCATTGACTGCAATTTTCCAAATGGGATATCCAGGTGCTCCAACTATCTATTATGGTGATGAAGTAGGCGTAACAGGAACTAAAGACCCAGATTCAAGAAGAAGTTTTCCTTGGGACAGAGTTTCAGAAGAAAATGGAGATTATTCAGCAGTTGGAAGATATTCAGAGTTATTTGACGTTTATAAAAAAGCTGCAGAAGTAAGAAATGAAAATCTTGATTTATTTGCAACTGGTGAAATTCAAACAGCATATTCAAGTGATAATGTAATAGCCTATGCAAGAAGAAATTCTGAAAAAGGAGCATTATTGTTATTAAATCAATCATCACAAGAAAAAACTATTGAAGCAGATGTAACAGGATTTTTACCGGAGGGACTAAGTTTAAAAGATGAATTATATGGGAATATAACATCAACTGTAAAAGATGGAAAAATTCAAATTACAATTCCAGCTCAAACAGGATTAATGATGGTATCTACTAACAATATTGTAAATGTTGAAAAGGTACAAGGACTTAAAGCTAATGCAGAACAAGGAAAAGTAACATTAACATGGAATGATGTTGATGGAGCTGCTAAATACAATATTTATAGAACTAATCTTGAAGGACAAAAGGCTGAAAAGATTGATTCATCAAATAATACAAGATTTGAAGATAATACTGTTGTTGATGGTGTAAGATATTATTATTATGTTACAGCAGTTAAAGATGGAGGAGAAAGTGATTTCAGCGACTCAGTAACTGCACTTCCATCATATACTATTGAATCAATTGACACACCTAAGCAAGTAAAAGATTTAACTATTGGAATAGGAAATAAAACAGAAGAAATAACTGTAAAGGTAAATATTCCAGGATTAACTGATAATAATGAATATAGAGGAAAAGATATTCCAAACTTTGAAGCTAAGTTAATGTATTATAAAGAAGGAACATTAAAGGATAATGCAAATAGTACTAAGCTAAGATATAAAGAAGATGCTGAAGATGGATCAAAGGTTTATTATGCATCATTTGAACCAACAGAAGCTGGTGTATATAAGTACTATGCTAAAGCTACTACAAATGCTGGTGATAATTATGTAGAATCAGTAGAAGCATCAATGAAAGCTATAATGAATAGTGAAGATACTACAGCGCCAAATGCACCTACATTAAGTGATATAGTTGTGGAATCTAATAGAGTAAAAATTGATTGGACATCAGATGGTGTAGATGTAGAAGGATTTGAAATATATCGTAAAGAAGGAAATAATGAATTTGTGAAAATTTCTGTAGTAGATAAAGCTGCTAAAGAATTTGTAGATTTTACAGTAAGTAACGATAAAGATTATACTTATAAAGTTGCTGCTTATGATAAGTTCTATAATAGAGCTGATTCAGAAGAAAAATCTGTTACTCCAAAATTAGTTATGGTAGATGTAACACTAAGATTACACATTCCAAATTATACACCTGCTACAGACGATATTTATATTGCTGGAGATTTAAATGGATGGAATGCTTCAGGTGGAAGACTTACAGTTCCAAGTGGTGCAACATCTAGAGATGTAGTAGAATATAAATTTAAAATGATGGCAGGAAAGAGTATTCAATATAAATATACAAGAGGTTCATGGACTACAGAAGCATTTACAAGTCATAATCGTATTCAAAATGATACAGAGGATTATGGAAACTGGTCTTATAGTTCTACTGATACTAATATGAAGTTGACCGTTAAGAATCAAGGTGGAAACTCAATGGTAGTTGATGATTATGTACTACGTTGGGTGGATATGCCAATGATGGTTTCAATGCCAAGAATTTCTTATGGAGAAGATATTGAATATGAGACTTCTGATAAAGAATTTACCTTAAAAGCTAGCGTTCCGTATGGAGTTAAATTTACAATAAATGGTGAAGATATAAATGAATTATATCCTAACGCTATGGATAAGTATGGTAATGTATATGTGGAAGGAATAAAATTACAATCTGGTATTAATGAATTTAAACTTGGTATAAAGCCAACACAAGAAACTATTGATTTACCTTGGTACACTGATGATGGTAGAGCTTCACAAGCAACTAAGGAAATAACAATGAAGGTTAACTGTACGGCAGAACCAGAAGCTGTGAAGGCGACAGGAGTAACCTTAGATAAGACAACATCAGAATTAAAGATAAATGAAAGTCTAGAGTTAAAGGCAAGTATTTCACCGGCAGATGCGACAAACAAAGATGTTACTTGGGAAACAAGTGATGAAAAAGTTGCAAAGGTAGATGAAAATGGAAAAGTAACAGCAGTAGGAGAAGGAAAAGCAACAGTAACAGTTACAACAAAGGATGGAAGCTTTAAGGCGGTATGTGAGGTTACTGTAGCAGCAGAAGAAGTGCCAGTAATAAGAGCAACAGGAATAAGCTTAGATAAGATATCTGTAGAATTAAAAATAAATGAAAACTTAGAATTAAAGGCAAGCATTGAACCAGCAGACGCAACAAATAAAGAAGTTACTTGGACTTCAAGTGATGAAAAAGTTGCAAAGGTTGATGAAAATGGAAAAGTAATAGCAGTAGGAGAAGGAAAAGCAACAATAACAGTAACAACAAAGGATGGAGACTTTAAGGCTACATGTGAAGTTACTGTAAAAGCAGATAATGAAAATCCTGATCCTGTAGAAAATGTAGTTGAAAAGATAGAAAATCCTAACGGAAAAAATCAAATAGTTATAAAGAATCCATCAAATGAAATTAAGCTTGAAATAAAAGATATAGAAGCTATAAAAAATGGAAACGGATCTTTAGAAATTAAAAATGGAGAAAATACTATATTAATACCATTTAGTTTAATAGATAAAGAATTATTAAAAGAAGGCTCAAGTATAATCTTTGAAATGAATGTTAAGGAAGATGCAACTATAACAGCTGGAATTAAAGGTGTTAAAAAAGTATTTGAACTTAACCTATTAATTAAGAATGGAGATAATATAGTTAAAGTTCATAACTTTAAAGACGGAGTTGCAACAATAACATTAAAATTAAGTGATGAGGACTTAAAAGGATTAAACAAAGGAAATTTAGCAGTATTCTATTATGATGAAGAAACTAAGACATTTAAAGAAATGGAAACAACTATAAATGGAAATGAAGTAACATTTAAGACTCCTCACTTTAGTAAGTTTATAATTGCAGAAAAAGCTTCTAATAATGGAAATGATAATGGAGGTTCTTTACCAGCAACAGGTGGAAATAATCCAATTTACTCATTAGTAATAGGATTAATTATAGTAGGTGCTGGAATATTCTTTGTATTTAACAAAAAGAAAGAGTATTTAAAGTAATATAGTAACAATTAAATTTAAAAATAAAATGGATTATATTTTAAAAATAAAATATAATCCATTTTTTATTAAGTATATTAAATATATTTGATTAAAATTTTACTTAACGTAACAAGTATAATTTACTTAACATAATACGAAAAACTTTAATATAACACGTTGGATAATAAAATAATTTCAAAAAAATATATAATATGTAAAGTGCTAAAATATAAAATTTAAAGATAGTGTCGATATATGTATTAAAATAATTACCAAATATAAGTACATTTAACTTGAAGAAGAGGGAGTAAGTGATAAAATTAAATTAGAAAGAATAAAGGGGGGATTTCTTGAGGTCGGTACAAAAAAATTCTATTTAAAATTTGCATTATAAGTCAGACATAATTAATTAAAGATATAGGAATAAATACTTATATCAAGAGCTTATTAAAAATATTTTAAGGGGGATGAATATGAAAAAGCTTTTAAAAAGCAGATTGTTAAGCTCATTTATGACACTTACGATGATATTAGGATTAGTAACAGTACCAGTAAAAGAAGTTAAAGCAGAAAAAGCAAATAACGTAGTAATAAGTGAAGTTTATGGCGGTGGAGGAAATGGTGGAGCGAAGTATAAAAACGATTTCATTGAATTGTATAATCCAACTGATACTGATATAAACATTGATGGTTGGAAAATAGAGTATGCATCCAAAACAGGTAGTTTTGTAGGAACAACAAATGTTACTATTTTAGCAGGAGTTATTAAAGGTAATGGATATTACTTAATACAAGAAGCAAAAGGATCAAATGGAACAGATGAATTACCCAATCCAGATGTAACAGATGGTAAAATAGCGATGAGTGGTACCGACTGTAAAGTTAGACTTATAGACAATAGTTCACAAGTCATTGACTTAGTAGGTATAGGAACAGCTAATGAATCAGAAGGAAATAGTACTGCTAAGGGAATGAGTAACACTCAAAGTATTCAACGTAAGGACAATAACGGTTCTTCAGATGGAGAAACTAACGGTTGGGATACAAACAATAATGAAAATGATTTTTATGCAAAAGAACCAACACCTAGAAGTTCAAGTTATTCAGCTGTAGATATTGCATTAACTGGATTAAATATTGATGCAAACATATCTTTAGAAGTTGGAGAAAATAAAAGCTTAACACTTGCTTATATCCCTGAAAATACAACAGAAAAAGGTGTTGAATATATAAGTTTAAATCCTGAAATAGCAACAGTAGATAATGATGGAAAAGTTGTTGCTATTAAAGAGGGACAAACAACTATAGAAGTTAAATCAAAAATAAAAACTGATATAAAAGCAGAATGTAAAGTAACTGTAAATAAGGCTATAGATAAAGTTGGCCCAACAGTTACAGATTTAAAACCATCTAATGGACAAAATATAGGAAATTTAAGAAAACCTGAAGTTAGCGCAACATTTAATGATGAATCAGGCGTAGATATGAGTTCAGTTAAATTATTACTTGACGGAAATGATGTAACCGCTAACATATCTAAAGACAATCAAACTATAAAATATTCTGTATCAGAAGATTTAGATGATGGTACTCATACGGTTTTAGTTGAGGTTAAGGACACATTAGGAAACTTAACTTCAAAGGAATGGAAATTTACAGTTGGTGAAGTAAGTAAAAATTTATATTTTGGACAACTTCACTCTCATACTAATATATCCGATGGTACAGGTTCAGTAGATGAAGCATATCAATATGCTGAAAATACTGCAAAAGTAGATTTTTTAGCTGTAACAGATCACTCTAATTGGTTTGATAATGATAAATTAGCTAATATAGCTGATGGATCAATGAGTCAAGCTTGGAATAAAGGATTAAGTGCAGCAGATAAATACAATAAAGATGGAGATTTTGTTGCTATTTATGGATATGAAATGACTTGGTCAGGATCAACTGGTGGATATGGACATATGAACACTTTCAATACACCAGGATTTGAAACAAGAACAAATAGTAAAATGGATTTAAAGAATTACTATAATACTTTAAAAACACAAAAGCAATCATTATCACAATTAAATCACCCTGGAAAAACATTTGGAGATTTTAGTGACTTTGCATATTATGATGCTGAAATAGATAAACAAGTAACACTAATTGAAGTCGGAAATGGTGAAGGAGCTATTAGAAGTTCTGGATACTTCCCTTCATATGAGTATTATACAAGAGCTTTAGATAAGGGATGGCATGTTGCTCCAACAAATAACCAAGATAACCATAAAGGCAAATGGGGTAATGCTAACACTGCAAGAACTGTTATAGAAGCTTCAGACCTTTCAAGAGACTCTGTTTATGATGCAATAAAAGAAAGAAGAGTTTATGCAACTGAAGATGAAAACTTAAGAATTTCTTATGAAGTTAATGGAAGTACTATGGGGTCTATATTACCTAAAACAGATAAATTAGATTTCAAAGTAAATGTTGAAGATATAGATAATGGGGATAATATAAAGAAGATATCAATAATTGGTGATGGAGGCAAGGTTATACAATCTATTGATAATATAAATTCTACGGTTAAAGAATGGAATTTTTCAATAGATAAATCAAATAGTTCATATTATTATGTAAGAGTAGATCAAGCAGATAAAGATATAGCTGTAACATCAGCAATTTGGGTAGGAGATAGAGAAAACTTTGGAATTTCTACAGTAGATTCTGATACAGAAGTAATTATAGCTGGTGAAGAATTTAATATAGGAACTACTATATATAATAATGAAGCAACAGCTATAAATGATATTAAAGTAGAATATTATGTAAATAATGGAAGTGAAGCTATAAAAACTGAAACTATTGAAAAAGTAGATTCAGGTTCAACAGTGGTAGCTAAATTACCATATTCATTTACTAAAGCTGGAGATTATTCATTCCAAGTAAAAGTGACAGCTACTATAAATGGAACAGTTAAGGAATTTAAAGGAGCTATTGATGTTGAAGTTTTAGGAGCTAATGAAGTTTCTAAGGTCGTTATAGATGGTGCACATCAAAATCAATATGTATCCGGAGATTATTCAGGAAAAGTTACTACATTAACTGCATTAATGGCTCAAAATAAAATAAAATCAATTATAAATACTAAACCTATAACAGATGAAGTACTAAAGGGAGCATCACTACTTATAATGTCAGATCCTCAAAGTACGGTAAAAGATGCATATGGATTAACACCTCAAAAATATACTGAGGACGAATTAGCTGCAATAGCTAGATTTGTTAAAAATGGAGGAAATATTGCAATAACTTCTAAGGCTGATTATGGAGACGCTAAAGATGAGTATGGAAATGCAAGACAAGGGAATTCTGTACTTGAAGCAATAGGAGCTAAAATAAGATTTAATGATGACCAAGCTACTGATGATAATGAAAATGGCGGTCAAAATTACAGATTATATTTTGATGATTATAACACAAATAGCAGTTGGATGAATGGAATAGACACTACTAAGAAATATAGTTTTTATAGTGGATCAACACTTACAATGCCATCTGATACATCAAATATTGATGTTTTAGTAAGAGGACATGAAACTACTTACGGAAATGATGCTGATAAACAAGGTGATAATACAATTGTAGGAAAAGGTGATGTTGTAGGATTAGCCGTTGAAACTTTAGACAATGGAGCTAAAGTTGTAGTATCAGGAGCTACATTCTTCTCAAACTTTGAAATGGATGGTTTAGATTATTCTAACTACCAAATAACTGAAAAAGTTCTTAAAGAGCTTGCTTCAGCACCAGAGCTTCCTGTAAGCAAGATTGCTGATGTTAGAGTAGATGCTGATAATAACAATCTTCCAGATAGATTTGGTGAAGCAGTAGTAGTTGAAGGGTATGTAACTGCAGCATCTAATATTGCAGCACCAGGAAATTCATTCTTTGATGTTATTTATGTTCAAGATGAAACAGGTGGATTAACTATATTTGGAGTTTCAACCACATCAGTGAAATTAGGACAAAAAGTAAGAATTCAAGGAAAAGTATCCTCATATTTAGGTGATGCACAAGTTGCGCTTAAAAATGAAAGTTTAGGATTAAAAATTATAGATGAAAATATTAACTTAGTACAACCTACTAAACTTTCAACTAAGGACAGTATGCTTGAAGTAAAAGAAGGACTTTTAGTAAAAGTAGAAGGAAGAGTAACTAGAATTGTTGGACAAGATATATTTGTAAATGATGGAACTGGGGAAGCAAGGGTTTATGTTGAAGGATATATTAGAAGCAGCAAAAATCCAGGAGTAGATGATGAATGGAAAGCTAGAATTAATGTAGGAGATAAGGTTTCTGCAATAGGACTGGCATCAGAAGAACCAGCGGGAAGTCATAGATTGAGAGTTAGGGATTCAGCTGAAATTGAAAAGTTACCAAGTAATGATGTTGAAATCACAATACTTCATACTAATGATACTCATGGTAGAGTTAAGAGTGATTCAAGTGTTATTGGAATAGACACAATATCAGCAATTAAGAAGAGCATACCAAACTCTATATTAGTAGATGCGGGAGATACTCTACATGGTTTGCCATTTGCAACTATGAATAAAGGAGCAGATATTGTAACTTTAATGAAACTTGCAGGCTACGATGTAATGACTCCAGGTAACCATGACTTTAATTATGGATATCAAAGACTTTTAGAACTTGCTAATATGGCATCAGAAGGCAGTAATGGATTTCCTATAATTTCTTCAAATGTTATGAAGGGAGATAAAGCATTATTAAATTCAAATATAATAAAGGAAATTGATGGAGTTAAGGTAGGATTCTTTGGGTTATCAACTCCAGAAACAGCATATAAGACTAATCCTAATAATGTTATAGGAATAAACTTTAATGATCCTATAGAAAGTGCTAAAAAACAAGTTGGAGAATTAAAGGCAAAAGGAGCAGACGTAATAATTGCAATAGCTCATATTGGAACAGATGATTCTAGTGAAATAACTTCTCCAATGATAGCAAAAGCTGTTGAAGGTATTGATATTATAGTAGATGGACATAGTCATAGCAAATACCCAACAGGACTTGAAGCTGATAATGGAACAATAATAGTAAGTACAGGGGAATATGAAGCAAATCTTGGACAAGTAAAAATTATTGTGGATAAAGAAACAAAGAAATTAGTAAATACAGTTGCAACTTTAATTCCAAAGAGTACAGCATCTACTATAGAGGCAGATGAAACTGTAACATCCAAAATAAAGGAAATTGATGATGCACAAAATGTTATTTTATCAAAAGTAATAGGAAATTCTAAGGTTGTTTTAGACGGAGCAAGAGAAAATGCTAGAACAAAAGAAACTAATCTTGGAAACTTAATTACTGATGCAATGCTTTATGTAACAGGTGCTCAAATTGCCATAACAAATGGTGGTGGAATACGTGATAGCATAAATGAAGGTGAAATAACAAAGGGAGAAGTTGTTAAAGTCCTTCCATTTGGAAACTTTATAGTTACTAAGTATTTAACAGGAGCGCAAATTAAAGATATTCTTGAACATGGAGTTAAATCATATCCAGCAACTGCAGGACAATTTACTCATGTAGCAGGTATAAAATATGCGTTTGATAAGGATAAAGAAGCTGGTAATAGAGTATTTAGCATAACTATAGATGGAAAAGCATTAGATATGAATGCAAAATATCTTGTTGCTACAAATGATTTTATGGCAGCTGGAGGAGATGAATATCCACACTTTAAGAATGCTAAAACAGAAAATGAGTTCCAAGCATTGGATGAAGCATTAGAAGTTTATATTAAAAAACTTGGGGATGTAAATTATTCAGTTGAAGGTAGAATAGTAGTTGGTAAAGAGGTTCAAGAAGTAAAAGTAACAGGAGTAAGTTTAGACAAGACAACAGCAGAATTAAAGATAAATGAAAGCTTAGAATTAAAAGCAAGTATTTTACCATCAGATGCAACAAATAAAGAAGTTACTTGGACTTCAAGTGATGAAAAAGTTGCAAAGGTTGATGAAAATGGAAAAGTAATAGCAGTAGGAGAAGGAAAAGCAACAATAACAGTAACAACAAAGGATGGAGACTTTAAGGCTACATGTGAAGTTACTGTAAAAGCAGATAGTGAAAATCCTGATCCTGTAGAAAATGTAGTTGAAAAGATAGAAAATCCTAACGGAAAAAATCAAATAGTTATAAAGAATCCATCAAATGAAATTAAGCTTGAAATAAAAGATATAGAAGCTATAAAAAATGGAAATGGATCTTTAGAAATTAAAAATGGAGAAAATACTATATTAATACCATTTAGCTTAATAGATAAAGAATTATTAAAAGAAGGCTCAAGTATAATCTTTGAAATGAATGTTAAGGAAGATGCAACTATAACAGCTGGAATTAAAGGTGTTAAAAAAGTATTTG